>CAYQAJ010000269.1:0-6962 GCA_964415245.1 uncultured Pirellulaceae bacterium | reverse complement strand
GCCGGAAGGCCGGGGCTTTTATTTGCGCCATCGTCATTCCCGCGCAGGCGGGAATCCGGCCCGTTGTCCGTTGCCAGCCGGCAGAATACTGTATACCAATAATCCCCGTGTCCCGGCGTCTCCGCGTCCCCGTGTCCTCGCGTCCCCGCGTCTGGCTTCATGTCGCCCGATCCGTTGGCTGATCTCGTGGCCGCCCTGGCACTGCTGCTCGTCGCCACGGCACTTTGCGTCTGGGGCGTCGTGGCGCTCATCCGCAGCCCGCTCTCCGTTCCCTTATCGCTCGCCTACGGGTTCGATGTGCTCGTCGCGCGGCTGCTGTGGCGGGCGCAGGTATCCGACCGATTGCCCATTCCGCCGGACATGGGCGCCGTGCTCGTCGCCAACCACCGCACCAGTGCCGACCCCTTCGTCATTCAGCCCGCCGTCCGCCGCGTCATTCACTGGATGGTGGCCAAGGAGTATTACCGCCGCCCCATCCTGGGCCGACTGTTGTGGTTCTTCGGGGCCATCCCCACGTCGCGCAGCGGAATCGACACCGCCTCGGTGCGTACCGCCATGCGCCTCGTCTCCGACGGCAAGTTGGTGGGCATGTTTCCCGAGGGTCGCATCAACCGTTCGTCCGACTTGCTGCTGCCGTCGCATTCGGGAGCGGCGCTGGTGGCGCTGCGGGCTCGGGTGCCCATCGTCCCCTGCTACGTCGAAGGGATGCCCTACACGGACACCGTGCTGGGTCCGTTTTTCACGCCGGCGCGGGTCCGCGTGAAGATCGGGCAGCCCCTGTACCTGAACGAGTACTACGACCGCGGCGAAGATCGATGCGTGCTGGAAGAGATCACGCTTCGCGCCATGCGCGAGATCGCCCGACTCGCCGGCCGCCCCGACTACGAGCCGAAGTTGCTGGGATCGAGACGGCGTTAGCCAACGTGTGTCAATCCCGCGAATGCGGGAATCCAGACCGTCATGCCCCAGATGCAGCAACCGCTTGACACATCCCACGCGCCAATCTATACAAAAGAACAGTACAGTGCGACTCCACGCGCTCCGCATTTTCCTCGCGGATTCGTGCCATGTCCGCGCCGCATTCGCCCCAAATCGGTTCTGTCTCGCATCTCAAAGGACGCGGAGCGCAGGCCAATCCGCCCAATCGCTTCGAGCGGATCAGCATCGACGACGACTTCGAGCACCTCGATCCTGAAGACGCCGACGCGCCTCTCCCCACGCTCCGCACCGAGTACTTCGACGACGATTCCCGCTCGATCGTCAGCGAGAACGACAGCCCCGACATTCCCTTTCGCTACAGCGTGAATCCCTACCGCGGCTGCGCGCACGGATGCAGTTACTGCTATGCCCGGCCGACGCACGAGTACCTCGGCCTGGGCGCGGGAATCGACTTCGAAAGCCGCATCCTCGTCAAGCGGCGGGCGCCCGAGCTGTTGCGCCAGTGGCTCGCCCGCGACAAGTGGCAGTGCGAGCCGATCATGCTCTCGGGCGTAACCGACTGCTACCAACCGGCCGAGCGCCACTTTCGACTCACGCGCGGGTGCCTGGAGGTGGCGCTCGCTGCGCGTCAGCCGGTGTGCATCGTTACCAAGAACGCCCTGGTGACGCGCGACCTCGATCTCTTGTCCGAGATGGCCCGGCTGAACATCGTGCACGTGAATCTGAGCGTTACATCGCTCGACGCGCCTTTGGCCCGTGTGATGGAACCGCGCACCAGCAGCCCAGCCGTTCGATTGCGCGCCATTCGCGAGCTGAGCGCCGCCGGCATTCCCACGGGCGTGCTGGTAGCGCCGGTGATCCCCGGCCTGAACGACGTGGAGATTCCCGCGATCCTGAGCGAGGTAAGCGCCGCGGGCGCCCGCTGGGCGGGCTACGTGCTATTGCGTCTACCCTTGGCGGTGCGCCCCGTTTTTCAGGACTGGCTGGCCCGCGCCGTACCGTCGAAACAGCGGCGCATCGAGTCGATGATCCGCTCCACGCGCGGCGGCAAGCTCAACAGCGCGAAGTTCGGCGACCGCATGAAGGGCAGCGGTTTCGCCGCCGACCAAATCCGCGCCACGTTCAAGCTCTTCGCCCGCCGCAATCATCTCGACGGCAAACACCCGCCGCTCGATACATCCCTATTCCGCTCACGCCTCGATGCAGCACAGCTCCGGCTATTCTGATGGGCGTGGCTGACCTGTCCATCAGCCGAAGTCCTCCGCAGGCAGCAAGTCCTGCCCTGCGCCGCGAATGCGGAGGATGCGCACCTGATCTCCGGCAATTGTAAAAACGGCGCGATAGGCACGTCCGGTTTTTGGCCGATAGATGAGCTGCCGCAACTCGTATCGCGACGACGCACTTTCCGGCGCCAAGCCGCATCGTTGCGGATCACGATCCAGAGTACAGAGCGCCTCGACAAAGCCGTTGAACAATCTTTGCGCCGCGCTGGGCGAGTGCTCGGCAATCCAGTCCGCGGCGTCGCGCAGCTCCTGCTCGGCGCGGCGGAGGAGCAGCACCTGGTAGCGCATCAGTGCTCAGACCAGCCGTGTTTGCCGCGGATTTCTACCGCAACCTCGGAGAGGGGCCGCCCTGTATCGCCGCCGTCCATGTCCCGAATTGCCTCATGCACAGCCGCGAGATCGGCATTGCGCTGCGTCAGCGCGTGCAGGGCATCGACGAGCAGTTGGTCCTCCGACTGGTACGCCCCGGTCGCCATCTGCTGCTTCACGAGTTGGTCGACTTCGGGGGGGAATTGATAGGGCATGGAAAATGTCCTCAACCTTCGCGAATTCTATCACAGACCGAGGCCTCTGGTCAAAGTTTTCGGACACCGCTCGCCGCTGGCTCGAACAATCACCCCGGCGATCGCGGGGAGCCGCAGCCCTTTGCAAGGAAAAGTGCTGCGGTTAGCCAGTCATTGACCGGAGGTCGAAAAGGGCGTCGCCAGACGGTAAAACAAGGCGACGCCGACGCGACAGGAACGCACCGACGGCCATCGCGAGGTTCGGCTGTGCGAGGCGATTCTGCGGAGTCATCGCGAAGAGCGGTGGGTCGATCTGGAGAACGAACGATGATGCAACTGGGGTTTGTCAGCGCCATCCTGCCCGATCTGACGCTGGAGCAAGTCTTCGCCACGGCGGCCGAGCTCGACTACGACTGCGTCGAGCTGATGTGCTGGCCGGCCGGCAAGGCGGAGCGTCGGTACGCCGGCGTGACGCACGTCGACGTCACGGATTTCGACAAGGCGGCCGCGGCCGAGGTAAAGGGGCTCTCGGAAAAGTACGGAGTAACGATCAGCGGACTGGGCTATTACCCCAACCCGCTCTCGCCCGATGCGGACGAGGCCGAGCTGGCGGTGGCCCACATTCGCCGCGTCATCGCCGCGGCGGCGGTCCTGGGCATCGGGCAGATGAACACGTTCGTGGGGCGCGACTGGACGAAATCGGTCGACGCCAATTGGGCGAAGTTCCTCGACACATGGAAGCCGCTGGTCGAGTTTGCCGAAGCGCAGCAGGTCAACATCGGCATCGAGAACTGCCCCATGCTGTTCACGGGCGACGAGTGGCCTGGCGGAAAGAATCTCGCCACGAGCCCCGCGATCTGGCGGCGGATGTTTCGCGACATTCCCAGTCCCAACTTTGGGCTCAACTACGATCCTTCGCATCTGGTGTGGCAGCAGATGGACCCCATCGCGCCGCTGCGCGACTTCGCCGACCGCATCTACCACGTGCACGCCAAGGACGCACGGGTCGATCGGCACCGACTGAACGACGTGGGCGTTCTGGCCACGCCGCTGGAGTACCATCGGCCCAAGCTGCCCGGCATGGGGAAAGTCGACTGGGGGCGGTTCTTCTCGGTGTTAGGCGATGCCGGGTACCGAGGCCCGGTTTGTGTGGAGGTGGAAGACCGGGTGTACGAGGGCTCGCTCGAATCGCGGCGATTGGCGCTGCGCCAGTGCGCGACCTTCCTGCGGAACTACCTACCTCGTCGGGATCGAAAGGGATGAAGCGCGGTGGTGGTGGGCTAAGCAACCCGCTTGCGGCCAGCGCGCTCCGCCAGCGCGCTATTCTCCCGCGGTTTCGCGACAACGCGCGAACAACGTCCGTGCATTCGCCGTGCTAAGCGCCGCGAACGCTTCCACCGTCATCCCGCGCACTTCCGCGATACACGCGGCGGTGTGCACCAACAGCGCCGGCTCGTTGGGCCGCTGTCCGCGGCAGGGGTGCGGCGACAAATAGGGCGCGTCGGTCTCGATCAAGATGCGGTCGTCGGGAACCCGCGCCGCCACTTCGCGCAGCTCGCCCGACTTCTTGTACGTGACGATGCCCGCGAAGCTCACGTACATGCCCAGCTCGACGCACCGCTCGGCCATCGCGGCATCGCCGGTGAACGAGTGCATGACGCCCGACAGCGGCCCGCGCTCGCGCGCTTCGGCAAGCGCCGCGAGCATCTCGTCCTGGCAGTCGCGCATGTGCACGATGAAGGGCAGGCCGATCTGCTGCGATAGCCGTATGTGCAGGTCGAAGTACCGCTGTTGCAGTTCGAACGGCGAGTGATCCCAGTACCGGTCGAGCCCCGTTTCGCCCAAAGCCACCACCTTGGGTTTGCCGGCCAGCTCGACGATGCGGTCCCAGTCGCCCTCTGCCGCTTCGGCCGCGTAATTCGGCTGGATGCCGACGGCCGCGTACACTCCCTCGTAGCGCTGCGCCAACTCGACGCAGCGGACGCTCGACTCGGCCGTGGTGCCGACGGTGACGATGGTCGTTACGCCGGCCGCCCGAGCCCGCTCGACCACGCCATCGACTACACCATCGAACTGCTCGTCGTCCAGATGCAGGTGCGTGTCGAAGAGGATCATAATGATAGTAGGTCCCGTCTGCCGGACGGGACCTGGCGCCGCTGGTACGTCCCGTGTCCCGAACGCGAGTTGATCGTGGCGCATTGCACAGCCGCGGGCAAGGTCCTGCTCGGCAAGCAGGACCTACTTTGTTACGCCGCGCTGACCGGATCCGGCTGAGTGCGCAGCTCGCGCAAGGAATCGAGATGCCCCTTGGCGGCGCCCAGCGATTCCTCGGCCAGAGCCTTGGCCATCGGATCATGCGCCAACTGCGCCGCGCATCGCTCAATGGCCTCCACATCGCGCTCCTGGTGCTCGATCATCTTGCCCACTAGATAGTCCATCGACAGGTCGTTGTAACTCGTGAACTCCATGGGGAATTCGCCGGGCTCGACCGCCCCTTCGCCCTCGACAATCATGCTGCCGATGCGGTCGATCATTTCCTTCTGGTCGGTCACGATGTGGGCCAGCGTTTCGCGGGCCGCTTCGTCCCCTTCGTGCCACCAGGGCGCGGCATAGCTCAGGTACATCGGCAACGAGTAGGCGTGAATCGCCCGCAGGCGGTCGAGCACGCGGTTGGTGGCGTCGGAGTTCATGCCGGTCGCGCCTGAGCGCAAGGATGAGGATTCGGGCGGTTAGTGCAGCAGGTGCCGCGCGGCGGCGTTGGCCAGCTCGCTAAGCTGGTTCCAGGCGAAGAACAGCACGACGGTAGGCAGCGCGCCGAACAGCCACACGTACGCCCCTTGCAGGGAAACGTCGGAAAACGCGATCGGCCGGCGCTCGCGCGGCTCGGGGTCCATGGTCATCGTTTTGACGACCCGCAGGTAATAGAACAGGCTGATGGCCGTGTTGATGCCACCGATCAAAAGCACGGCGAGCAGATAAAACTGCGGCGTGCCGGCCGCGGCGGTGGCCCGATACGAATCGACCAGCGCGGCGAACACGGCAAACTTACCGATGAACCCGGCCAAAGGCGGCAGGCCGATCAGGCTCAGCAGGATGATCGACAGCGAGATCACCGTGAGCGGGCAGCGGTAGATCAGCCCGGCGTAATCGGAAATCTCCTCGCTCCCCATGGCGTTGCGCAAGAAAGCGATGACCGCGAACGCGCCCAGGTTCATGAACAAGTACACGCCCAGGTAGATGCACAGGGCCGACACGGCCTTTTGCCCCACCGCCGGGTCGACGCCGGCCGCGGCCAACAGCGCGGGAATTGCCATCATCATGTAGCCCGCGTGGGCGATGGTCGAATAGGCCATCAGCCGCTTGATATTCGTTTGGCCGTACGCGGCCAAATTGCCGAACGTACAGGTGATAACAGCCAGAAAGGCAACCAGCTTGGCGAGGAAGTCGCGGACAGGTGCGAGGGAGGAGGAGGAAACGGCAGGCGCATCGCTGTTTGCAGTGGATGCACTCTCGGCGGGTTCTTTGTCAGTTGTCAGTTGTCCGTTGTCAGTTGTGTCCGATTCAGTTGGCGAGTCCGCTGCCGCGTCGCCCTGTTGTGCGAGCGACACGAACGACACGGGCGACTTCTCTTCGGTATCCGTCTTCTCCCCAGCCGCCACACCGCTTGCGGTTTCGCGCTCCGCGGCGCCATCTATCCGCGCCACTTCTCCAGCGGTTTCGCGTGCCGCGCTGCGCTCACCCGGCGCCACGCCGTGTGGAACGATCACGCTGAACCCGATCACCACACGCACCAACAGCGCCAGCGCCGCCCCCTTCGAGGCCACGCTCAAGAATGCGTTCACCTCGGCCGTGGCTCCCTCGAACACGTCGGGACACCAAAAGTGGAACGGCACGGCCGACAGCTTGAACGCCAGCCCCACCATGATCAGCAGCCCGGCCAGCGCCAGCACCATCACCGACCCCGGCTCGTGGGCGATCATGTCGGGCAGCCGCAGCGAAAGCTGCTGGGCCATCGTGGGCAGATGGGCCGTGTGCAGAAGACCCGCGGCCAGGCTGATTCCGTAGAGCATGACGCCTGCCGCTCCCGCCCCGTACACCGAGTACTTGAGCGCGGCTTCGCTCGAAGTCCGTCGCCCTCGCAAAAGCCCGGCCAGCACGTAGGAGGGAACGCTGGCCATCTCCACCGCCAGGAACACCATCAGCAAGTGGTTGGCCGACGCCATCAGGCACATGCCCA
>CAYQAJ010000268.1:0-6968 GCA_964415245.1 uncultured Pirellulaceae bacterium | reverse complement strand
ATTTTGCGCAAGCACCTCACCCCCTTCGTGCAGTACGCCGAGCTGGGCCCCCGTGTCTACGCGCAGGCCCGCGCCGCCGGGGGCACCGATGCCATTCTGGAATCCAAGCTCAACATGTCCCTCGTCGATCTGAAGCTATCGGTTCGGGCGACCAACTGCTTGGAATCGGAAAACATCGCTACGGTGCGCGATTTGGTGCAGCGCTCCGAGGACGAGCTGTTGGAAGTGCGCAACTTCGGCGATACGACGCTGACCGAAGTGAAGGAAAAACTGACCGAAATGGGGCTGCACCTGGGGATGCGCGTTCCCCCCACGCCGGCAGCACGCTGAGTAACACGGTTGTGGCATGGTCTCCCGACCATACCACGGGCAAAACAATTCCCGAACTGAATTACGCCGGTCAACGACCATGCGACACCGCAAACGAGGCCGCAAGCTGGGCCGCAGCTCCAGCCACCGCAGCGCCATGCTCAAGAATCTGGCGAGCAGCCTGTTTCTCACCGAGCGCGATGCAACGCACGACGACAACGCCCCCAAGGTGAAGGGGCGCGTCGTCACCACGCTGCAAAAGGCAAAGGAAGTTCGCCCGCTTGTCGAGAAGTGCATCACCCTGGCCCGCCATTCGCTGATACACGAGGAAAATGCCGGCGCCCATGCCACCGACGCCAATCGCAATAGCGCCGAGTGGAAAGAGTGGCGCGGCAGCGACAAGTGGCAACAGTGGAATCGCGCCATGGCCCCATCTGTCGCTGCCCGCCGCCACGTGCTCCGCCTGTTGGGCGACAAGCAAGCGGTGAGCGTGCTATTCAACGAGATCGCCCCCCGATTTGCCGACCGCAATGGCGGCTACACCCGCGTGCTACGTCTGGCCACTCCGCGCCTGGGCGACGCGGGGACCCGGGCCATCCTCGAGCTGGTCGGCGTTCACGACCGGGTGCTTCAGAAGAGCGAGAAGCCGGCCTTCACCGACGATACACTCGAAGATGAGGAAAGTGGCGAGGAGACTGCCGAGCAGGCCGAGCCCGCATCCGCCTCGGCCGACGCGGGCGACGAAGAAGACGCTTAGCCGCCGCCTCACTTCTTTCCACCTCCCTACGGCGCGCGCCGACACGCGACCTCAATGCGCCGCCTACCTAGCGCGGTTTCGCACCGTCGCTTGCGGTTTCGCCGTGAACGCGCTCCGCTTCGCGGCGAACCTCCGTACTTTGGCGCCCTCAGCGCCAAGCCCCTCCCCGTACGATCCATGTCGCTTGCGGCCAGCGCGCTCCGAACGCACCGCCGACAAATCCCCCACCCGAACGGGGGGATCGCAATCCCCCGCGAAATCCCCGGGTCAGACGATTGACACCTTCCCGGCGAATGTCTACTGTATCATCTTCGATATTGATTAAGTGTCGCTTCTGTATTCCAATTCGTAATCGAGATTCACCTCTCCCATGCACGTCAAGTCGCTCAAGGTGTTCTGCGACGTAGTGGGCCGACGCAGCTTTTCGCGCGCGGCGGCCGAAAACGGCATTTCCCAGTCGGGCGCCAGCCAGATGGTGCAGCAGCTCGAGCACATTTTGGGAGCGCGGCTGATCGACCGGTCGAAGCGCCCCTTCGTCCTCACCCCCGAGGGGGACGTGTTCTACGAAGGCTGCCGCCGCCTGGTGCAGCGGTACTACGCCCTGGAAGAGGAGGTCCGCACGTTCCACGAGGACGTGGCGGGGCGGGTGAGCGTGGCTTCCATCTATTCCGTGGGGCTCAGCCACATGAATCGCCTGGTGCAAGAGTTCATGAGCCAGCACCCCAAGGCCAACGTCCGCATTCAGTACCAGCATCCCCGTCGCGTATACGAGTTGGTGGAATGCGACGAGGTAGACCTGGGACTGGTGAGCTACCCCAAATCGTCGCGAACGATCAAAGCCATCGCCTGGCGCGAGGAGCCGATGGTTCTGGTGGCGGCTTCGTCGCATCCGTTGGCCGCAAAGCGATCGGTGCCCCTTGCGGCATTGGACGGCGTGGACGTCATCGGGTTCGACCGCGAGCTGGAAATCCGTCACGAAATCGACCGCGTGCTGGCCACGCATCGCATCGACGTGCACGTCGTCATGGAGTTCGACAATATCGAGACCATTAAGCGGGCCATTGAGATCGACGCCGGCGTGAGTTTGCTGCCCGAGCCGACAGTTCTCCATGAAGTGCAGGCGGGCACGCTGGTGGCGCGGCCCTTGGAAGGAGTTCCCTTGCACAGGCCGGTGGGCATCATTCACCGTCGCGGTAAGGAGCTGGGCAAGACGGCCCGCCGCTTCATTAAGCTGCTGCAAGAGGAAGCCAGCGACGCCTCGGCCGGCGGCGGAAACGGCACGTGGCGGCCCGAGCGCTCGCCAGGCGGAAGCAATGGCTCCGGCAACAACAAAACAGGCAATCGGGAAGGTGGTAGGAACGAAGAAATTGGCAGCAAGGCCGACCACTCCCGTACCGCGGCGGAGTCAGCCCCATCCACTTCGAGCGCTGCGAGTAGGGCGCGCACTGCACGCGTCTCTCACGCGTAGTAGCGCCCCTCACGGTTACAAAGGCACGAACATACTATCTCTTCGCAGCCTTTTCGGGCTTTCGAAAAACGCTTACGACGAGACACGATTCCAGGGAAGCTACAGGGCGACGATTGGTGAAAAGCATCTGGACGGTTAGGACCAGCGCATGAGCGAACAACCCAGGGTAGGGCTTCCGCCCCGGCAGGGGCTCTACGACCCGGCAAACGAGAAGGATAGCTGCGGCGTGGGCTTTGTCGCCCACGTGAAGGGAGTCCGCAGTCGGCAGATTCTCCTCGACGCCGAGCAGGTGCTGCGGAACATGTTCCACCGCGGCGCCTGCGGGTGCGAGCCCAACACGGGCGACGGGGCAGGCATCCTCACCGCCCTGCCGCACGAGTTTCTGGCGAAGGTCGCCCACCAAGAGTTCGGCGCCCGTCTGCCCTCGCCGGGCAAATACGGGGCGGGCGTCGTGTTCCTTCCCCGCGATCAAGGCGAGCGCGAGCATTGCCGGCAGGTCGTCGGCAAAATTGTCGCCGAGCAGGGGCAGAAGCTCGTCGGATGGCGGCTCGTGCCCACCGCCCCGGACGAAGCGGACATTGGTCCCACGGCGCGGGCCTGCGCGCCCCACATCGAGATGCTCATCATCGCCGCCGCCGACGGCTTCGAAGGCGACTCGTTCGAGCGGCAGCTCTACCTGATACGCAAACGAGCCAGCCGCATGCTGCGAGAGGAAAGCGGGTTGACTCAATCGCTGATGTTCTACTTCTGCTCGCTGTCGAGCAAGGTGCTCATCTACAAGGGCATGCTCACCTCGCACCAGCTTGTGCCCTATTTCCCCGACCTGTCCGACGCCGACTACACCAGCCACTTGGCCATGGTGCACTCGCGGTTCTCGACCAACACGTTTCCCAGTTGGGATCGCGCTCAGCCCAACCGCTTCATGTGCCACATCGGCGAGATCAACACGCTCCGCGGTAACATCAACTGGATTCAAGCGCGGCAGGGCGTCCTCTGCAGCGACTCGTTCGGCGCCGAGCTGCCGAAGCTGTTTCCGGTGGTCGAGCCCGATTGCTCCGACTCCGGCACGTTCGACAACGTGCTCGAATTCCTGCTCATGACGGGCCGCTCGCTGCAGGAAGCCGTCATGATGATGATTCCCGAGGCGTGGCAGAAACACGAAACCATGTCCGAGGAGAAGCGAGCCTTCTACGAGTATCACTCGTGCCTGATGGAGCCGTGGGACGGACCGGCCTCCATCGCCTTCACCGACGGCCACTACATCGGCGCGGTGCTTGATCGCAACGGGCTGCGTCCCAGCCGCTACTACCTCACCCACGACGACCGCGTGATCATGGCCAGCGAGGTGGGCGTGCTGCCGGTCGATCCGGCTATCGTGAAGGCCAAGGGGAGGCTGCAACCGGGGCGGATGTTCCTGGTCGATTTCGAGCAGGGGCGGCTCATCCCCGACGACGAGCTCAAGCATGAATTCGCCGCCCGTCGGCCGTACGGCCAGTGGCTCCGCGACGAGCGGGTGGAGCTTGCGGACCTGCGCCCGGGTAAGGAGCCGCACGGCTTCTGCCCCGAAACGCTGCTTCCTCGGATGCAAGCCTTCGGCTACACGCTCGAGACGATGCAGTTCATGCTGCTGCCGCTGGTGCATGAATCGCGCGATCCCGTCGGCTCGATGGGCAACGATTCGGCGCTGGCCTGTCTGAGCGACCAGCCGCGGATGCTTTACGACTACTTCAAGCAGCTCTTCGCCCAGGTGACCAACCCGGCCATCGACTCGATCCGCGAAGAGATCATCATGTCGCTGGAGTGCTACATCGGGCCGGAGTGCAACCTGTTGCAAACTACGCCGCGGCACTCGCACCGGCTGCTGGTGCCGCACCCCATCGTCACCAATGAAGAGCTGGCCGCCATTCAGCACCTCGACCTCGGCGGTTGGAAGACCAAAACCATCGACATCACTTTCCCCCGCGCACACGGCGCCAAGGGCATGACCGACGCCCTGGATCGCGTCTGCCGCGAGGCAGAATCGGCCATCGACGAGGGATACAGCTTCGTCGTTCTTTCCGATCGCAAGATCGCGCACGACCGCGTGCCGCTCAGCTCGCTGTTGTCCTGCGGCGCCGTACACCATCACCTCGTTCGCAAGGCCAAGCGTACGCGGCTCGGGCTGGTGCTGGAGACCGGCGAGGCCCGCGAAGTGCACCATCACTGCCTGCTGGTGGGCTATGGCGCCGACGCCATCAATCCGTATCTGGCGTTGGAGGCTTTGTGGCAGGCGCGGCGTGACGACTTGCTCGATGCCAAAACATTCTCCGACGACGCGAAGGTCGTGGCCATCTATCGCAAGGGCGTGGCCAAGGGAATGCTCAAGGTGATGGCCAAGATGGGCATCTCGACGCTGCAGTCGTACAAGGGGGCGCAGATTTTCGAGGCCGTGGGGCTGAAGGACGAAGTGATCGACCGCTGCTTCACGGGCACCGCCAGCCGCGTGCAGGGCGTCGATTTCGAGGTGCTTGCTCGCGAGGCGCTTCGCCGCCACACGTTGGGCTATCCCGCCCAAGAAAACGGCCGGCTTGCCGCACTGCCCAACATGGGCGAGTTCCACTGGCGGGCCGAGGGAGAGCGCCACGCCTGGGATCCCCAGGCAATCGCCGATTTGCAGATCGCCGCTCGAGGCAATAGCCGCGAGGCGTACCGCCGTTTCGCCGAGCATACCGACCGAGACGAGCGGACTCGCTGCTCGCTCCGCGGCTTGATGAAAATCCGCCCCGGCGCGGCGGGAGGACCGATCCCGCTCGAAGAGGTCGAGCCCGCGTCGGAGATCGTCAAACGGTTCTGCACCGGCGCGATGAGCTTCGGCTCGATCTCGGCCGAGGCGCACGAATCCCTGGCGATCGCCATGAACCGCCTGGGAGGCAAGAGCAACACCGGTGAAGGGGGCGAAGACCCCCAGCGATATGCCCCGCTGCCCGATGGTGCAATGAACCCCCGCCGCTCCGCCATCAAGCAGGTGGCATCCGGGCGGTTCGGCGTCACGATCGGCTACCTCACCAACGCCGATGAGCTGCAGATCAAAATCGCGCAAGGGGCCAAGCCGGGCGAAGGGGGCGAACTGCCCGGACGCAAAGTCGACGAAATCATCGCCACCATCCGCTACTCGACGCCCGGCGTGGGACTCATCAGTCCCCCGCCGCACCACGACATCTACTCCATCGAGGACCTGGCCCAACTCATTCACGACTTGAAAAACTCCAACCCCTCGGCTCGCATCAGCGTGAAACTCGTGTCGGAAGTGGGAGTGGGTACCATCGCCGCCGGTGTCGCCAAGGCGCACGCCGACCACATTCTCATTTCCGGCGATGCCGGCGGAACCGGCGCCTCGCCCTTGACCAGCATCAAGCACGCCGGTCTCCCCTGGGAACTGGGCATCGCCGAGACCCATCAGACGCTCGTGCTCAACGATCTGCGCAGCCGCGTGGTGCTGCAAACCGACGGCGGCCTGAAAACGGGCCGCGACGTGGTCATCGCCGCCCTGTTGGGAGCCGAGGAGTTCGGCTTTTCCACCGCCCCGCTCATCACGCTGGGCTGCATCATGATGCGCAAGTGCCATCTCAACACCTGCCCGGTCGGCATCGCCACGCAAGACCCCGTGCTGCGTAAGAAATTCACCGGCCAGCCCGAGCACGTGATGAACTACTTGTTCCTGGTGGCCGAGCACGCGCGAGAGGTGATGGCCGAGCTGGGCTTCCGCACAATGAACGAAATGATCGGCCGCGTCGACGCGCTCGCGGCCGACGAGGCCATTCGCCACTGGAAGACCGACGGGCTGGACCTCACGCCCATCCTCGCTCCCGCGCACAAGCCGCACGAGCGGGTGAGCGTGTACTGCACGACGAAGCAGGATCACGGTCTCGATCACGCGCTCGACAACAAGCTGATCGAGCTGGCCGCCCCGGCGCTGGAGAGCGGCAAGAAGGTGCGGCTGGAACTACCCATCGTCAACACCAACCGTACGGTGGGCACGATTCTCAGCCACACGCTGTGCAAGAAACGGGGCCACCAGGGTTTGCCCGACGACACCATTCACATCAAGTTCCACGGCTCGGCGGGGCAAAGCTTCGGCGCGTTTCTGGCCCGCGGCGTCACGCTCGAGCTGGAAGGCGACGCCAACGACTACGTCGGCAAGGGGCTGTCGGGCGGACAGCTTATTGTCTACCCGCCGAGCGCCCGCGGTTTTGTGGCAGAGGAGAACATGTTGGTGGGTAACGTGGTACTGTACGGCGCCACCGGGGGCCGCGCCTTTTTCCGCGGACGCGCCGCCGAGCGGTTCTGCGTGCGCAACAGCGGCGCGTGGGCCGTCGTCGAAGGCGTCGGCGACCACGGCTGCGAATACATGACCGGGGGCCGCGCCGTCATCCTGGGACCCGCCGGACGCAATTT
>CAYQAJ010000267.1:3179-6986 GCA_964415245.1 uncultured Pirellulaceae bacterium | reverse complement strand
CCGACCAGGTCCTCGCGTACCAGGGCCCCAACGACGTGGATCCGGGAGCGTTCATTGACAGCTTCGAACCCGGCAACGGTTGGATTCTGATTAGCGCACGCGATATCAACGACTCGGGGCAAATCGTGGGAATGGCAAC
Source organism: uncultured Pirellulaceae bacterium (assembly GCA_964415245.1). Classification (GTDB taxonomy): domain Bacteria; phylum Planctomycetota; class Planctomycetia; order Pirellulales; family Pirellulaceae; genus CAYQAJ01. Next base: position 6,847 of record CAYQAJ010000267.1, on the reverse strand, counting down.
TCGGTCTGGCAGCTCCGAACAAGTCGCCTATCGCTTCACGCCGCCGGGGGCGGGGGAGACCTTCGGGACAATTGAGGACTTGGGTATCCCCACGCCCAACCAGGGGGCTCAAGTCGCGGCGATCAACAACGATGGTGACGTGGGGGGCCACGTCGCTTTCGGCGGAGTGTATCACGCATTCTTGTGGACACCCGAGGACGGCCTCGTCGATTTGGGCATCTTTGCGGGAGATGATACCCTCGTATCCGCCATCAACGACCGAGTGGGCGGCGACATTCAATTGGCCGGATATGCCCATACCTCCGGCGACGACCGCACTTGGCGTTACGACACTGCTACCGGCGCCATGCAGGACCTGGGGACGCTGAAGAACGACAACAGTGGCTTTGCTCAGGCATCCGACATGAACAATCTTGGCCAGGTGGTGGGAGTAGCCGATGCGGAGCCCAAGAAGGGAAACGAAAATACTCGAGCCTTTCGTTTCACGGACGGGAGCGGCATGCTCAATCTGGGAACCCTGGCCACTACGCGGACTTGGAACGATAGTTGGGCCGTGGGTGTCAACGACCTGGGCGACGTCGTGGGAAAATACCTCACCGGCCAGTTTCCGGACGAGCGATCGTTTTTGTACACCGACGACCTGGGAATGTTCGACCTGGAGACGCAGATCGTCGATCTGCCGGCAGGGCTGGACGGCCTGCTCGACCCGAAACGGATCAACCTGGTCGGCGAGATCATCGGCAACGGCGGGGGGGAAGCGTTTATCCTGACGCCGGTCCCCGCGCCGTAAGGGCTTGCATCCGCGGTCCGCGGAGAGCGAACGCCCCCCGGCTGGCCGTCGCCGCGGCGCGGACGCTCTCCGCGCGCCCGGTATTACGAAGACCGTTTTGGCAAGCGGGCGCGGCACTCCGGTCGCCGCGTTCTTGTGTCTCGTATGTTGCCCGTCAGGGATCGGCGCTGGCAGCCTGCGCGTCGGAGATCGGCGCGAGCATCATCTGCGTTCGGGCTCGCCCCTAAAAACCATCGTTCCACACGTCGGGTTCGGGGGCGTTTTCCCAGGGGAGGTGGTGGAACGTGGCGTCGTAGAGTTGGATGCCGCCGAGCACCGCGCCGGTCGCCAGCGCGAGGCAGCAGAGCAGAATGCCCGCGAAGGCCAGCAGGCGGCGTTGGCTGAATAGACCCCACAGGCCCATCGCCAAGCCGAGGATCGCGGTGAGCACACCGCCGAGCGGGAAAAGTACGGCGCTGACAATTCCCAGCGCGCCCAACGCCACGGCTCCGATCGCCCCGCCCAGGGCCGCGGTTCGCCGGCGGTAGGAAATTGAGGATGCGGGGGAGCGAGAGTTTGGGGTGCCCGTTGTTACGGTGCCTGTGCTCGGCGTAGGTTTCGGCGTGGCGGTGAGCGTGGAATCGGCGCGGACGTTGCCCTTGGCCTGCGCGCTCGCATTCGGCTGGCCTTCTTTCGGCTCGGCCGCATTCGGCGCGCCCGCTTTCGCTGCGTTGGTTTGTGCCGAGTCGCGTTGGGGCGCGTTGTACTCGCGCGTCTTGTACGTCTCGGCGTCCTTGGTTGCGGTAGCCGTTTCTGCGTTCGCTTCGCTAGGGGCCACGTCGCCGTTCGCTCTCTCGTCGCTTGCGTTGCCGGCATTCGGCTCCTCGGTTTCCGCCGACGTTTCGTCGTCGATCACCGCGGCGTCGAGCGGCACCTCGATCGGAGCGCGGCGCACGGGGGGAGTGCCGGCCGGTCCCGACTGCGGCACCAGCGCCGTGCCGCACCGCCAGCAGCGGTTGACCGCCCCCAACAACTCTTCGCCGCATTTAGCACAGTGGACAGGCATAATGGTTGGACCAGGGGAATTGCGGCGCGCCAGCGCGTGGGAACCGACCTCTGACTGCACGGCAATGGATGCTCATTATCGGCCGGGCACGAGCCCGGAACAACGGCGGCCGCCGGCGCGACGCAACTTGTCACGCTCTCGGCTTGATTGTACCTTTGCATAAATCCCACCGGATTTGAGCCTGCCCTGTGCCCCGCCTTCTATTCGAGTTGTCACCCACCCGACATTCCGCGAGCTTTCCATGAACATCGCACGTTTCCCGCGCGCTTTCCGTCTACGGGCATCAATCGCGCTGACCTTGGTCGTGCTCACCGCGACGGTCCCCACTCTCTTTGCCCTGCCGGTCGCCGCCGACGATGTGCCCGAGCCGGAACAGCCGAAGATCAGCGGCGCCTCGGACGAGGGGGCCAAGGCGATTGCCGGGTTTCGGTTCCCCGGGTCGCTGCGGTGCGAATTGTTCGCCGCCGAGCCGCTGGTGGCCAACCCGGTGGCGTTCAGCATCGACGAGCACGGGCGGATTTACGTTTGCGAATCGTTTCGCCAGGGCAAAGGCGTGACCGACAATCGCGATCACGACAGCCAATGGCTCGACGCCGACCTGGCCACCCGCACGATTGCCGACCGGCTTGCCTACCATCGGAAGCTGTTGGGCGACCACCTTGCAGACTACATGCGACAGGACGACCGCATCCGCGTGTTGGCCGACACCAACGGCGATGGCCAGGCCGACGTTGCGACCGCGTTCGCCAACCACTTCAACGACGTGGTCGAGGGGACCGGCGCCAGCGTGCTGGCCTACCACGGCAACGTGTACTACACCTGCATCCCCAACCTGTGGCTGCTGCGCGACGAAGACGGCGACGGCCGGGCGGAAGTGCGGACCAGCCTGAACTACGGCTTCGGCCCACGGGTGGCGTTTCGCGGGCACGACCTGCACGGCCTGACCATTGGGCCCGATGGCCGGCTGTACTTCAGCATCGGCGACCGGGGATTCAACGTGACCACGCCCGAGGGACGCAAGCTCGTGAATACCGAGTCAGGAGGCGTGTTACGCTGCGAGCTGGATGGCTCGAACCTCGAAGTGTTCGCCACCGGCCTGCGCAACCCGCAGGAGCTGGCCTTCGACGACTTCGGCAACCTGTTCACCGGCGACAACAACTCCGACAGCGGCGACCAGGCCCGTTGGGTATTCGTTGTTGAAGGGAGCGACAGCGGATGGCGAATGGCGTATCAATATCTGAACGATCGCGGGCCGTTCAATCGTGAGAAAATCTGGCACCCGATGAACGACGAGCAGCCCGCCTTTATTGTTCCGCCGGTGGCGAACGTCGCCAGCGGACCATCGGGTTTGGCGTATTACCCCGGAACGGGATTGTCCGACGACTTTCAGGGCCGGTTTTTGCTGGTCGATTTTCGCGGCGGCCCTGCGGGCAGCGGGGTGCGCTCGCTTCGCGTGAAGCCCAAGGGGGCGTTCTTCGAGCTGGTCGATCAGCAGGAATTGATCTGGAACGTGCTGGCGACCGACGTGGCGTTCGGACCCGATGGCGCCATTTACTTGAGCGACTGGGTGAACGGGTGGAACGGCGAGGGGAAGGGACGCATCTACCGCTTCTTCGACCCGACGAAGACCGACGACGCCACGGTGCGCCAGGTGCGCGAGATGATCGCCAACGGGCTTTCCGACCGTTCGACGAAGGAGTTGGTGGCGCTACTGGCGCATGCCGACCGCCGCATTCGCCAGGAAGCGCAATTCGCGTTGGTGGGGCGCGAGGCTTATGGTCTCACACAACTACGCGAAGCGGCCGCACGCAGCGAAAACCTGCTCGCTCGCGT
>CAYQAJ010000267.1:0-3079 GCA_964415245.1 uncultured Pirellulaceae bacterium | reverse complement strand
ATGGGCTTGGTGGGCATCGGCAATCAGAACGGCGTGCTGGCCGACGCGGCGGAGAACCCGCTTCCAGCGGTGCGGCTCGGTGCCCTGTTGGCGATGCGGCGGCTCGGTTCGCCGCTGGCGGCGCTGTGGCTCAACGACGGGCAAGCGCCCATCGTGCTCGAAGCGGCGCGCGCCATTTACGACGTGCCGATCAGCGACGCGATGGCCGAGTTGGCGGCGCTGATCGAACGGCCGGTTCCGTCCGATCCACTTCTGCGCCGCGTGCTAGCCGCCAACTACCGATTGGGTCAGCAGGAAAACGCGGCCCTACTCGCTGCGTTCGCCGCCCGCTCTGACATGCCGGCCGACATGCGAATTGAATCGCTGCGGATGCTCGCCGATTGGCAAAAGCCCTCGTCGCGCGATCGCGTGCTAGGCATGTGGCGGCCGATTGCCGAGCGCTCGTCCCAGCCGGCGTCACAGGCGGTTCGCGCCGAACTCGCGGGCTTGGTGTCGGCCCCCGCGCCGGTTCGACGAGAAGCGCTGCAAGTGGCGGCGAAGCTGGGCATCACCGAAGTGGTGCCGGTGCTGTTGGAGCTGTACGCCGACCGTTCCCAAACGGGATCGGCGCGGGCCGAAGCGCTTACCGCGCTGGAGTCGCTGCGCTACGGCAAGTTGGAAGACGTTGCCCGCTCGGCGCTCGACGCCGACCAGCCCGAATTGCGGGCCGCCAGCCGCGACGTGCTGGCGCACGTGAATCCCCAGGCGGCGCTTTCCTTGTTGCGCGAGGCAACGACGGGCGCGAGCGTGATCGAGCGGCAACGCGCCCTGGCGACGCTGGCCGACATGAAAACGGGCGAGGCCGACACGCTGCTGGCCGACGCCATGCAAAAGCTGCTGAAAGACAAGGTGCCGGCCGATACCGAGCTCGACGTGCTGGCCGCCGCCCGCAGCCGGCATACCGACCCGCTGAACGAGCTACTGGCTCGTTACGAACAATCGCTGCCCAAAGACGATCCGTTGGCGGCGTATCGCCCGGCGCTAGTGGGCGGCAACGCCGATCGCGGCCGCGAGGTGTTCCGTCGGGCTGAAACGTCGTGCGTGCGATGTCACAAAGTCGAAGGAGTGGGCGGCGACGTGGGGCCCGATCTCTCGCGCATCGCCGCCGAGAAGGATCGCACGTACCTGCTCGAATCGGTCGTGCTACCCGGCAAGACGATCGCCAAGAACTTCGAAAGCGTGCTCTTGATAACCGACGACGGCAAGGTGCACAGCGGCATCATCCGCCAGGAGGACGCGCGAAATGTCCGCATCGTCACGGCCGAGGGGAACATCGTCACGGTGGCCAAGGACACGATCGAAGATCGCCGCCCCGGCAAATCGGCCATGCCCGACGACATGACCAAGCACGTCACGCCGCTGGAGCTGCGCGACCTGGTGGAGTTTCTGTCGACGCTGAAGTGATCGCAGTTTGACGACTCCATGATGCGGATCGAATGTCAGTTGTCCGTGGTCAGTTGTCCGTTGCAGACACTCCGGCAACTGAAAACTGAACACTGAAAACTGAACACTTCATTCATACCGAATCAAGCTAAACACTTCGAACGGCGCGATTCGCTTCGCGCCGCCCAGTGCGACCAGCTCGATCAGGAACGCGCAGCCTTCGACAGTTGCGCCGGTCTTCTCCAACAGTCGGCAGCAGGCCTCGACCGTTCCGCCCGTGGCGAGCAAGTCGTCGACGACGAGCACCTTCTGGCCGTGCGTGGCGCCATCGGTGTGCATTTCCAGCGTGTCGGTGCCGTATTCCAGCTCGTAGTGGAAGGCGTGCGTGTCGAAGGGAAGCTTGCCCGGCTTGCGAACCGGCACGAAGCCCGCGCCGAGCTCCAGCGCCAGCGGCGCCGCGAAGATGAACCCCCGCGCCTCGGCCGCCACCACCGCGTCGATCTTGCGGCCGCGGAAGTGGTCGGCCATGAGCCGCACCGCTTCGCGAAATACCTCAGGCCGCGCCAACAGCGGCGTGATGTCGCGAAACAAGATGCCCGGCTGGGGAAAGTCGGGAATGTCGCGGATGTACTTTTTCAGATCGATCGCGGCATGCTGCGGCATGGTGGATCCTCCTTCTGGCAGCACTATTGGACGAAAGAACGCGGGCGGTTGCAACGGGCGAAGGGGGGAGTGCAGAGTTCAGAGTGAAGAGTGCAGAATGCAGAGCATGGACGTAATGGACGATATGGACTCGATGGACAGGGAACGACGAGCCAAGCGGTCCATGCCGTCCATAGCGTCCAAATCGTTCAGGCCCAAGAAGTGGCGCGTGAAGCACCGACGCAACGATTTCCTTATCCACGAAACACTTGACCCGCCGCCGAGCGTGTGTTCAAGTCACATTCGCCGACTCACCAGATTCCGCTGCCTGCGCGCTGAGCCCCAGAGCTCCAGCCCACGGGTGAAAGGCAGAAACCTCCAAAGAGCTTATCCAAAAACCGTCGGGGACTGGCTCATTTTGCTCCGCGGAAGAGCGCAAATTGCGCCAGTCCCCCGACTATGTCAAATGTCGTAGTACAAGCAGAACTCGTACGGGTGGGGTCGCAGGCGGACCGCCTCGGCCTCGTTCTTGCGCTTGTAGCGGACCCACGTCTCGATCACGTCGGCGGTGAACACGTCCCCCTTGAGCAGGTACTCGTGGTCCTGCTCCAGGTGCGCCAGCACGGCGTCGAGCGAGCCCGGCGTCTGCGCCACCGACGCCGCTTCTTCCGGTGGCAGGTCGTACAGGTCCTTATCCAACGGGCTGCCCGGGTTGATCTTGTTCTGGATGCCGTCGAGCCCCGCCATCATGAGGGCCGAGAAGGCCAGGTAGGGATTGCAACTCGGGTCGGGGCAGCGGAACTCGATCCGCTTGCTCTTGGGGCTCGGGCTGTACATGGGAATGCGGCAGCAGGCCGAGCGGTTGCGCTGCGAGTAAGCCAGGTTGACCGGCGCTTCGTAGCCAGGCACGAGCCGCTTATAGCTGTTGGTGGTGGGATTGGTGAACGCCAGGATCGAGGGGGCGTGCTTGAGAATGCCGCCGATGGCGTACAGGGCCATCTCGCTCAGACCGGCG
>CAYQAJ010000266.1:0-6990 GCA_964415245.1 uncultured Pirellulaceae bacterium | reverse complement strand
GACGCACAGCGGAGCGCGCCCTACCAACTCACTTGCAACACCACCGCGCTAGCGCCCGGATGTCCCACTCAACCCCCTCTCCGCACGCTCCTGCCGATTGCCGCGTCGTCTTGCTGACGCCCAGCGGGCGCGGCGCGGTGGCGACCGTGCTGGTCGAGGGCGACGGCGCGATCAAGGCGGTCTCGAGATGGTTTCGCGCCGCGTCGGGCAAACCGCTGGAGAAGATCGCGCCCGGCACCATCGTCTTCGGTCGATTTGTTGCGGAGGACGGGCAGGAGGAGGAGGTCGTCGTTTGCCTGCGCGGCCCGGAGCGTGTCGAAGTCAACTGCCACGGGGGCCGGGCTGCGGCGGTCCGCATCCTGCACGCGCTCACGTCGGCCGGATGCCGCGAGATGTCATGGCACGACTGGGTGCGGGCCGACTCGCTCGACCCGATAGCGGCCGAAGCCCGGATCGCATTGGCCGATGCGCCGACCTTGCGAACCGCCGCCGTGTTGTTGGATCAGTTTCGCGGCGCATTGCGATTGGAGCTGGAAGAAACCGTCGGCCTGCTCCAGTCGCAGCACACCGGCAACGCGAAGTCCGAGGCAACCGACCGCCTTGCGCGACTTTCCCACCGGGCCACGCTGGGCATGCATCTGACGACGCCGTGGCGCGTCGTAATCGCGGGCCGACCCAACGTCGGCAAGAGCAGCCTCATCAACGCGCTGCTGGGATACCCCCGGTCGATCGTCTACGACAATCCCGGCACCACGCGCGACGTGCTCACCGCGCGAACCGCCCTCGACGGTTGGCCGGTCGAACTGGTCGACACGGCTGGCTTGGGCGAAGGGAGCGACGCGCTGGAAGTAGCCGGCGTGGCGCTGGCCCGCAAGCACCTTGCATCGGCCGACTTGGTGGTGCTCGTGCTGGATCGGAGCGGTCCCTGGTCGCGGGAAGATCAGCGTCTGGTTGAGGAGTTCGCCTCGGCGCTGCGCGTACACAACAAGTGCGACCTGCCGCTTGCCGAACCAGCCGGTCGTCCCGATGGAATTGCGACGAGCGCACTGCACGGTGAGGGAGTCGAACTGCTGGCAAAGAGAATCTCTTCCGCGCTGGTGCCGTGCGCGCCGAAGCCGGGCGACGCTGTTCCGTTCACGCGCAGGCAGATCGATGCCATCGACGCGATACTTGCTCTCGTGCGAGATGAGAACTCCCCTTATGCCGCGTTGCGTCTCCGCGAACTCGCTGTTGGCGAATCCTGACGATAGCGGCGGTCGTGCTAGCGACGGCGTGGCTTCGCGCTCCGCTTTGCGTCGCGGCTAACCATGTGCGCTCGCCGGCGGGTCGCTACACTGCGCCGCTTGCCTGTCTTACGCGCTCGCGCGGCGGCAATCCGTTCGATTCTTACATCCCGGCGTTCTTGCTGAACCGGCACATAGCCGGCAACCGATACTGCTTGCGCAGGCTGGGCTCTTCGCCCGATAGGTAATCTGCGCGCCAGCGCCGGACGGCAACACGCGAGCTTCGCGCGAATTGACGCCCGGCTCGTGTTCGAGGAGGAACACGTTATGCGTATTGCGCTCAAGCGATCACTTTGGTCTTGGTTCGTTCGCTCGGCAGCGAGGGAAGACGTCCTCTCGCGGAGCGAGAGGCGACGGGGGCGGTGGTCGGCGGCATGGACGGCAGCGCTGTCCTTTTCGCTGGTCGTGGCCGCCGCGCCCAGCGCGCTTCGCGGCTGGCAAGCTCCACCAACAAGACCCGCGCCCGCTGCGCCCGCGCCGGGTGCGCTTCGGGAAGAGACGCCGTCCTCCGACACACCCGCGCCGGTGACCGATGCGCCTCGTAGCGGGCGGCGCGGAGCGCCTGCCACGTTGCCCTCGGCCGACGATGGCCCCGCCGTTCGCACACCCCTCCTGCTGGCCAAAGCGGCCACGTTCAAAGGCGTCACGCCCGGCAGCACCACGCTCGAGCAAGTGCGCGATTCGCTCGGCAAGCCCAAGGGCGAAAGCAGGCGCGACGGCGACCTGACGCTGAGCTACCAGGTCGAGCCGTTCGCGGGCATCGACGTGGTGGTGACCGGCAAAGTGGTCTCCTCGCTCATCATCCGACTCGCTGCTCCCACGCCGCTCGCTTCCTTGTCGCAAGAGCTCGCGCTGGACACGGTCGAACCGGCGCCCGTGCCCGACGATACCGGTCGTCTGTTGGGAGTGGTTTATCCCGAGCGGGGCGTGCTGTTCGCCCTCGTCGAAGGGTCTCCTTCGAACGAGGTCGACCACATCGTCCTGGAGCCGATTCGCGCCGAGCCGTTTCTGCTCCGCGCCCTGTTCGACCGCAAAAGGCGCTACGAACAAAACCTCGTCGACCTCGATTTCGCCGCCCAACTCGACCCCTCCGATGCTCGCATTTACTGGATTCGGGCCACCATCCTCACGTCCATCGGACGCTACAACGAAGCGCTGCCGATTGCCCGCAAGGCGGTTGAGCTGGAACCCACCGCCGCGCAATACGCTCTGCTTCGCGCGCGCATTCTCGGCGAGCAGGGCAGCTACGAAGCGGCACTGCGGGCGACGCGGAAAGCGCTGTCGCTGGAAAACGTGCCCCCCGAAGTCGAAGCCGCCGGCGAGTGCCTGATCGGCGATTTGATGGCGGCTGGACCGGACCGCGATTACGCCGGAGCGATGGTGCACCACCAGGCGGCGATCAAGCGGGCCGCTCCGTTGGCTGCCGACGAGCGCTTCGCCGTGCGGCGCGCGGCCAAGCAGGTGCTCATCGACGCTCACCTGGGCGTGGCCGGCGACGTGGCCTGGGGTCGGTGGGCCAAGAAAGACGAAGTCGTGCCCATGTGGCTCGATCGGGCCGAATCGCTCGTCGAGGAGTTTATCGCCCGCGACGGCGGTCACGACGATCTCCGCCTGCTGCTGGCACGCAAAGGAATGTGGATTCTCTCGGGCAGCGACGGCGGCGTCGACGTGTCGCGCGCGGCGCAAGCCGCCACCGAAGAAGGCAAGAAGCTGTTGGCCGCCTCGGACGACGCGCTCTACCAGGAGCGGCTGAGCTGGGAAATGGGCCAGATCCTGTTGGACGCCGCCACGATCGAACAGACCCGCGGCAAACACGACGCGGCCCAGAAGCTAGTCGAAAACGCGATCACACTCCTGGAGAAAGGCGGCGCTCGCCGCGACACCACGCCCGACCACGAATACCTGCTGGCGCGGGGCCGGTTTCTCATCGGCTCCATCCATGCCGTGCGCCACGGCGATCACCTCGAAGCAGTCGCCTGGTACGAGAAGGCGACCCCCGGACTGATTCGCTTCAGCACGCGAACTCCCACGCTGGCGACGGCGCGGCACGGCGATATGCTGGTGAGCATGGGCGTGTCGTACTGGCAGACGGGCGAGAGAGAACGCGGTCTCGAGCTCACCCAGCAGGGCACGTATCTGTTGGAGCAAGCCGTGTCAGCCGACATTCTCGCCGAGCCGGCGCTGGCCATCCCCTATGGCAACCTGGCCTCAATGAACAAGTACCTGGGCAACGAACAGGTGGCCAAGGAACTGGCAGGCAAGGCGGCCCGACTTGAACAAGCCAGCCGGGGCGTGCAGCGGCGGTGACGGATTGTCCGTCGTCAGTGGTTCGTTGTCAGTTGTCCGTTGCTTTGTGCGACGTGCGATCAGCACATAGGTGGCGCTTTCGGTTCAGGACATGGCTGGCGCTTTCGGATGGGTTAGGTTCTTCCCCCGTTGCCCCCTGGGGCAAAATTCTTCGCGATTGCATTTGACTCCCTGAGCTCTTCGACGCGATGCCTGATCCGGCTCGGCCCGGACTGCGTGGAACCTGGCAGTAGTCAAGTCGAGCTCGCCCAGTCGCAGCCGACACAACCGCACCGCATAGCGCTCGGCCGCAATCGGCTGCAGTCCCACTTGGTTTCGGCAGCCGGGCTGTCTTTTTCGCGCCGTCGGTAGTTCTGTCGCCACCGCGCCACGGCGCGAGCGCGCCAATTCGCACGTACTGTGCGGATGCGGCATTCGGTGAGTCCAGCCGAGCCGGGGTTGCGGCGGGGGTGTCGTAAGTGCGCAGTAGGCCGATCGTCGAATAGAATCGGCATTCTTGGCTTCGGCACTGGCTGGCACAAGGATTGCACCCCGCTTGTTGTTCGGCGCCGATTCGCCGCAAGAACAAAGCGATACCGCAATGGACGAAACGATCATCGACAAAATGATCGCTCTCCGCCGCGATCTCCACCAACACCCTGAGCTGAGTTGGCAGGAGAACCGTACGGCGTCCAAGGTATGCGAGGTGCTGGACAAATTACAGATTCCCTATCGCCAGGGGATAGCCGGCACGGGCGTGGTGGCGGACCTTGCCGGTCGGCCCGGCGTGCAGCGCGTGGCGCTGCGAGCCGACTTGGACGCCTTGCCGATTCAGGAAGAAACGGGCCTGCCGTTCGCCTCGCGCAACATGGGCGTGATGCACGCCTGCGGCCACGACGGACACACGAGCATGCTGGTGGGCGCCGCGATGCTGCTGGCGCGGGAAGAGTCGCTGCCGGCGCCGGTCCGCCTCATCTTTCAACCTGCCGAAGAAATGGGCCACGGTGCCAAGGCGATGATCCGCGAAGGCGTGCTCGACGACGTGGCGATGATCTTCGGCGGTCACCTGGATCGGCATTTTCCCACGGGAACGATCGCGGTCACCGACGGCGCGGTCAATGCGTCCAGCGACAGCTTTCGTGTGGAGATCACCGGCCGCGGGGGACACGCCGCCCGGCCGCACGAGACGGTCGACGCCGTGGTGGTGGGTTCGCTGTTCGTGATGGCGCTGCAGACGATCGTTTCCCGCGAAGTGAACCCGGCCCATCCTTCGGTAATCTCGGTGGGTCGCTTCGAGGCCGGCACGGCTTCGAATGTCATCGCCAGCACCGCGACGCTGGAAGGTTCGATCCGGGCACAGGATGCCGACGTGCGGGCTCACTTGCAGCGTTCGATTCATCGCATCGCGGACTCGCTGGCACAACTGCATGGCGCGGCGATCCGCGTGGAAGTCGACGAGGGGACGCCGGTGCTGGTCAACGCGGCGGCGTGGGCGGCGTTGGCTCGCGAGGCGGCACGGGAAGTCGTCGGCGCCGCCAACGTTGGGCAGCTCTCGATCGCCAACATGGGGGGCGAAGACTTTAGCTACTATCTCCAGCAGAGGCCAGGTTGCTATGTCCGCATCGGCTCTCATGCCGCGGGCACGGAGGCCTACCCCGCGCACTCCAGCCGATTCGACTTCGACGAACGGGCGCTCGCGGTGGGGGCGGCCTACTATCACCGCCTGGCGCTGCTAGCGGGGCAGATGATTAGCGAGCGCGAAACGGGACGGTTGGTGGCGCCGGGTCCGCACGGCGCGGCGCAACCCTGAGCAAAGGGTGACGACCATGCTAACCGTCCGCGAAGCGCGCGAATCGGACGTGGAAGCCATTCGCGATCTATTCGTGGCGTCGTACGAGCAGCGGTATCCCTACCAGCAGTACTACGATCTCGATGCGCTGAAGAAGCTGGCCTACGCCGACAATTCCATCCTGCTCGTGGCCGAAGAGGACGGCCGGCTGCTGGGCACCGCGTCGGTGGTGATGCACGTGGGCGCCTACAACGACCTGGTGGGCGAATTCGGCCGGCTCACCGTGCATCCCGAGGCACGCGGCCGAGGCGTCGGTCAACTGCTGATGCAGGGACGCATCGAACGCGTGCAGCAGCGCCTGCACGTGGGCCTCGTCGAGAACCGCACCGCCCATCCCTATTCGCAGAAGATCTCCGCGAAATTCGGATTTGCCTGCGCCGGTTTTCTGCCGTCCAAGCTGCTTACCGACCGCCGCGAGAGCGTGGCGCTCTACGTGCGTTACTTCGGCCACGCCTTGAAGCTCCGCCGCAATCACCCGCGCATCATTTCCGAAGCGGTAGCCGTCGCGGAATTGTCGATGCGCAACCTCGGCATCGAGCCCGACGCGATCGTCGACGTCACCTCCGCGCCCTACGCTCTCGACGATTCGTTCGAGCTGAAACAGTTCAATACCGAAGGTTACTCCACGCTCTTGCGCCTGGAACGGGGACGCGTACACGATCGCGAAATCGTCGGGCCGTTGCGGTTGCACTACGGGCTGTTCCAACTGCGGGCCCGTGATTCGACGTACTTGATGGCCGGCGGCGGGCCGCATCTGGCCGGCGCGGTCGGCTTTGCCAGGGACCCCGTGGAACGCACCGTGCGTGTGTTTGAGCTGGTATCGGCTTCCGAGCGACCCATCCGGTTTCTGCTGGAGAAACTGCTGCTCGTTTGCCGAGACAGCCAGGAAGTCGACTACATCGAGATCGACGTCAACGCCCATGCTCCGCGAATGCAGCGAACGCTATTGGAGCTCGGTTTTCTCCCCTGCGCGTACGTGCCGGCGCTGACGTTTCATCAGGTGGAACGGCTCGACGTCGTCAAAATGGTGCGCGTGCTGGGCACGCCCGACTTCTCCGGGGTCGTGCTGGCCGAGTCGAGCGCGCCGATGGCAGAGATCGTCATTCGTCAGTTTGCGCAGTCCTCCGCCGACCCGCGGATCGTAGCGGCCGCCGGCCACAGCCCCTTGTTCGCGGGACTCAACAGCGAGCAAACGCGCCATCTGGCGCGCGAGTTCACGCTGAAATCGTTTTCCCGCGACGAGGTCATCTTCACGCCGGGCCAGCCCGCGGGACAGCTTTATTTGGTTATCGACGGCGCGGTGGAGATCGCCGCGCCCGACGACGGACGGCGTATCGCCCTCCTGACCGCCGGCCAGTGCCTGGGCGAGCGGTCGTTGATGACGCATGTCGACCATGCCGTCGCTGCCCGAACCATCAGCGACGCGGAATTAGCCGTGCTCGAGGGCCAGGCCATGGAGAGCCTCATACGTCGACGGCCCGACATCGGCGTGGTTCTTTACCGCAATCTTGCCCGGGAATTGGCCGAGAAACTGTGACAAGTGTCGGGAAGCGTCGCGACGCTTCTTGAGCG
>CAYQAJ010000265.1:0-6994 GCA_964415245.1 uncultured Pirellulaceae bacterium | reverse complement strand
GAATCACTTTCCTACGCGCAGGAAGTGCTGGGAATGGGCACCGAGACGCCCAGCCCGGCGACCGAGAAGCCCGCCCCTGCGGAAGAAGAAGCACAGCTAGGCGAAAAGCACGTCGAGCGGCATCTGTCGGGCCAGCAGCTCTGCGAAGCGATCCGGCAGTACGCCGTGCGGCAGTACGGCTACATGGCCAAGGTGGTGCTCAACAGTTGGGGCGTCCGCTCGACGAGCGATTTCGGCGAGATTGTGTACAGCCTGATCCGCATCGAGCGGATGAAGAGATCGAAGTCCGATCGCCGCGAGGACTTCGACGACGTGTACGACTTCGACGACGTTTTTCAGCGGCGGTATCGGATCTCGATCGACTGACGAGCGCGCATGGCCAAATCTCGCAGGCAACGGCAAGGCAAGGATGCAACGCAGCGGCGTGCCGGGACGAAACAGCGCGCCGAGCGCAGCGGCGAGAATCGCGGCGGGCGGAGCGCGGTTGACGGCGGCGCTCCGCGTCAACCGCCCACGCCGTCGCCACCCAAGCCCAATCGCCTGCTGTTGGGAATCAGCGCGAGCGTATTCGCCGTTTGGGCGGCATATCTGCTGATTCTGGTCGTGGCAACGTAAGGGCGACGGCTATCCGAATTAGGTCCCGCTTGCCGAGCGGGACCTTGGCCGCCACAACGCATTCTGCCGGCGCAAGGTCCCGCCCGGCAGACGGGACCTACTGTGTTGCCGCAGCAGTCCACTAAGAGCCTATCCAAAGACCGTCGGGGACTGGCTCGTTTTGCGGAGTCTGCGGAGCAAAAGGTGCCTGTCCCCTTGTCCGGGACGGTTTTTGGATAGGCTCTAAGTCTCTGGTTGCGGCTCTGGCTCCGGCACAACCCCGTAGCCGTCCTCCAGCACCGCCATGAGCTCGTCGATCTTCTCGCCCCCGAGCTCGGCCCGCTGCCAGTAGTCGCGAGCCTCGGCGTGCTTGTCGGTGTTTCGGTCAACGGCATAAATGGACCCCATCACCAGCAAACCGACGGGGTCGCCCAAGTCGAGGGCTCTTTCGGCAAGAACAACTGCGAGACCGCCCGGTATCTCGTGGGGGGCATAGCGCTGGTTCATGCCCGCCACGCGGATCACGAACCGTTCGGGCGTCGACTCCACCACAACCGCCGTGGTCGACTTGACTGTCAGCTCGCTGCCGGCGGGCAGGTTGCTGCGTCCCTCTTCGACCGCTTCCCAGAACTGGGTCACGTAATCGGCCAAAAGCGAAAGCCGCTCCACCTGCGCCGTGTGATCGGGATGTGCGGCCATCGCTCGGGCACGTTCGATCTCGCCGCGGGCCTCTTCGAGATTGCGTTCCGACAAGGCCAGCCACGCCGTATTCAGCGCCTCGACCAGCTCGGCGGGCGGGGGAGGAGCAGGTTCCGGATCCGGTGTCGGCGTGGGGGTGGGTGTTGGATCAGGGGTTGGGGTCGGAGTCGGCGTCGGATCGGGAGTGGGGGTGGGATCCGGTGTGGGCGTTGGCGTAGGTGTGGGATCGGGCGTTGGCGTCGGGTCGGGAGTCGGTGTGGGAGTCGGGGTAGGCGGCGTGTCCGTTCCTTTACCGTTCTTGGTGCCGCCGGATGGAGTCGCTGGTAGTTTGCCGTTGTCGGTCGCTGCGTCGTATACGCCCAACTTGCCAGAACCGCCGCCATCGGCCACGTTGTCGCCTCGATCGCCGCCGAAGACTCCCATCATGTAGAGGATGCCGATGGCGCCCAGGAACAAAATCCCGCCCGCCACGGCGCTGAACAGCAGCACGGTCACGTTCGACTTGGCGCGGGCGCGGGTTGCCTGCGCGGCGGAGTGTGCACCGCGCACGCCGGGCGCGTCGTCGTCGGGCGAAGAACCCGCATCTTGCGCCGCGTCAGCGCCGAAAGCGCTTGCTTTGGCTGCGACCGCGTGCTTTTCGGGAGAAGCGCCGATTGCCCCCGCCGATAGATGTGCGACCGCGTGGTGCTGCGCGCGTTGGGCGGTCGGAATGGCTCCCGCGGCTGCACTTTGGCCCGTCGATTCAGCGGTGGGAGGAAGCATGGCGTCTTGCGATGCGTCGTTTATCGCCGCGCCGGACGACATCAGCGATACATCGAACGGTGCCATGGGATCCAGTTCGTCCTCGGCCGCACCCGGGTCAGTAGTTGGTGCATGCCCCGCCGACGCGTCCGCATTCCGGGGCGCGGTTTTCTGCGGTCCCTTTCCCGACGCCGTTCCGGAAGTCGGGGTCTTTGGCTTTGGCTCGTCCGGCTCCGGCAGCGGCAGCTCCTGTTCGACTGGCGCGAAGGGGACCTGCGTTGCGACCGATCCCGCGGCCTTCGACGTGGCCGGAGCGCCTTCGCGCTTGGCATCAGCCGGCTTGGACGACTGCGGCGACGTGGGCTTCGACGTTGCGTTCGTCGTCCGATCCGCCGCGGGTGTCGTCGCCTGTTGGCTTGTTACGTGCTTCGTCTCACTGGCGGTGGGCCGACCTGTTGCCACGTCGGTCTTTGGCTTCGATTTACAGTCGGGCCACGACGCGTCGTCGGAAGGCGCGTCCTCTTCATTGTCGAGCCAGGAAGCAATCGTGTTGTCGTCCAGGCCAGTCGAATCGACGTCAGAACGTCTCGGCTTCGACGTCGGTTTCGACGTCAAACTTGAGGCAGTGGACGCCTTGGTTTGCTGGGGTCCAGGAGCGCGGCGCGGTGCCGTTTCCGCCGAAGCTTGCGCATGTTCCGATACGGTATCGGGGGTCCCTTCTCGAAGTTTCCGGTCGTATTCGGCCCGCTTGCCGGGGTCGGTGAGGCAGGACTTGGCGTCCTTCAACTCGTCGAGCAAGGCAGCCCATTGCGCGGCCCGGTCACCGGGGCGGCAGGCACGCACCTTGGAGAGCGCTCGATCGGCGGCCGCCCGGATTGCGTCGGCGTCGTCAACCGTCGGATCCAGCGACACGAGCTGGTAATAGTTGGGCCTGGTGACGGCAGGATCCAACCCCAACCATTCGTGGTAGCCGCTGAATTTCTGGGCGGGGGAGGTTGCCATGATGGTGCTTGCCTTCAGCGGGCGCAGCGGCCGAGTCCGTTCGAGCGGGGCCGCGCGTGGCTCAGTCCTGGGTTGGGGGGGCGATCCGTCGCACTCGCAAGCGTGAAGCGTGCCGCTTCGCTTGCACGCAACGTAGGTGGCGCAGGGGTTGTATCGGTTCCGGCGGGAGCAGCTTCCATCTTAGATTAAAACCGCATGTGCAGTAAACGGTTATGATTTGCCCCACCTGCCTCCATGATTAAACAACCGGGGGCGTGAAAAGTACTCGCGCCGATCAAGCGACCGGGTGCCGCCGCGACCGGTGAAAATCGACCAGATAGCGGCCAGAACCGGGCAATTGGCGGGCGGAACACCAACAACCCCACATTCTCGAACCACCCCCTGCGCCGGGACTGTTCGCCGCCGGGCGGCGGAGTTACAAAGGCCGTGGGCCGGATCGTGGAACTTTCCGGCGCCTACGGGCGTCTATCCAGGGTCGGGGGGGTGTTTTGTGCCCTCATCTGTTTGGCAAATCTTCGTTTCCGGGTGGGATTCGGAATCCTTCAGGCGGGGTCCATAGCCATGAAAACCAGCAAGTTACCGTTCTTCGCGTTTGTGACCCTTATAGGGGTGGCCATTTGTGTTGCAGCCGCACTATCGCAGCCGCCCGAGCCCAAGGAAGTCCGCGACAAAGCCCAGCAGAACTTCCGCGACGGCAACTTCCGCGACGCCTACGACTCTCTGCGTACGCTGTGCCTCGACCCCGAGACCGATCCCAAGCTGGTTTCCAACGACCTGAACATGGCCGTTCAGGCTCTTCAGCAGCTTGGCCGCGTCAATGAGATCGACGAGCTGCTCGAGAGCACGGTCGCCGCCCACGAGAACAACTGGCGGCTGCTGCACACCACGGCGCAGCAGTATCTGCAACAACAGCACTTCGGTTTCACCATCGCTGGCGAGTTCGAGCGGGGGCAGCACCGCGGCGGCGGAACCATCGTCAACTCGATGGAGCGCGACCGCGTGCGGGCCCTGCAGCTCATGGTGCAGGCCATTCCGTCGACGCGCGAGGACGACCAGAAGCAGGAAGTGGCCCAGTTCTACCTGAATCTGGCGGATCAGCTTCTTTACCAGCGCGGTTTCTACGAAGCGTGGCGGCTTCAGTACCTCTCCGACCTGAGCCAACTCCCCGACTACGAAGAGGGATACCCCTATTGGCGCGAATACAACGGGGCGCCGGTCGACGAGGAAGGCAAGCCGGTCTACCACTACTCGGTCAAAACGTGGGAAGAGGCGGAAACCGACGGACAGCGGTGGCGGTGGGCCCTCGATCAGGCCATCGAGAATTCGCCGCAATTGTTGAACACGGTTCGTATGCAGCTTGCGCAGTTCTCGCTGTCGCAATTCGGCGTCGAGACGCTCAACCAGGGAATGTGGTACGGCAACTTCTTCGGCCAGCCGACCGACGACGACGATACCAAGACCGACGAGAGCGGCACCTACGCCCTGCACACCCTCAAGGATAACGAAACGATCGCCAAGCTGGCCAACGGCATCAAGCGGTTCGAGCTCCCCGACGAGTTCAATTACATCAAGATCTACCAGCAAGTTGCCGCCGAGCCGCGCACGGGCCAGGGGGAAACCGCGCTGAACGTGCTGGCCAATGCATTCGCCAACCGCCGGCAATACCCCCGCGCGGCCGAATACTGGCAGCAGAGCATCGATCAGTACGGCCCCGGCCCCAATAACTGGAAGAAGCAGCAGCTCGAACAGATCGTCGGCAATTGGGGCATGTTCGAGCCAATCATGACCCAGCCGGCGGGCGAAGGCGCCACGCTCGAATTCCGCTTCCGCAACGCCGACAAGGTGAGCTTTACCGCCCAGGAAATCCTGGTCGACAAGCTGCTGGGCGACGTCAAGGAGTATCTCAAGAGCGATCCCGCCCAGCTCGACTGGCAGCGGATGAACATCGACAACATCGGCTGGCGGCTGGTCAACAATAACGAGCAGCAGTACATCGGCGACAACGTGGCCTCGTGGGACATGGAGCTCACGCCGCGCGAGAAGCACTTCGATCGCCGCGTCACCGTCACCACGCCGCTCAAGAAGCCGGGCGCCTACCTGCTCACTTCAACGATCGCCGACGGCAACGTGAGCAAGATCATCGTGTGGGTGGCCGACACGGCGATGGTCAAAAAGCCGCTCGACGGCCGCAATATGTACTTCGTGGGCGACGCGGTAGACGGCACCCCGGTGGCCGACGCCGATGTCGACTTCTTCGGCTACCAGCAAAAGCCCCTGGGAAACAATCGCTATCAGGTAATCACCAAGGAATTCCGCGATCACAGCGACAAGGACGGGATTGTTCTGCCCGATCCTGCCGACCTGAACCAGGAGTACCAGTGGCTCGTCACCGCGCGCACGAAGGAGGACAGCCGTTTCGCCTTCCTCGGCTTCCGTGGCGTGTGGACCGGCCAGTACTACGACCAGCAGTACAACACCATCAAGGTGTTCGCGATCACCGACCGGCCCGTTTATCGCCCCGACCAGAGCGTGCACTTCAAGTTCTGGGTCGGCCGCGCGCAGTACGACAAGGACGACGCGTCGGAATTCGCCGGCGAGACGTTCCCGGTCGAAATCTACAACCCCAAGGGGGAAAAGATCTACTCGCAGACGCTCACGGCCGACGAGTACGGCGGCGTCGAGGGCACGTTGGAGCTTCCCCGCGATGCCACGCTCGGCATGTACAACATGCAGCTCACCGCCACGCAGGATCGCCAGCCGGTGGCCAGCGGGGGCGGCAGCTTCCGCGTCGAGGAGTATAAGAAGCCCGAATTCGAAGTGACCATCGATGCTCCCACGGAGCCGGTGATGCTGGGTGAAAAGATCACTGCCAAGATCAACGCCAAATACTACTTCGGCTCGCCGGTCACCAGCGCCACCGTCAAGTACAAGGTCATGCGCAGCGACTACTCGCAGCGATGGTACCCCATAGGGATTTGGGACTGGTGCTACGGACCGGGCTACTGGTGGTTCTGCTACGACTATCCCTGGTACCCCGGCTGGCAAAACTGGGTCGGCTGCATGCGCCCGCTCCCCTGGTGGTGGTGGCAAGGTCAGCAGCAACCTCCGGAGCTGGTCTCCGAACAGGAAGTGCCCATCGGCGAGGACGGCACGATCGACGTCGAGATTGACACCGCCGTCGCAAAAGCCATTCACGCCAATAAGGACCACGAGTACACCATCACGGCCGAAGTGCGCGACGAATCGCGCCGCACTATCGTCGGCACGGGCAAAGTGCTCGTGGCCCGCAAGCCGTTCAAGGTGTTCACCTGGGTCAACCGCGGCTACTACCGCGTGGGCGACATCGTGCACGCCAACTTCATGGCGCAGACGCTCGACCAGAAGCCCGTCGAGGGCACGGGCATGCTCACGCTGCTGAAGATCACGTACGATAAGGACAACAAGCCGGTCGAGACGCCCGTGCGGCGTTGGGACCTGGATACGTCGGACCTCGGTGTTGCGGATCTCCAGATTCGCGCCTCGGCCAAAGGGCAATACCGCCTGGCGTACGAATTGACCGACGCCAAGGAACACACCATCGAGGGTGGCTATCTCTTCACCATCATCGGCGAAGGGTTCGACGGTAAGGATTACCGATTCAACAACATCGAGCTGATTCCCGAAGAGCGCGACTATCAGCCCGGCGACACCGTCAGCTTGCAGGTCAATACCGATCAGGCCGACAGCACGGTGCTGTTGTTCGTAAGGCCGGCCAACGGCATCTACCTGCCTCCCAAGGTGCTGCGGCTCGAAGGCAAGAGCGCGGTGGAGGAAGTGGCCGTCGTCAAGAAAGACATGCCCAACTTCTTCATCGAGGCGGTGACCATTTCGGGCGGCAAGGTCTACAGCGAGACCAAGGAAGTCGTCGTTCCGCCCGAGAAGCGCGTGCTCAACGTCGAAGTGCTTCCCAACGAAACAG
>CAYQAJ010000264.1:0-7002 GCA_964415245.1 uncultured Pirellulaceae bacterium | reverse complement strand
GAGCGACTCGGTGGTCAACAACAGCGAAGCCACGCTGGCGGCGTTCTGCAGCGCGGTGCGGACCACCTTGGCCGGGTCGATGATGCCGGCGGCGACCAGGTCGCAGTAGGAGTCCTTGTCGGCGTCGTAGCCCTCGTTCTTGTTTTTGAGCTGTCGCACGCGATTGACGACGACCGCTCCCTCGACGCCGGCATTGTCGGCAATACATCGCAGCGGATAGTCGAGCACGTGGCGAATGATCTCCCCACCGAGCTTTTCGTCGCCCGTGAGGCCGAGTTTGTCGATCGCCTTTTCGGCACGGATGAGCGCGACGCCGCCGCCGGGCACGATGCCCTCTTCCAGTGCCGCGGCCGTGGCGGCTTTGGCGTCTTCCAACAGCGCCTTCCGCTCTTTCATTTCGGTTTCCGTTGCGGCGCCGACGCTAATCTGCGCCACGCCGCCCGCCAGCTTGGCCAACCGCTCCTGCAGCTTCTCGCGGTCGTATTCGCTGTCGGTGACTTCGATCTCGTTGCGAATCTGCTGTACGCGGCCGTCGATGTCGGTCTTCTTGCCGGCTCCGCGAACGATGATCGTGTCCTCGGCCGAAATCTTGACGCGCTTGGCCCGACCCAGGTCGGAGAGCTTCACGCTTTCCAGTTCGATGCCCAGGTCCTTGAAGATGGGCGTGGCGCCGGTCAATACGCCGATGTCGCCCAGCATGGCCTTGCGGCGGTCGCCGTAGCCCGGCGCCTTCACGGCGCACACGTGCAGGATGCCCCGCATTTTGTTGACCACCAGTGTAGCCAGCGCTTCGCCTTCGACATCCTCGGCGATAATCAGCAGCGGCTTGTTGGCCTTGCTGATGGCTTCCAACAGCGGAATGAGCTTTTTGTTGGCCGAGATCTTCTCTTCGTACAGCAGGATGTAGCAGTCTTCCAGCTCGCAGGCCACGTCGTCGGGGTTGGTGACAAAGTGCGGCGAGAGGAAGCCGCGGTCGAACTGCATGCCTTCCACCACTTCGACCGTCGTTTCGCTGCTGCGTCCCTCTTCGATGGTGATGACGCCGTCCTTGCCCACCTTCAAAAACGCGTCGGAGAGCACGCTGCCGATCGAAGGGTCGTTGTTGCCCGCGATGGTGGCGACCTGCTGGATTTCCTTGCGGTTCTTTTCGTCGATGGGGGTCGCCAGCTTGGCGATCGCTTCGCTCACCGCCTCGGTCGCCTTGGCCACGCCGCGCGAAAGGGCCATCGGGTCGGCCCCGGCGGCGATCATCTTCAGCCCGTCGCGGAAGATCGCTTCGGCCAGAATCGTGGCGGTGGTGGTGCCGTCGCCCGCCACGTCGTTGGTCTTGCTGGCCGCTTCCTTGACCAGTTGCGCGCCGAGGTTTTCGTTGGGGTCGTCCAGCTCGATGTCTTCGGCCACCGTCACGCCGTCTTTGGTGATCTTGGGCGAGCCCCAGCCCTTGTCGAGCACCGCGTTGCGTCCCCGCGGTCCCAGCGTGCTGCGGACGGCCCGGGCCAGCTTCGACACACCCGCCAACAGCGGCTGACGGGCCTCGTCGTCAAAAACCATGTTCTTCGCCACGTTGCGGTTCTCCTTCTACGTTTTCAAGACGACACAGGTTGTCGCGTGGGGTCGTGGTGGCTGATTGGAGGCTCAGGCAGGATTTCGGGTCAGGCTTTAACAGCCCGCCTTCGGCTGGTCGCCCCAAACTGGCAGTCATTCAGCGTCAAACGCAATCCCCTTTCGCAACCTGTGTGCCAACGCGATGGTGGATTGGCATAAGTCATTTTCCTATATGGTTTTACTGTATAATAAAGCTGCGTTTGGCCAACCTTCCAACTGTGGCCCAGACACCTAAAGAGGTGCCATTTTGGCAGCCGCGAAGCGTCGTGGCGAGTGCTACGGCGTGAAGTCGTCCGTCGCGGTGAGGCCATTGGCGAAGGCGGCCAGAAGGTCGGCGGCATGGTCGATGTCGTCCAGCGAGATCATTTCCACCGCGCTGTGCATGTAGCGATTGGGGACGGCCACTAGCCCCGTTGCAACGCCGGCGCGATTGATTTGGATGTTGTTGGCGTCGTTGGGTGTGGCGCGGCCGATGGCCGACACCTGGCACGCGATCCCCGCCGACTGGGCGCAGGCCAAGATCCGCTTAGTGACCACCGGGTTCATGTTCGGTCCGCGGAACACCACCGGACCGCCCCCCAGCTTTACGTCCCCCTGCTGTTTCTTCTCGATCGTGGGGCAGTCGGTGGCGTGTGTCACATCGACGGCGATGCCGACGTGGGGGTCGATGCCGAACGCGCTGGTGCGTGCGCCGCGCAGGCCAATTTCCTCCTGCACCGTCGAAACGGCGTAGACAGCGCACGAGAGCGGCTTCTGCGCCGCGCGGCGCAGCGCCTCGATCACGACCCACAGGCCGCTCTTGTTGTCCATGGCTGGCGAGTTGGCCAGACCGTTGCGCATCGGTTGAAACGACAGGGCCAGCGTCACGGGATCGCCCACTTGCACCAGCGTGTCGGCCTCGGCCTTGTCCTTCACGCCGATGTCGAGCCACAAGTCCTTCTCCTTCACCACCTGCTTGCGCTCGTCCTCGGTCAGCAGGTGTATCGGCTTGCGGGCGATGACCGCCGGCACGGCGCCCGACTTCGTCCAGATCGTCATCCGCTGGCCGATGAGCTGCTGCGGGTCCCAGCCGCCGATCGTCTGCGAATAAACGAAGCCCTCAGCGTCGATGTAGGTCACCACCAGGCCGATCTGGTCGCAGTGCCCGGCGAACATCAGCCGCACCGGCGCACCGGGGTTCTTGCACGCGATCACGTTGCCGTGCACGTCGGTTTTCACTTCGTCGGCAAATGAGCGGACATATTCGCGAACCACGTCCTGCACGGGCCGCTCATATCCCGAGGGGCTGGGGGTTTCGAGCAACTTCTTCAAGAAGGCGAGTGCGGAGTCGTCCATTGTGCTTCCCTTGTACAACCGTCGGCGACGGTTTCATCCGAATCGGCAGCTTCTGTCAGTTGTCCGTGGTCAGTTGTCCGTTGTCCGAATGGGACCATATACGTCATATACGTCCTATAGGTCCGCATACTTTGCGACTGCCACCACGCAAATCGAACACGGAACGCGCCAGGCCTGTTTGGCGATAATTCTGAGTGAGGCCGCTTCACACGGTTTCGAAGCGAACGCCTCCCGACACTTTGCGGGCGAAGTACGTTTCCACCTTCAGTGTCGCATCGATTGAGGCAATGAATTTCGCCGCTTTCGCCAAGTCGGTCCGCTGCGTTGGTTCGAGTTTTTCGGGCGGCACCTTTAACCGATGCGTATAGTAGGCGCAGTCCTGGTGAGCAATCAACAATACTCGCGTCAGTCCGTGCGCTTCGATGAGAAACGCCAGATTGCGCTGCACGCTCTGCTGCTCGAAGTAGACGGAAAAGTGACCCGCCAGGCAGGCCGGCCCTCCCGGCATGACGACCCGGTCGTAGCGCGGCAGGCCCAGAGCGACCTGCACGAACTCGTCGATCTGCTCGCCGAAACGACCGTCGCTGCAATAAACGGCCGCGGCATGAATCCGCTCCAGGTCGAACGGCTCGCGACTGGTGAACACGACTTTGTTGGGTGTGTCGTTCATTGGCGCGTGCTTCGCGGTAGAGTCGTCTCTCGCTCCGCGAGAGAACGCCGCGGGCAGGGTGCGGGGTGTATTGCTTTTTGTGAACCGTTCCGAAACCAACGACATCGGCGGAGCGAGAGACGACTTTCCACATCCTACAGGCGGTCCGATTGAACCACGTTTGGCGAGCCGCTTCCACCCGGCGGAGGCGATTCGCGCCGCATACGGGTCCGCTTGACGCTCCGGGGCGGCACAGCCTATCATCGCGCGCTGGCGTTCGACCTAAAATCATTCCCGGTGGGCATTTCGGTGCGAAAGACCAAGGTCGCCATCATCGGCATGGGAACCGTGGGCACGGGCGTGGCCCGTCTGCTGCTGGATCACGGCGATCGCACTGCGCGCCACGCCGGCCGCACCCTGTGGCTCGAAAAGGTGGTGGTTCGCGATCTCACCCGACCCCGCGACGCCGACCTGCCCGATGGCGTGCTCACCGACGATCTGTCGCTCGTCACGGGCAATCCCGAAATCAAGGTGGTCGCTCACTTGATGGGCGGGCTCGAGCCGGCCCGCACCGTCATGC
Source organism: uncultured Pirellulaceae bacterium (assembly GCA_964415245.1). Classification (GTDB taxonomy): domain Bacteria; phylum Planctomycetota; class Planctomycetia; order Pirellulales; family Pirellulaceae; genus CAYQAJ01. The sequence continues at coordinate 2,833 of CAYQAJ010000264.1, read as the reverse complement.
TCAAGCTGCTGGAAAGCGGCAAGGACGTGGTCACGGCCAACAAAGCGCTATTGGCCGAGCACGGCGGCGAGCTGTTCGATCGGGCCCGCGAGCTGGGCCGCTCGATCGCCTTCGAGGCGTCGGTGGCCGGCGGCATTCCGATCATCACCAACATTGGCCAGTGCCTGTCGGCCAATCAGGTATTGTCGCTGCGGGGCATCCTCAACGGCACGAGCAACTTCATCGTCACGGAGATGGAAGAGCACGGCGCCGACTATTCGGCGGCCGTTGCCGAGGCCAAACAGCGCGGCTACGCCGAGGCCGATCCCACCATGGACGTCGACGGCTCCGATGCCGCGCAGAAACTCGCCATCCTGGCGCACCTGGCGTTCGGCGCGCGTGTGCACTGGAATGAAATTCCCCGCGTCGGCATCGACCGGCTCGACGTGGCCGACATGCGCTATGCCCGCGAGTTGGGCTACCGAATCAAGCTGCTCGCGGTGGCGCAACTGACCGACGATGGGCTCGAGCTGCACGTTTCGCCCACTTTAATCCGCGTCGGCACGCCGCTGGCCGAAGTGCGGCAGGCTTACAACGCGATCAGCGTGGTGGGCGACGCGGTGGGGCCGCTGTTTTTCCACGGACTCGGCGCGGGCCAGATGCCCACCGCCTCGGCCGTGGTGGCCGACATGATCGACACGGCGGTCGGCCGCACGCAAATTACGTTCCGCACGCTCGAACTGTGGTCGCAGCGCGAGGCGCGGGTCGAGCTGTGCGACCCCGACGCCGCGAAAGGGCGGTTCTACCTGCGGTTCAACATCGAGGATCACCCTGGCGTGTTGGCCGAGATTGCCGGAATGCTGGGTAAGCGGCAGATTTCGATCGCGTCGGTGATTCAACACGAGCCCCAGGAGGCGGAAAACGAGAACATCGTGCCGCTGGTCATTATGACGCACTCCGCTACCGACGGGGCGACGCGCCGCGCCGTGCGGGAGATCGACTCGCTCGACTTCGTGCGGGCCGGCAGCGTACGGATGAGAGTGCTGGACTGAGCGGCGGCAGAGCGATGGACGATATGGACGGTATGGACGCTATGGACAGCACCAGTTCGGCCCCGTGGTTGCCATGAAATACGCCATTGTCATTCCCGACGGTTGCGCCGACGAGCCGCAAGAGTCGCTCGGCGGCAAGACGCCGCTCCAGGCCGCTCGCACTCCGGCCATGGACGCGATCGCCGCCGCGGGCGCCGTGGGCACGGCCAATAACGTGCCGGCTCATCTTCCTCCAGGCTCCGATGTGGCGAACTTGAGCCTGCTGGGCTATGACCCCTGCCGCTACTTCACCGGGCGTGCGTCGCTCGAAGCGGCCGCTCAGGGCATCAAGCTGGGTGAAGGCGATTGGGCCGTGCGGTGTAACCTGGTCACCATCGACGATCAGGTGATGCGCGACTTCACCGCCGGGCACATTTCGACCGACGAGGCGACGCAACTACTGGCCAGCTTGCAAGAGAAAGTGGGGCCCGGCGGCTTGGAGTTTGTGCCCGGTGTGAGCTACCGCAATCTGCTCATCTGCCGCGCGGGCGAACGGCCCGTTCCGCTGGGCGGCGACACGCGCACCACGCCGCCGCACGACCTGACCGATAAGTCGGTCGCCGATCACTTTCCGCGCGGTCCCGGCAGCGATTTGCTTGTCGAGCTGATGAGCGCGAGCGAAGAGGTGTTCGCCGATCATCCCGTGAACGTAGCCCGGCGCAAAGCGGGCAATCTCCCGGCGACGAACATCTGGTTGTGGGGCCAGGGCAGCGCGCCGCAACTCCCGCCGTTCGCCGAATTGCACAAGAAGAACGGCGCGATGATTACGGCGGTCGACTTGCTTCGCGGCCTGGCGGCACTCATCGGCTGGCGGCGGATCGACGTGCCCGGCGCCACCGGCTATCTCGATACCGACTACGCCGCCAAGGGGCGCGCGGCAATGGAAGCGATCGACTCCACCGACGTCATTTGCGTACACGTCGAGGCGCCCGACGAAGCCTCGCACCAGGGCGACGCGAAAGCCAAGGTCGCAGCACTGCAAGAGATCGACCGCCACATCGTCGCCCCGCTCTGGGCCGCCCTGCAGAAGCGCGACGCCTACCGCATCCTCGTTTCGCCCGACCACCCCACGCCGCTACGAACCAAGACGCACAGCCACGGGGCGGTACCGTTCGCCGTGGCCGGCACCGACGTCGAACCGCACGGGCAAACCACCTACGACGAAATCGCAGCCGCCGCCACCGGCTTGACGTTTCCCGAAGGCTGGCGTTTGATGGACTGTTTCCTGCACCGAACTTGGCCACACGGCGGTGCTTGACCGTGGTTCACAAGAATCGGCGCGTAACGGCCCGCTGACTCGCCGTGCGAATGTCGAATGACTAATGCCTGAATGACTAAGGAATGACGAATGACGAATGACGAATGCCTGAGCGCTGGCATCGTCGTCGACCGTAGATATGGGAGAGTGGTCATGGGATAGTCGTTAGGGATTAGACATTAGTCATTATTTAGTCATTAGGTCATTAGACATTCGTCATTCCCCCACGACACCGCAACTCCCAACTCCCAACGCCCAACCCCTAATCCCCGCCCTCCACCCCCATGCCCATCATCGTCCAAAAATTCGGCGGCACCAGCGTCGCCGATAGCCAGAAGATCCTCGCCGCCGCCCGCAAGGCCATCCGCGCGCAGCAGCAGGGCAATCAGGTGGTGATGGTCGTCAGCGCGATGGGCAAGAACACCGACTTGCTGGTCGAGCTTGCCCGGCAGATCACCGAACGGCCCCCCGCCCGGGAAATGGACATGCTGCTTTCGACCGGCGA
>CAYQAJ010000263.1:0-7050 GCA_964415245.1 uncultured Pirellulaceae bacterium | reverse complement strand
CGGCTTCGGTTTCGATGATGATGTAGAAGGGCATGGCGTATCCTTCGCATTGTTCGGTGGCTCGGCGTGTTGCCGGTGCCCGGCGCCGATCGATCCTCCTCAACGCGCTCCGCTGCGCGTCGCGGCTAACCGTTGCCCAAGCAGCACGCTCCGCTGCGCGTCGCGGCTAACCGTTGCAGCAGGCATCACTTGTCGAAGATCACCTTCGCCGTTGCGCCCACCAGGGCGAACACCAGGAGCGTTATGATCACCAATGCCAGCAATGCCTGAAACACGGTCCGCCCCCTTTTGTGTTGAGCATCGTCGGCCTACGAACCTGCGTCTATGCGAACTGTACCGCGATGAGTGTGCTTAGAAAAGCGGAAAGCGGAAAGCGGAAAGCGGCCGACGTATTTCCGGCGGAATCAGGCCTACCTTCGGCCCGCCGGACGCACGTTCTTGCCCGTGCGGTTCTGGTGCGCGTCGCCCAGCTCGTCGCGTGCTTTTTCGGCCAGGTCCTTTAACCGCTCGACGATTTCCGGATGCTTGTCGGCCACGTTCGTCGTTTCGCCGATATCGCTTTCCAGATCGAACAGCGCCAGTTCCGTCTTCTCCTGCGTGTACCCGCCAGGGTCGCCATCTTTTCCCGGTGTGCCGGTGAGCCCCGGGTAATCGTGGGGGAAATGCAGCTTCCACTTGCCGCTACGGACCGAGTCGAGCCGGTGCAGCCAGTAGTAATAGAACACGTCGTAGGGCGACTTCGCATCGGGCTGGCCCGAAAGCAACGGCCAGATGTCGTGCCCGTCGATGATACGCTCCGTCGGCAATTCGGCGCCCGCCAGTTTTGCCAGTGTAGGTAGCACGTCCATCGTGGTGCACAGCTCGTCGCACGTGCTGCCGGCGGGAATTTTGCCGGGCCAGCGGACGATGCACGCCTCGCGCTGTCCGCCTTCCCACGTCGTCCCCTTTCCTTCCCGCAAGGGGCCGGCCGAACCCGCGTGATTGCCGTACGACAGCCAGGGGCCATTGTCCGACGTGAATAGCACGAGCGTATTGTCGTCGATGCCGCACTGGTCCAGCGCTGCGAGAATCTGCCCCACACTCCAATCGATCTCCATGATCACGTCGCCGTACAACCCCTGCTCGCTCTTGCCGCGAAACTTGTCCGAAACGTGTAGCGGCACGTGCGGCATGCTGTGCGGCACGTAAAGGAAGAACGGCTCGTCCTTGTGCGTCTCGATGAATCCCACGGCCCGCTCGGTGTACCACGTTGTGAGCTGAGCCTGCTGCTCGTGGCCCACCTCGGCGTTGACGACGCGATCCCCTTCGATGAGCGGCAGGGCGGGAAACGACTTGTTCGTCGGGTGCAACGGCCACATGTCGTTCGAGTAGGGCAGACCGAAGTACTCGTCGAAGCCGTTGTGTGTCGGCAGGAACTTCGTCGCGTCGCCCAAGTGCCACTTGCCGAAGATGGCGGTCGCGTAGCCGCGCGGCTTAAGCAGCTCGGGAAGGAGAATCTCGTCCTCGTTAATGCCCACGTTCGCACCGGGTCCCAGGGCACCCATGATGCTCACGCGCTGCGGATAGCAGCCGGTCAAGAGCGCCGCCCGCGACGACGAACAAACCGCCGCCGCCGAGTGAAAGTCGGTAAACCGCATTCCTTCAGCCGCCATGCGGTCGAGGTTCGGCGTTTCGAACCCCTTGGCGCCGAACGTACCGACGTCGGCATAGCCTTGGTCGTCGGTGAAGATGACGACGAAGTTCGGCGGCCGCCGCGGTTCGCCACCGCTTGCGACTTTCGGCGCGAGCAACGCGGATGCCGCCAGTACGACGACCGCGAAACTCAGGGGATTCAACAATAGGGATCGACGAGAGTTCCTTTGATCGACGCGATGCCGCATGTCATTCGCCTCCGCCGGCTCGAATGCTGCTGAACTGCCGATCCGGTGTCAAAGGTCCAACTTCTCCCACCGGAAGGCCGTCTTCCAGGTGTCGGTGCCGTCAGCATACGACACAAACGCCCGCGTGATTTGCGCCACGGTGAGAGTGTCGGGGCATTCGTAGTGCCGGTCGGTATCGCCTTCCTGGTACTCCAGCACGAATCCGTCCCGCGCCGATCCGGACGTCTGCATATAGGTCATCTCGTCGCGGCCCAGAATGGCGAACCCGTCGAGCGACGCCAACGCCGACGTGATCGCCCGCGAGTCCAGGTTCACGATCGAAGTGCCGTCTTCCAGTTCGAGCTTCATGGCGGGCGCTGTGGATCAAGCCAATCGTAAGCGTCCATCTCCGGGTCGAGCCAGCCTTCCCGACGCGCTACGTCATCCATGGCGGAGTATGCTTCCGCCACATCGAACTCGTCCGCCGTGAACAGCGCGCGATAGCGGTCGTACAGGTCGGCGCGGATCAGAACGTACGTGCGGTTGGTCTTGGAGTCAACGATTCTCACCGGCCCGCGGTCGTCGACGGCGTGCAATGCACTACGTTGCTCGTCGGTGAGGGATGGAACTGTGGTTGCCATGGCGAACTCCTCCGATAGGAGTATACCTGCGTTTCTGTCGTTTCGCACGACAGGCTGCCCCAATATCGCGCTACGGTTTGACCCGTCGGGCCACGAACAAATGTTGCCCGCTGCCCGCGTTGCTCGAAAACTCGGAAGGCCGGGCCTTGCCGGGGTCGGCGAAGCAGACGCGCAGCACGTCGTCTTTCAGCTCGTAAATCGCCAGCGTCGTTTTGCCCTTCTCGTCGCCGGTCGCGAACGTGGTATCGAGCGTCATCGGCGTCTGGCTGGGGTCGTACTTCATGTCGGTCTCGACGGTCATGCCATCGCCGAGCGTCCACGTGACGTGGTCGTTTTCGACGACGCGCCGCCAACTCTTGAGTTGCTCGGCGTCGACCTCGTTGCCGTTGAGCACGAACTTGTCGAGTGCCCACGTGCCCTGCATGGCCTTGGTTTGTTCCGGCGTCGGCTCAGCGGCCGGAACGCGGCTGGACAGGATGACAACCGCCGCGGCGGCTGCCACCAGCGCTATCGCGATGTGGCGTTTCATGGTTTTTTCCCTCCCCATTCGAAGTTGTTGCTCGACATCTCATGGCCGGCCTGCGCGCACAACAATGTGCAGAAACGGTACGGGCTGATAAATGAGCAAACGGCATTCCAATCGCCGTCTAATTCTATCCCCACGGAACGGCGGTTCGCAATAATGTGCTCCTGGCCGACCGTGCCCCGGACGCATCGCGTTAGGAGCGTGGACTTAGCACGCACAGCGATGCCCCGCCGGCCGGGTTGCTCGCACATTGCCGGCGGATATTTCCGGATGCCACCCGCCACGGCCGTGACGATTGGGGGCGCGCTCCGCTCGATCTCTGGTACCCGCTCGCGCAGCGCGTCCGCAATCCGACGGAGTAGAATACGCCCATGCGCAACGACTCATCCCCAGTACCGCCCGGTGCCGGAGATCGATACTTCGCCACGACCGAGTGGAGCGTCGTGTTGGCCGCGGGCGAACCCACGGGCCAGCATTCGCGCGATGCGCTGGCCCGGCTCTGCGAGGCATATTGGTATCCGCTGTATGCCTACATTCGCCGTCGAGTCGCCGACGCTAGCGAGGCGCAGGATCTCACGCAAGCGTTCTTCGCGCATCTGCTCGAGAAGCACACGATCGGCCGGGCCGATCGCAATCGAGGCCGCTTTCGCGCGTTTCTGCTGGCGGCCCTCAAAAACTTTCTCGCCAATGAGTGGGACAAAGCTCGCGCCGCCAAACGCGGTGGCCGCCGTGTTGCGCTGTCGCTCGACTTCGATTCGGGCGAAACGCGGTTCAGCATTGAACCGGCCGACAAGCGCACGCCCGAGATGCTGTTCGAGCGGCGGTGGATACTTACGCTCTTGAATCACGTGCTTGCAACCCTGCGCGTCGAGTTGGAGGAAGTGGGGAAGGGCCAGCAGTTCGAGCAGCTCAAGGATTCGCTCACCGGGGAAGCGAGCGCCGAAGAGTACGATCGCGCGGCCGAGGCGCTGGGCATTTCGGCAGCCGCCGCCAAACAGGCAGCGTATCGCATGCGGAAACGATATCGCCAGCTCTTTCGCGCCGAGGTCGCCCGGACCGTCGCCGACGAGGAGGAAGTCGACGACGAAATCGGTCGGCTATTACAGACGCTCGCTGAGTAGATTTCGTGCGTTGTTGATGCGAGCCTATTGGAAAACCGGCTCGGAGAAGGGGACAGGCACATTTTGCTCCGCGGACTGCGCAAACTGAGCCAGTCCCCGACGGCTTTGGGAATCTGTGTTACCGCCGGCCCGCGTTCCTGTAGAGAAGGGTAGGGACGCCCCGTTTTCGCGACCTTCCGTGGGACCAAGGCCATGAGCGACCGAACCATTTGCTCAAGTTGCGGAGCCAAACTCCCGCCCGACGCGCCATCCGGGCTTTGCCCCAAGTGCCTGGTCGCAGCCGGTTTGGTGAGCGCTAGCGCCTCGGACGCTCATTTCGACGAGACCGCACCAAGTCCCCGTTCGACCGGCTTCGATCCGCCTTCGGTCGAACAGCTCGACCGGCTCTTCCCCCAGCTCGAAATCCTGGAGCTCGTGGGCCGTGGCGGCATGGGGGCCGTTTACAAGGCCCGCCAGCGCGGACTCGATCGCTTCGTCGCGGTGAAAATCCTTCCGCCCGAGGTCGGCCGCGATCCGGCGTTCACCGAACGATTCAGCCGCGAGCCGCGGGCCATGGCCCAGCTCAGCCATCCCAACATTGTGACGGTGTTCGACTTCGGCCAGACCAACGGGCTGTTCTACTTTGTGATGGAATACGTCGACGGGGCCAACCTGCGGCAGTTGATGCACACCGGCACGCTCGCGCCGAAAGAAGCCCTGTCGATCATCCCACAAATCTGCGACGCCCTGCAGTACGCCCACGATGAAGGGGTCGTGCACCGCGACATCAAGCCCGAGAACATCCTCATCGACAAGAAGGGGCGGGTGAAAGTCGCCGACTTCGGTCTGTCGAAGCTGTTGGGCCGCGACGCGGCGGATGTCGCGCTCACCGGCACGCACCAGGTCATGGGCACGGTGCGGTACATGGCGCCCGAGCAGATGCAGGGTACGCATCACGTCGACCACCGCGCGGACATTTACTCACTGGGCGTCGTCATCTACGAGCTGCTCACGGGCGAAGTGCCGATGGGCCGGTTCGAACCGCCGTCGCACAAGGTGCAATTGGATGTTCGGCTGGACGAAGTGGTGCTCCGTACTTTGGAGCGCGAGCCGGAGCGCCGCTACCAGAAAGCGAGCGAGATCAAGACCGACATGGAGTCGATTCAGGGAATCACCCGCGCCGCCATGGTTCGCGCCTACGGCATCGACTACAAGTCGAAGACCAAGGTGTTCGGTCTGCCGCTGGTACACGTGGCCACGGGCATCGACCCCCGCACCGGGCGCATGCGCATCGCCAAGGGCATCATCGCGATCGGCGATATCGCGTTTGGCGTCGTTGCCATGGGCGGCGTCGCCGTGGGGGGGCTGACGTTCGGCGGACTCGGAGTGGGAGTGATCAGCCTCGCGGGCATGGCGATTGGCGTGCTGGCGGCCATCGGCGGCGGCGCGATTGGCACTTTTGCGTTTGGCGGCATGGCGGTTGGCGTCGTCGCCTTGGGCGGCCTAGCGGTTGGCTACTATGCTTTTGGCGGCGCGGCCTTCGGCGCTCACGTCATCAGCGGAACTGTCCAGGACCCCGTCGCCAAGGAGTTCTTTGAGCCCTGGGCTCGCAACTGGCTCGAGTGGCTCACCGTATTGTCGGTTGCGGTGTCTCTCGTCGGCACGCTGCTGGCCCTGGTGACCTGGGTCGCGCTGCGGGGACATACCAGGGGACGCACCTCTTTTCTCGCTCCCTGATCTCGCCCGGACCCCCCGCCGACACGCAGTTAGGACACTACCCGGCGATCGTAGCCTCGTTCCTGCCCCAAGCGGATGTACTTTTCCAGCACTTCCGCGGATCGGTTCCAGCCGTGATTCTTCTGCATGTAGCGAATCACCTCGTCTCGCGAACCCCACTCTTGTGACAGAGCCGAGAATACCGCGTCCACATACTCGCCTGTCTCAAACGAACGGGTGACGATGCCGTGACCTGTCTCGATCACCAGCTCGGAGCCATGCACTGGTTGGGCAACCACCGGAGCGCCCATGCCCAGGTACGACCAGACTTTACAGTTGATCGAAATCTGTCCGCTTGGCTGCTGGGCCATGTCCAGAGCCAGGTCAGCGTAATAGAGGAAGTGATTGAATGTCCCGGATTGCATTGCCCCGTGGAAGACCACTCCTTCTGGTAGATGCTCCGGACCTATTTCGGACGGCGTGATCACGTGAATCCTGACAGAAGGATCTCGCCGCACGATCTCGCGGAAAATCTCAAACCGCTGTGGCATCGTAACGGGGCACAGCCGGGCTGCGTATACGATGTTGCGAGTTCCCGGCACGTAAAGGCTTGGCTGCGGAGGAGGGTATTTCCAGTAGGTGGCTACTCCCCACGGACAGACATCAATGCACGGATGTTGGGTTCGTTTCCACAGGGCGTCGCATATCTGCTCCGATAAACCCAACATCACATTGATGTGCTCCAGGAATCTCTCGTTGAACCCACCGTTCTCACCGCCGGAACCGAGTGCCGTATGGAACCGCGCAATGAACCACTTTTGTGAGAGATCGAAAGCCGGATACAGCTCCAGAAACTGCTCCAACTGGAAGCCGTCCCGCTCGTAGTAAACCCCCCAGTATTCTCTTTCCGCCGCCAAGTCCGGCTTCGCATTCCAGTGGCAGGGCTGCACGTCCAAACCGCGCGATTGCAAGAGGGGAATTGCTTCCGTCATGAAGTCGTCGATACTGTGGAATCCACCACGATCGCGGCCGACTTGCGACTGATCGCATCCTGCACAATGCCAGGCGCCACCCAGGTAAAATTTCATGAATGAGTCATGACTCCAGCGCAGACCTTGGCACTAACATACGAGTGCGTGGTCAAGGGCAGAAAAGGGGATGCAGCGGCTCTGTATAAAACCCCCTCCAGGGAGTTGCTTCGTGTTTTC
>CAYQAJ010000262.1:0-7131 GCA_964415245.1 uncultured Pirellulaceae bacterium | reverse complement strand
GCCTGTAGGCCGCTCGTTTGCGGCCTGACGCGCGGGCAGCCAATTGTTGTAACCGCATTGTAGCCCCGAATCGCGCGACGGTCGCGTTTGCCTTGGAGCCGCGACCCCGAAGGGGTCGTTCTACCAGCCCAGGCTGAAGGCCTGGGGAACGGGAAACGCGCCACGATCCATCGACCCTGAAAGGGTCGTTCCCAATGGGAATGCCGTCGACTGTTGGACTGGGCGCGTGAACGGCCCCGACAGGGCCAGGGTATTCGATCGTTGGGCCCTTGTTTCCCAGGCCTTCAGCCCGGGCTGACGGAAACAGCCCTTCAGGCCGGCCGCAAGTGACCACCGCGCTCTCGGCCGGAACCGATCCCGCGCGCGAATCCGCACAGTACGAAATAAGTATTAAGTAATTAGTATTGATATATCAACGACATGCGCGTAGAATCGGGATGGCGTAGGGTAAGTGCAGAGTGCAAAGTGCAGAGTGCGGAGTGCAGAATTATCGAAGCTGTCAGCCGTCAGCTCTCAGCTTTCAGCCGGAAATAGAAGAACCGCCAAGTTGCAAAGAGCGCGAAGGGGTAACAGCCGTGTTCCGATCTGCGAATTCCGATTTGCAATGCCGTCTCGGAGAAGGGGGCAGGCACGCACAAGTTTTCAGTTTTCGGTGTTCAGTATTCAGTCGGCGGGCGGGCAATCAACGGACAACGGACCACTGTCAAGGACAACGGACTCCGCAAAGTGAGCCAGTCCCCGACGGCTTCCGAACTCCGACTTCCGAATTCTGCATTCTCCATTTGCTCTTTACTTTGGTGCGCCAAACGAGCGGCGCGCACCGTCGTGGGGCCCCCAGGGGTGGGTTCCTGGTGCGCGCAGCGCTTTTTGCGCACCGCGCGGCAAGTCAGTGTGCAAGATGCAGACTGCAAGATGCAAGCGCACGATGCAGAGTGCAAAGTGCGAAGCGCTGAACGACGGCCGTGGTCGGCTTTGACCCCACCGATGGCAATCGGTGGGCTTGAATAGGCGGCCAACGCGCAGTTGCGGCGGCCCGATCCCGAGTCCCCGGCCCCTAATCCCCAGTCCCCAATCCCTGCCCTACGCCACCGTGCTCGCGGCACTGGTCGGCTGCGGCAGGCCATTGGCAACGATCCCATGTGCGTGACCGCGAAAGAAGCCGATCACCGCCACGACCACCGCATCCTGCTCGGCCGGCGTCATCTCAGGGAAGATCGGCAGGCTCAGGACCTCGGATGCGGCCAGCTCGGTCTGCGGCAGGTTATCCACCACGTATCCGAGATCGGCGAAGCACTGCTGCCTGTGAAGCGGCACCGGGTAGTACACCTCGCTACCGATGCCGGCCTGGGCCAGATGGGCGCGCAACGCGTCGCGCCGACCTTTGCGGACCCGAACGGTGTACTGATTCCACACGTGTCGGCCGGTCTCGGCATCGTGCGGAAGTGTGAGCCAGTCATCGAGCCCCGCTTCGGACAGCAGCCGCGTGTAGCGGGCGGCGTTGTGCTGACGAGCCGTCGTCCACCGCTCGAGATGAGCCAGTTTGACGCCCAGCACGGCCGCTTGAATCGTGTCGAGCCGGCTGTTGATTCCGACCATGTTGTGGTGATACCGCTGGCTCATGCCGTGGTTGGCCAATGACCGCAGCCGCTCGGCCAGCGCCGCATCCGACGTCGTGAGCATGCCGCCGTCGCCGAGACCGCCCAGGTTCTTGGTGGGGTAGAAGCTGAAACAGCACATGTGCCCGATGGAACCGGCCGGAGAAGCGCCGAACGTGGCTCCGATGGCCTGTGCGGCATCCTCGATCACGGTGAGCTTGTGTCGCGCGGCCAACTTGAGGATCGCGTCCATGTCGGCGCATTGGCCGAAAAGGTGGACCGGTATGACGGCTCGCGTGGCCGGCGTAATGCGCTCGGCGAGCGACTGCGGATCGAGGTTCAACGTGGCCGCCTCGACGTCGGCGAAAACGGGCCGCGCCCCCAATCGCCACACGGCGCTGGCCGTGGCGAAAAAGGTAAAGGCGGGCACGATTACTTCGTCCCCCGGCCCGATTCCCAACGCCATCAGCGCCAACAGCAGCGCGTCGCTTCCCGACGCGCAGCCGATAGCGTAGTGCGTGTGGCAAACCGCGGCGATCGCTTCCTCAAGCTCCCGGCACGGTGCTCCATGCAGGAACCGCCCCGAATCGATCACGTCGGCAATCGCGCTCAGCAATTCGTCGCGAAGCGGCTGATTGCTGCGGGCCAGATCGAGCAGGGGAACGTTCGATGGCGGCACACTGGGGCTGCCGGCGGAAGGAACTGCGTGGGCGCTGGACATCGATTGGGCCGGGGATTAGGGGTTGGGGGTTAGGGCAAATGCAGAGTGCAGAGTGCAGAGTGCAGAATGAGGTTGGAAGCTTTCATTCCGCACTCTGCATTCTGCATTCCGAGTTCTGCATTCAGCGGGCGGGAACGGTACGCTCTCGGGCCGACTTGCGTCAAGGTCGAACGGCGCGTCGATGCGAAGGATGCGAAGTCGCAAGGTTGGCGAAGCGCGAACGACGGCGGCAGTTTGTGCGAAAACCCTTGGTAATTCCGGCTGCATTGGCCTTCTGCCCGTTTGGGGTCTTCTCGTATAATCCGCCGCCCCGCGGGAACCGCCCGCGCTTGCTCAATTCATTCGCCGACTGGGAGGTCGACTCAATGCGCAAGGTGACAATGTTTTTGCTGGCCGGACTGGCACTCGTGGCCGCGTGCGCGACCGTAGCGCCGCTATCGGATGTCGTGGCCCAGCAATCGGACGAGCAAGTGGCCGAGCGAACTGCCGTGCGGGCAACGGTCGTGTTGGCCGAACCGGTCGGCGTGGTGAAATGGGTGCCCGCGCGGCCGGCTGCATCGCATGGAATCGCCGAGGGGGCCGCCTGCGGTGAAGCTACGCGCCATTGGCAGATCGTGCTGGGTATTGGCGGCCTGGCCGACGGCACGGGACTGACCGCCGTTTACCTGGGTCGCGTGCCCGCGCGGCGCGGCAATTTGAACCGCGGCATGCAACACATTGGTCCGACGGCCGCGGGGACGAAGCAGAACTCCGCACCGCAGGGCAGCACGGGTCGCTTGATGTTTGCCGTGACCGGCGGCGATGTGGCACGAAACGTGATAAGGAACCCGGTGCAGCAAGCCGCTTGGCTAGCAGACACAAGCTGCCCCGATTGCGACAAGCGGCCCGACGGCCAAGACTGCCCCGAGTGCAAGAGCTGTCCCGACTGCGAACATCATCAGCCGCTTCCCACACAGGTGGAAAACGACATTCTGCAAATTCGCAGGCATCTGGGACTCGACCTGCTCTCGGGCACGGCGCTCGAGGAGCAACCCGACTGTGCGGCTGCCCACGCTCGGCACCAAGGCGACGAGTGCAAGGAGTGCAACGAATCGCAATTCGTCGAAGCGCTGCGGTCGATCACGATTGAAGCGGTTCCGACGATCGGGCTGATCCGCCGCTTCGAGCGGATGCTGGATCGGCATGACCCGGCATCCAAGCAGGCCGTTCCGCTGGAATTGGTCGACGTTCCGTCACCCGATGAGCAACGGCACGAATTCGAGTTTGAGATCCAAGGGAAGAGTACCCCCTACTCCCCTAGGGATGGCGCCTCTTATGGGGGGGGCAACCCTTACGGGGAGAGCGCCCCTTACTCTTCGGGCGTTTGTGCGAACGGAAATTGCCCGACTGCGAGCCGCGGACCTCATGATGTCACCGGCGGATACGGCGGATACGCGGCACCGAGCGGAGGATACTCGATGGCTCCCAACGTCGTCACTCCTTCCAGCTTTCCGCCGCCAGACGGACGGCCTAACCATTCGGGACCGATTCTTCCCAATCCTTACTTCGAACCGACTCACACGTACGTGTACCCGGCGATGCCCGCGCAGCCGCAGTCGCACAGTGAGCCTGGCGATCACGTCGGGGTCTACCGAAGCACGGTGAACATGCACGAACCCGAGCCGTATCATCATCCGCAAGACCACGACCGATTGGTCAATGAGCTGCGCGACGTGTGCCGCAACATCGAGCACCAGGCCAACCGGTTGGAAGACGCGGAGTTGTACGAACAAGCCGATCGGCTGCGGGAAATGGCTCAGAACCTGCGTCACCAGGCTCGCGAAATCCGCGCCAGCGCGACGGCTCCCCGGCCCTACCAGGCGACGCGGCACTAAGGTTTTGCACCGTTGGCCGTTCGTCGAGGCTAAATGCAATCACACCGCCGCCCCCTGGCGAAGCTTTTCGTCGCGGGGCGGCGGCTTAGCGCTAGCACCAACCGGCGCAGACTGCTGATGCGGTAATACTGTGTAATCCGGCCGCGGCGGGGCGATCCATGCCGTGCTCACGGCCAAGATGCAGCGGTGCGGACATCTGGCTCCCGGCCCCATCCAGGCCGACCCACCCCTCTCAACCGACCTTCATGTCCCGGGCATCTCCCTTGCCGCCGCTCGCCCGGTCTCCCTACCCGCAGCGCCGTCCCAAGTCGGTTATTGACAACGGCCTTCGGCGCTGGCCATGATGGAAAAGGGTGTCCTTGGGCCGCGATCGAGTGCTTTTCTGCACGATCGCTCCCCAGGCGCATCGCAACGTCCGTCGGGGGGGTATTCCCGTCGCGCCGGTCCACCCCTGCGTCTCATGTCGATGCCGTTGGACTTTTGGCCCGCCGGCCGGATGTGGGGCAACACGGGTCCCTTCGTCACATAGGAATCACGGGCCAAACGCCGGAATGCGGCCCGATTAAGCGCCGCTTTGGCGACGCGGCAATTGCCTGGGGAATGGGTTATGGCAACGACCAATCGGAACGGCTTCGGCGAAATCCTGATCCGCCGGGGAGTCATCAGCCCCGATCAGTTGTCCGAAGCGGAACGCATCGCCCGCGAGGGGGGCGGAAACCTGCAAGACTCCCTGGTCCGCCTGGGATACGCAACGGGCGAGGAAGTGATGCGGGCGCTCGCCCAGCAGCACCGGCACGACTTTATCAATCTCACCGACATTTCCATCCCCGAGTCGGTTATTGAGTTAGTGCCCGAATCGGTGGCCCGCGAGAACGCGATTCTGCCGCTGGCCGAGGAAGACGGCCTGCTCAAGGTGATCGTGAGCGACCCCGAGGATTTCGACACGATCGAGAAGCTGCGTTTCATCCTGAATCGCAAAGTCGAAATTGCGCTGGCTCCGCGCGAGAACATTCTGGAGGCGATCAACCGCTATTACGGCCAGATCGAAGGCGAAAGCGCCGACTCGATGCTGCAGGAATTCACCGACACGGCCATCGATTTCACCGAGACCGAGGCCGAGTCGCGCGGCACGCAGGACGCGGTCGACGAGAACAGCGCACCGGTCGTGCGGTTGGTGCACCTGATGATCTCCGAGGCGGTGCAGTTGCGGGCCTCAGACATACACGTCGAGCCGTTCGAAGACCGCGTGCGCGTTCGCTACCGGATCGACGGCGTGCTGCACGAGCGCGATCGCGCCCCCCGGCGTTTGCTGGCGGCCATGGTCTCCCGCATCAAGATTCTGGCCCGGCTCGACATTTCCGAGCGGCGCCGCCCCCAGGACGGCCGCATCAAGGTCACCCTGGGCGAAAAAGAGTTGGACTTGCGCGTCAGCATCATCCCCACCAACCACGGCCAGTCCGTGGTCATGCGGATCCTGGATAAGGACAACATCAAGATCGGCGTCCGCCAGCTCGGCCTGGGGGAAGAAGATTTCAAGCACTTCCAGTCGCTGGTGAAGCGGCCCAACGGCATCGTTCTGGTCACGGGCCCCACCGGGTCAGGAAAAACCACCACCCTGTACGCGGCTCTCAACACACTCAACCGGCCGGACAAGAAGATCATCACCGCCGAGGACCCGGTCGAGTACTACCTACCCGGGGTCAATCAGGTGGAGGTGCGGCATTCGATTGGGCTCGACTTTGCCCGCATCATTCGCTCGATGTTGCGGCAGGCCCCCAACGTGATTCTGGTGGGAGAAATGCGTGACGCCGAGACAGCGTCGATGGCTATTCAGGCTTCTTTGACGGGACACTTGGTTTTTAGTACTCTACATACGAACGATGCGCCGAGCGCCATTACGCGCATGGTCGACATGGGTGTGCCTGGTTACCTGGTCGCCAGCAGCGTGATCGCCATACTTGCGCAGCGTCTGGTGCGAGTCGTTTGCTCCAAGTGTAAACAGCCGTACACCCCTTCCGAGGCCTTGATGCGCGAGGCGGGAGTGACACCTGAGCAGGCCGCCACCGCCACGTTTGCCCGCGGCAAGGGATGTGGACACTGTCAACGGAGCGGCTTTCGGGGTCGCCTGGGCATTTTCGAGCTGATGTTGGTGACGAGCAAAATCCGCGAGGGCGTATTCAAGCAGGTGACGACGCAGGAGATTCGGCGGATCGCCATTACGCAAGGCATGCGAACGCTTTACAACGACGGCATCGCAAAGGTTCTGTCCGGAATCACTACGTTGGAGGAGGTCTACCGTACCGCGAAGCGGACCGAACTGGATACGTACGTGCCCTAATGAGCCGGCTGCCGCGAGCGGTCATGGTGGACGGGTCGAGAGGCCGCCGCGATTTGTCACCCGAGTGGCAGCGGACTAACTGTGGAAACAGGGGAGCATTCGTAGAGACGTAACATTCGATGGCCATAGCCGAGCGGCCAACTTGCGTAGAGACAGCGGATGGGGCGAGCGAGCCGCCTGCCCCGTTTGCGGCTCTCATTTGTGTTGACGAAGCGAGGTGCGAATAATCTTCGCGCTGCCGGGAGCATCAGGCTTTATTCATTTCCTTCATTCGCCGGCAGTGACGGCCCTTTGATCGGCAGCGAGTTTTATTCCCCTGGTTAAGCCTTTCTTTTCCCTGGGTTATGCGACTTGCTGATGGTCGTCGGATAGGCGCGGGGGGCGTACCTCGGCGATTCGTCCGTCAACGTCCGGCCGGCGCAACGTCTCGCCCGACCGTGTAGCAAATCGAAACCTGAGGATAGGCGCCCCTGGGGCGCGCAATTATGGCAACAGTTCTGATCGACAAGCTTCTGCAAGCCTGCGTCAAGCAGGGGGCAAGCGACATTCACATTACCGTGGGCCAGCCCCCGGTCTTCCGTCTGCACGGCCGGTTGCGCAAGC
>CAYQAJ010000261.1:2966-7161 GCA_964415245.1 uncultured Pirellulaceae bacterium | reverse complement strand
CCCGCCTGCGAGAAGCGGAAGATGTTGTCGATGACCAGCAGCGTGTCCTTGCCCGTGGTGTCGCGGAAGTACTCGGCCATGGTCAGGGCCGACAGGGCCATGCGCAAGCGGGCACCGGGGGGCTCGTTCATCTGACCGAATACCATGCACGTTTGTTCGATGACGCTACGGTCCGTGTCGCCGATCTTGGTCTCTTGCATTTCGAGCCAGAGCTGGGTTCCTTCACGCGTACGCTCCCCCACGCCGGCGAACACCGAGTAGCCGCCGTGGGCGCTGGCGATGCGGGCGATCAGCTCGGTGAGGATCACCGTCTTTCCCAGGCCGGCCCCGCCGAACAGCCCCGCCTTGCCGCCGCGGACGAACGGCGTCAACAGGTCGATGACCTTGATACCGGTCTCGAACAGCTCGGTGGTGGTCGACAGGTCGGACACCAGCGGGGCGTCGCGGTGAATGGGCCACCGCTCCTTGGCGCGAACCTCGCCGCCGCCGTCGATCGCCTCGCCCAACAGGTTGAACACGCGGCCTAAGGTCTGTTCGCCGACGGGCACCGTTACCGGGCCACCGGTATCGACGCAATCCTGCCCCCGCATCATGCCGTCGGTGCTGCCGAGGGCCACGCAGCGAACTCGCCCGCCGCCCAGGTGCTGCTGCACTTCGCCGGTCAGGTCGAGCTTGACGCCCTTGTGGTCGCTGACCACTTTCACCGCGTTATAAATCTGCGGGAGCTGGTCCTCGGCGAACTCGGCGTCGAAGGTCGAACCGATAATCTGCGTCACGCGGCCGACGTTGGCTTGCGTGCGTGCGGGGGAAGCAGTAACTGCCATCGTGTTGTAGGCCCTGTGGAAAGAATCGCCAAACGTGAATGACCAATGACCAAATCCAAATGACCAATGACGAGAATCGAATGACCAATTACCAAATCCAAATGACCAATGACGAGAGTCGAATGACCAATGACCAAATGCCAATGACCAATTGGCGGGCGACACCGTCCGAATCTGTTCATGGCAGCTTTTGAAATTGGGATTTGGAGCTTGTTTGTAATTTCAGTAGTTCCCAATACGTTGCTTTTCAGGAGGTTTCTTGAGTTTCTCGATGGAACGCTAGCATTCTGCAATCAGCTAGCAGTCGTGCGCAGGTCCGGGTTCTGAAGGCTGAATGCTGATCGCTCCGGCGACGAATGTTGCGATGCCCCTTTCGCGACGCCCGAAAAACCCCGGAGAATTGCTCAGTTTGGAACTACTGAATTTGTGATTTGCGATTTGGAGCTTGCCCGCGCTAGCGTGCTCATTGGTCATTTGGATTTGGTCATTGGTCATTGCGTAGTGAGCGTGTCCGTTGTATCGCCTCATTCGTGCTCCATCTATCCTTTCAGCGCCTCCACGCCGCCGATCACTTCCATGATCTCGCCGGTAATCTGGGACTGGCGGGCGCGGTTGTAGGCCATCGACAACCGGCGAATGATGTCGCCGGCGTTCTCGGTGGCGCTTTTCATGGCGACCATGCGGGAAATCTGCTCGCTGACGGCCGCGTCGAGAAAGCACTTGAACAGCCGCACCTTGAAGCTGGCCGGCACCACCTCGGCCAGAATGCTCTCGGCAGAGGGGAGTAGATCGTAGATCGATTCGCCCCGCCGGGCGGGGGCCGACTCGCCAGGCGCCGCGCCTTCCGGCGACGATCCCGGGTCGAGCGAACCGAGCGGGAGTAGCGTTTCGACCTCCGGCACCTGTTTCGAGGCGCTCACAAACCGCATGTAGGCCACGTCGAGGCGGTCGATCTGCCCGGTGGCGTACTCTTCCAACAGTCGGGTGGCGACGACGTCGACGTCCTGGTAACGGGGTTGGTCGCCAAAGTGCGTGAAAGCGTGATGCGGCACCAGCTTGCGGAACTTGAACATCGAGATGCCCCGCTTGCCCGACACCTCGCGACGTACCGTTTCGAACTTGGCGACTAGCTCTTCGTTCCGTGCCAGCGACGCGCGCACGATTCCCGAGTTGTACCCGCCGCACAAGCCGCGGTTCGACGTGATCACCATCAGCGTTGCACAGCGCGTGCTTTCGCGCGGGTCGAGCAGCGGATGGCTGACTTCGAGCCCCGACTGCGCCAAGTCGTTTACGATCTGCGTGATGCGGCGGGTGTAGGCCGTGGCCGCGGTGGCGCGATCCATGGCCTTCTTGAACCGCGCGGTGGCGATCAACTCCATGGTCCGCGTGATCTTGCGGATGTTGCGGATCGAACGGCGGCGACGGTCGAGGGCTCGAGCTTTGGCCATACGGTTACTGAATCATCCGGAACGTGTAGGGATAGCGGTAGTAAACGCCTTTGTTGGCTTCGATGCCCGCCAGGATTTGGAACACGATCGCGCCCACGAGCACGACGAAGGGGCCAACACACGTAATCATGAGCACCAGCGACGCGATCAGCACCGACAACGAAAAGTTCAATGCCTCTTTTGCGTTCTCGCCCACGAACTGCGATTCGTCTTTCTTGACCAGCCAGATAATCAGCGGCCCGAACACACCCAACACCAGCGGCGACAAATGGGCAAACATGGCCCACATCCGCTCGTCGTTGGTGGGCATGGGCATGCCGCCCTTACCGTAAGCGGGCTGCTGACCCCAAGGATCGTTGGATGCGTTCATGGCGGCGTCGACTTTCGGTTCGGATCGTCGGCCGGGGGGCGTGGCCTCGCGTGACGATTATTCACTCCTCTTCCCCAGGCCGGCATTGCGTTCCGCGTTAACTCAGCCGTGCGCGGGGGCCCTGGTGTATCGCAACCCGGCTTGTTAGTATCCTAGCGATTCGATCGGTCGCTGTGTCGGCACGCCCCCTCGTTTTCCCAAGCGTGTCGCCGACCGTTCGCTCCCGCTATCTTGTTCATTGACGAGGCAGCTCCCATGGCAGGTGGACAGTCGCCCTATTCGCCGACTCCGCAACAATTCGGGCCCACACCGCCGCAGTACGGTGGCGGGCCCCAAAAACCGGGCAAGGTTACGGCGATCGCCATCATGACACTGATCGGCGGAATCTACGCGCTGGTTTTGGGGTTATCACTGATTCTCGCTGCGGTATTTGGAACTGCCTGTTTCGGGTGCTTGTATCCGGGAATCTACTACAGCTTCGTCGTCGGCGTCCTGGCAATCGTCAAGGGATCGAAACTGCTCGGCAAGAACGACCGCTACGAGAAAGCTCCCCAGGGCATCGCGGTCATGCAAATCATTAACATTCTTGCCTGCGACATTGTCAACTGCGTAATGGGGATCTTGATTCTCGTGTTCCTCTCCGATCCCGAAGTGAAGGCGTACTACCAGGGGTGAAGCGCGGGTGAAATTCGTTGTCGGTCGCGCCTGCGGAGCGCGAAACCGCAAGCGGTGCGCAACGATGCTCCCGCATGGGGGGGATTCGAGGCGCCGGCACCGAACGATCACACGACCGCCGTCTTCTCCTTTGCTCCCTTGGCGTGCGATTCCTTGAATTGCCGAAGCGCCGCTTCGACCGCTTCGATCGCCTTGGCGTCCAGGTCCTTGGTCTCGTCGATCTGTTTCCACAGGGCCGCGTGCACGTCGCGGAACCAGGCCAGGAACGCTTGTTCCCACGCACCGACCTCACGAGTCGGCACGTCGTCGAGGTAGCCGCGCGTTCCCGCAAAGATGCTGAGCACCTGGTCGACCACGTGCATCGGCCGGTACTGCGGCTGCTTCAATAGCTCCACCATGCGGTAGCCGCGATCCAACCGCGCCTGCGTGGCTGGGTCGAGCTCCGTGCCGAGCTGGGCGAACGCCTCCAGCTCGCGGAACGAAGCCAGGTCGAGCCGCAAGCCGCCGGCCACCCGTTTCATGGCTTTCACTTGTGCCGCGCCGCCGACGCGAGAGACCGAAATGCCCACGTTCATGGCCGGGCGGATGCCTTTGAAGAAAAGGTCGGGCTGTAAATAAATCTGTCCGTCGGTAATCGAAATCACGTTGGTGGGAATGTAGGCCGACACTTCGCCTTCCAACGTTTCGATGATGGGCAGCGAGGTGATCGAGCCGCCGCCCAGCGCCTCCGAGAGCTTGGCCGAGCGCTCCAATAGGCGGCTGTGGCAGTAAAACACGTCGCCGGGGAATGCCTCGCGACCCGGCGGGCGACGCATGAGCAAGGACAACTGCCGGTAGGCGACGGCTTGCTTCGACAGGTCGTCGTACACGATCAGGGC
>CAYQAJ010000261.1:0-2956 GCA_964415245.1 uncultured Pirellulaceae bacterium | reverse complement strand
TTCCACATGAAGTACTCGGCCATGGCCGTGCCGGCATACGGGGCGACGTATTGCAGCGGCGCCGGCGTGCTGGCCCCCGAGACGATCACCGTCGTGTAGTCCATCGCGCCGTGGTCGCTGAGCACCTTGATCACCCCGGCCACCGACGAATCCTTCTGCCCGATCGCCACGTAAAAGCAGCGGACGCCCGATTCGCGCTGGTTGATGATCGTATCCAAGGCGATGGCGGTCTTGCCCGTTTTGCGGTCGCCGATGATCAGCTCGCGTTGGCCGCGGCCGATCGGCACCATGGAATCGACCGCCTTGAGGCCGGTCTGAAGAGGCTCCTTGACCGGCTGGCGGGCGACGATGCCGGGCGCGTGAAACTCGACGGGGCGGCGCTCGCTGGAATCGACGGGGCCCTTGCCGTCGAGCGGGTTGCCCAGCGGGTCGAGCACGCGGCCCATCACCGCCTCGCCGACCGGAACCGAGAGAAGCTGGCCGGTCGTTTTGACCTCGTCCCCCTCGTTGATCTGCAGAAAGTCGCCCAGGATCGTCACGCCGACGCTGTTCTCTTCCAGGTTGAACGCCAGGCCGTTGATCCCGCCGGGGAATTCGACCATTTCGCCGGCCATGACGCCCGACAGGCCGTACACGCGGGCGATACCGTCGCCCACTTCGAGCACGGTTCCGACCTCGCGGACGTCGATCTGACTCTCGTATTGCTCGATTTCGCGCTGCAGGACGGCTGCGATTTCGTCGGCGTTGAATTTCATGGCAGGTGGCGTGGAGTTCGGTGTCTGCGGGGGAGGGGGAGAACGATGCTTACCTTGGGAATGATCTCGGGTGTCGGGATGGCGCGGCTGGTCACGACTCCAGGGCGAAGCGATCGGCCGACTGGCGGATGGCGCGCTGAGCACCTTGCAGCAGTTCCTTGCGCAACCGCGAAAGGCGGTTGCGCACGCTGCCGTCGTACAGCGTATCTTCGATCCGCACGACGAGCCCGCCGATAATTGCGGGATCGACACGCAGGCTCACGTCCAACTCGCTTTGCAGAACGGTGCGCAGGCGGCCGGTCACCAGGTCGAGGTCGGTCCTTTCCATGGGCTGGGCCGAGCGAAACTCGACGGGGACGCGGCCGCGCAGGTCGTTCCACATGCGGTGCGCTGCCTTGTTAATGGCCCTGAGGCAATCGAGCCGGCCGTGCTGGGCAACCACTTTGAGAAAGTTGAGCATCAGCGGATCCATGCTCGAACCGAGCGCGCGGTCGAGCATGCCCACCTTTTCGGCCACCGGCACGCGGGGCGAAGCAAACACGGCCTCAAGCCGGGGGGTGCGGCTGAGCACGTCGGCCAACAGCGAGTCGAATTGTTCCATCACCAGTGCGGTTTTCCCCGCCGCCTCGGTAGCGCCCAGAAGCGCCTTGGCGTAGACTGTGCCCAGGTACTGCCGGCCGGGATCGAACGTTGCATTGTTGCCGTCGCTGGGTGCCATGGACGATTCTGCCGGTCAATTGCGGCTGGGAAACTGTTCGACCGCCTGGCGGATGAGCTGGGCGTGATCGGCCGGCTTCAGCTCGCGCTGCACGACGCGCCCAGCCAGCTCGATCGCCGCGTCGACCGACCTTTGCGCCAATTCGTTTAGCGCCGCGTTCTTGGCCGCCCGGATGTCGTCAATCGCCCGCACGCGTTCCTTGTCGGCCGCCTCCCGGGCTTCGGCCACGATTCGGTCGCGTGCGGCATCGGCGTCGCGTCGTGCGGCGGCGAGCAATTGCCGCACTTCGTCCTCGGCGGCCGCGATTCGCGCCTGATACTGCCCGAGCGACTCGTTGGCCTTCTCGGCCGCCTTGCGCGCTTCGTCGATCTGGTCGGCGATCGACTGCTCACGCTTGGTAAGCCCCGCGGCGATCGGCTTCCAGGCGAACTTGGTCAGCACGGCCAACAGCGCCAGAAAGACGATTGCCGTGAAGATCGCCAGGTCGGGGTCGAACGGCAGCGGCGACGGCGACTCTTCGGCCGACTTGCCCGCGGGCGCCGACTTGCCGGCTTCGCTCGACGAGCTATTCGCAGCATCGGGCGGCACGTCTTCGGCGCGCACCGCCGCCCACGGAGCGCCTGGAAACGAGGGCGCATAGGGCCAGGCGCCGACGCCAACCATGGCAACCAGCGCGCTGGTCACGATTGCTGCAATGTGCGGCAGTTTCATGGGAGCTCGTTTCCGGCGGTGCTCTACGTTAGGCTCATCAAGCAAATCACGAGCGCGAAGAACGTCACGCCTTCGATCAGTGCCGCCGAGATGATCATGGCCACCTGCACGTTGCCGGCCACTTCGGGCTGCCGCGCCATGCTTTCGACGGCCGAAGCGCCGATGCGTCCGATGCCGTAACCGGCGCCGATCAGAACCAATCCGGCTCCGGCCGCACCGCCCACCAACACACCAAATTCACTGGTTTGCGCCATTGCCGGCGTGGCGATCAGCATGACCAACATGGCGATCGCCGCAATTCTGAACCAATTTGCCACGGAATGGGTCTCCTCGTTTGTGATGTCGAATCGACGGCCCAGCGGGCGGTCAATGCGGGTGAACCGCCATGCCCAGAAACACGGCAGCCAGAAACGTGAAAATGTAAGCTTGCAAAAACGCCACGAACAATTCCAGCAGGCTCAGCGCGGTGGCGCCCAGCAGGCTGGCCGGCATGACGCCGAAAACGACCATGCTCTTCCAGGCGGCCGCGATGAACGCGATCAACACGGCCAAGACCAGGTGCCCCGCCATCATGTTGGCCAGCAGACGAACCGCCAAGACCGTGTGCTTGATACACAGTCCCCCCACTTCAATCGGAAAGATTACGGCGATCAACGGCAGCGATGCCAACAGCGGCAACCCCAGGTGCGGCACGAATGACTTTACGTAACCCAGCGGTCCCAGCTTGGCCACGCCCGACCCCACCACCGTGACGAACGTCGCCAGCGCCACC
>CAYQAJ010000260.1:0-7209 GCA_964415245.1 uncultured Pirellulaceae bacterium | reverse complement strand
GTCGGGCGCGTTTCTGATGGAGGATTTTGAATACGCGGGCGGCGCTCCGGCGCTGTTGGCCGAACTGGCCCCGCTATTGGATACGAGCTGCCTCACCGTGAGCGGCAAATCATTGGCCGAGAATCTTGCGGGGGCGCGCAACGATAACCGAGAGGTGATTCGGTCGCTTGAATCGCCGCTGCGGCCCGATGGCGGGTTGTGCGTGCTCAATGGGAACCTGGCACCTGGTGGCGCGGTCATCAAACGCAGCGCGGCGTCGCCCAATTTGCTGCGACACCGCGGTCGGGCCATCGTGTTCGACGGCCACGACGATCTGGAAGCGCGAATCGACGATCCGAACCTTGATGTCCATGCCGACGATGTGCTGGTACTCCGCGGCGCGGGACCCCTGGGTGCGCCCGGCATGCCCGAGTGGGGCCTTTTGCCGATACCGCAGAAGCTGCTCAAGGCCGGCGTGCGCGACATGGTCCGCATCAGCGACGCCCGCATCAGCGGCACTGCCTCGGGCACCGTGATCGTACACGTCGCGCCCGAGTCGGCAGCCGGCGGACCTCTGGCGGCAGTGCAAACCGGCGACATGATCGAGCTCGATGTGGCCGCGCGAAAACTCGAGCTCCTCGTGCCGCCGGAAGAAATCGAACGCCGACTGGCAGCTCAAGCAGACGATTCCCTTCGACACTCAACGCCCGAAGATCGCCGCGGCTACCGCTGGCTCGTCGCGAAGCACATCCTCCAAGCCGACCAAGGCTGCGACTTCGATTTCCTGCGCGCGGATTTCGAGGGATAATGCAGTCATGGACGCACCCCAAACGCCTCGCTCACGGCCACGATTTCGTTATGGGATCGTCTCACTCCTGTACTTCGTGACAAGCCTGTGTGTGGCATTCGCCGCCGCGCGTGCGTGGCGCGAGAGCATCGGTGTGGCCGCCTTGGGCGGTGCCGTGGTCATCTGGGGCATTATCCAGGGCGTAGCATATCGGCGCAATCCCTTCGGGTGGCTTCTCGCCGGTGTCGTCATCGGCGTCCTCAGTGGCACGATGGACATGGGCGCGATTGCCGATGGACATACGAACGTATCCGTTGCAGTGGTGGTCCTCGATGATGCGTCTGGGCAGCCTTTGTCAAACGCCAGGGTGCGCGCTCTGGATTTGTCCTCGTCTCCACGCGAAACCCCGAATGCGGCTAGTCTTCCGTCGGAGGTGAGGCACGAATCGAATTCGCGAACCGATGGCAGCGCGACCGTCGTGTACTACCTTCCCATCATTGCGCGATCGAAATGGCACGGCAGGCAAGTGAAGGTCATTTTTGCGCAGGATCAATGGCTTGAAGTTGAGAGGGAGGGATACTCTCGATACAGCGCGACGTTGGAATCGGTTTTCGGAAGTGCAAAGGACAAATCCGAGCTCCCGTTGCCACCTGTTACCGTGAGGCTCGAACCAACACAATGACTTGGCACGTTCTCGCTCGGCCGAACGACGCGGCGCCACATTATTCGAGGTCTTTCGGTCGCCAGGTCGATACCAACTTGGCGGTCCCTGGGCGGCCGATGCGGTGCCATGTCTTGTCGGGAAACGTGAGCACGACGAGCGCGGCGGTGGGCAGGTGTTCGTCGTGGCCCGTGAGAAGGGCGACGAAGTCTGCAAGGCCCGGGTTGTGGCCGACGACGATTGCCGAGTTCACGTCGTCGGGCAGCGCGCGAAGGGCGCTGACATACGCTTCGGGCCGAGCCAGGTAGAGCGAGCGTTCGTGATGTACGAGCTTGGCGTCGGCCACAATGCCCGCCACCAGTTCGGCCGTCTGTCGGGCGCGGACCGCGGTCGAGCTGATCCACGAATCGGGCGCGAGTCCCTCGTCTTTCATCAGCCGGCCCACGCGTCGCGCATCGCGACGTCCGCGATTCGTAAGTGGTCGATCGTGATCGGCCAAATCCGGATCGTCGCGACTGGCCTTAGCGTGGCGAAGGAGAAGAACGGTTTTCATCATGGGCGGGCCCGAAACGAAGTCCCTCTTCCTACATCCGAAAACCGTCCAGAGAAGGGGACAGGCACATTTTGCTCCGCGGACTGCGCAAAATGAGCCAGTCCCCGACGGTTCTCTTCGTTTATGATCCCGACGCCGCTTTGCGGTGCGTCTCGAACGCGGTGCGCTTGAACTGCTCCTCTTGTTTCACTGCCTCGCACGCACGGCGGTAAAGCTCCTCCTGGCTGCGGAAGGGTTTGCGGCGGCCGCGCGGTTTCACCGGCTCGTACACTCCCTCGGCCGTAAGCTGGCGGGCCTTTACGGTGTCCTGCAGGTGCGACTCCAAAATAGCGATCAGCCGCTTCTGGCTCGCCGGATCCTCGACCGGCACTAACAGCTCGATGCGGCGGTCGAGATTGCGGGGCATCCAGTCGGCGCTGGAGATGAACACCCGCTCGTCGCCGCCGTGGTAGAAGTACAGGATGCGGGCATGTTCGAGATAGCGGTCGACGATACTCACCACCGAAATGTTCTCGCTCAAGCCGGGTACGCCGGGACGCAAACAACAAATGCCCCGCACGTTGAGCCGCACCTTCACTCCCGCCTGCGAGGCCGAGTACAGCGCGTCGATGATCTGCGGGTCGACTAGCGAGTTGAGCTTGGCCGTAATCTGAGCTTTCTGTCCCTGCTGCTTGCGGTGCGTTTCGTTTTCGATCATCTCGGTGAGCCGCTCGCGCAGCCCGATGGGGGCGGCCTCAATCTTGCGAAATCGCTGCGGCTGCGAGTAGCCGCTGATGGCGTTGAAGAAGTTGGTGGCGTCGGCGGCCAGCTCCTCGTTGGCGGTCATGAAGCTGACGTCGCTGTATAGCCGGGCTGTCTGCTCGTTGTAGTTGCCGGTGCCCAGGTGCAGATAGCGCTGAATGCCCTGCGGCTCGCGGCGGACGATGATGCAAACCTTGGCGTGAGTCTTGAAACCTTTGATGCCGTAAATGACCTGCACGCCGGCCTGCTCCAGGCTGCGGGCCCATTCGATGTTGCGGGCCTCGTCGAAGCGGGCCTTGAGCTCGACCACGGCGGTAACGTACTTACCGTTTTCCGCGGCGCGGGCCAGTGCGGCCACCACCGGGCTGTCGCGGCTGGTGCGGTACAGAATCTGCTTGATGGCCAACACGTCGGGGTCGCGGGCCGCCTCCTCGATGAGCCGTACAACGGGCTCGAAGCTCTCGTACGGGTGATAGAGAAGCAGGTCGCGATGGGCCAGCTCGTCGAACATGGGCACGGTCGGGTCGACGCTGGGCGAGGGCTGCGGCGGCCACGGGGGATAGCGCAGATCGTCGAAGCCGGACAGATCGGCCAACTGGCGGAAGGCGGAAAGGTCGAGCGGGCCGGGCACCGCGAACATGTCGCCCTCGCCGAGCCCGAGCGCCTCGCGCAGAAAGCTAAGCAATTCGGGGCTGGCGTGGTCGGCGATTTCCAGCCGCACGCAGTCACTCTCTTTGCGGGCGTCGAGCAGCTCTTCCATCTCGGCCAAGAGGTCAAATGCCTGATCCTCGCGCAGGCCCATGTCGGCATTGCGAGTGAGGCGGAAGGGGACGCACTCCAACACGTCCTCGCCAGGGAAGAAGCGGTCGATGAGCATCGCCACCACGTCTTCGAGCATGATGAACGAGTAGCCGCCGTCGGAGGGGAGCGTGACGAACCGCCGCACCACCTGGCCCAGCGGGATGACGGCGAACCGCGGGACGTTAGGCTCAGCGGCAGCGGGGGCGAGACGGACGCACGCGTTGAGCGACAGATTGACCAACAGCGGAAAGTCATCCGCGCCCGTCACCGCCATGGGCGTGAGAATAAGGCGGATGTCGCTCTCGAACAGTTTCGTGGCGCCGTCGCGCTGCCTCTCGGTCATATCCGGCGGATGCACGCGGCGCACTCCCGCGGTGCTGAGGGCCGGTTCGAGCTCACCCAGGTAACACTCGTACTCGGCGGTGACCATGTCGCGCGTGCGGCGGCCGACCACGCCCATTTGCTCAGCAGGCGTCATGCCGGCGGGATCAGGGCGGGCGACGCCGCGCTGCGTCAACAGGCGCAGTCCCCCCACGCGGACCATGAAGAATTCGTCCAGGTTCGAGACGGTGATGGCGAGAAATCGCAGACGCTCCAATAGCGGCACGTCCGGGTTACGCGCCTCATCGAGCACGCGCTGGTTGAATTCCAACCAGCTCAGTTCGCGGTTGATGTATTTGGAGGGAGTCGCGTTCATGGCAGAGATAGGGGGCGGCCGATCGCTGAGTCGACGCAACTTAGCTTCGCACGGTGCGCAGCAGCACAGGCATGCCGAACGTCTCTTCGAACAGTGTTCCGCTCTGATCGAGGGCGAGCTGCTCGAGCGAGAGGTCCTCGAGGCCGGGGACACTGACCACGACGCGTCCGTCCTCGGCGGCGCATTTCACCTCACCCACGCGCTGGCTGCGCGACTCGTCGAGCGCCACGGCCACCCTCAGCAGCGCCGCCATTTTGGCCACCGCCACGCGCTGGTCGCGGTCGAGCGTGGCATATCCCTCGTGTGTTGGCAGCGGCGACGAGCGGCGGTGGTACCTCGCCACCAGCGATACCAACAGCGCGTCGCGCCTCCCCAGGCCGAACAGCTCGCTGTTGCGGATCAGGTACATCGAGTGCTTGTGGTAGCTGCGATTGCTCACGAACAGGCCGATCTCGTGCAGCAGGGCCGCGATAAAGAGCAGCAGCTCGTACCGGCCGTCGAGCTGGTGCTCTCCGCGAAGCTGTCGGAACAGCATGCGGGAGAGCTCGGCCACGTGCCGGGCGTGCGCTTCGTGAAACTCAAACTTGCGCCCGAGGTCGAGGGCGGAGCGAATGATCTGGTTGCTGAACTCCTCGGTCCAGGCCTCTTCGGCGGCCATCTCCTTCAGTAGCCCGTCGCGAAGCGTGACATGCGTCACCAGCACGTGGGGCAGGTCAAAGGCGCGGGCAAGCTGCACGTAGGTCAACAGGGCAGGCCCCACGTTTTCGGAATCGGCGAAGCTGAGATGGTAACGCCGGGCGATCTGATCGTCGGTGAGGTTGAGGAGGCGATCTGTAAGTCGGGTCAGGTCGACCAGCTCGAGGCGGGCCAGAGAAACGTGGTCCCAATCGGGTAACAGCTCCGACGCGGCGAAACGGACATCGCCTCCCAGGGCGATCATATCGACCGGCCCGTCGGCGGAAACGTGCTGGCGCACCTGTTCGACCGTGCGGGCGATCTGACTTTCCATGATGTGCCGCAGCCGGATCGTCGGGGCGCGATAGGCTTCGAGCGTTTCGCGGAGCCGCATCGAACCGAGGCGGTACGTGTGGGAGAAGAGAACGCTTTCGCCGCGCACCACCAACAACTCCGTACTGCCCCCGCCCACCTCGATCACCAGCGTGCGGGCATCGGCCTGAGCCGTGTGGCCTTCGAGCAGCGGACGAATGCCGAGGTAGGTAATGCGATTGACCTCGGCTTCTTCCAGCGGCTCGACCTCCAGCCCCGTGGCGATATAGATGCGATCGAGGAAGGCCAGGCGGTTTTCGGCCTCGCGCACGGCGCTGGTGGCGACGACGCGAATTTGCGAGGGATGCGTGATCTGAAACTCTTGCAGCCGCGCTCGGTAGCTCTTGAGCACGCGGACGCACTGCTCGATGGTAGCTTTGTCGATGGCGCTCTTGATAAACGTGTCCTTGCCCAGGCTGACGGCCTGAGAGAGCGTTTCGAGCGTGCGTACGGCTCCCCCCTCGCCGATTTCGGCGACAGCCATGCGGATGGACGTGGCGCCAATGTCGATCACGCCCACCGGCTTGAAGGCCGGTGTCGCTGGACGCGCCGCCGAGGTTACCGTGCTGCTGGATGAATCTGCCGACATGCCCGACACCTCACGAGGCTTCCGCTTGCTCGGCGACGTTTTCGCGAGCCCAGGCTGCCGCGCCGAGCGCCGTGGCGTCGTCGTCGAGCGCGGCAGCCACGACGCGAAACGTGCCGGCATAGGCGGGCAGCACGCGCGCTTGGGCCGCCCGCGTGACCGTTTCCACGTACAGCTTGGGCATGGCCTCGACGAGTCCACCCCCCAGCACGACGACATCCGGTGCAATCAGATGCACGACGCCGGCGACCGCGGTGCCGATGTGGGTGGCCGCGTCGCGTACGATCCGCTCGATCACGACATCGCCCGCTTCAATGGCCGCCGCCAGAACGCCGCTGCGAATTTTCGCCAGATCGGTTCCGGCAGCCTCGAGAAGATTCGGCGCCTGGCCACGTTGGGCGGCCTGGGCCGCGGCGGCCGCAACGGCCAGCCGGCTCGCTACGGCTTCCAGGCAACCGTGGTGGCCGCATCCGCACAGCGGTCCACCGGGCATGACCTGAATGTGGCCCACCTCGACGCAGGTGCGCGTGGCTCCGCTGAAGATACGCCCCTCGTACACCATTCCGCCGCCGATGCCAGTGCCGGGAAACACACCCAACACGCACCGCGCGTTCTTGGCCGCCCCGAAGCGGTACTCACCGTAGACGCCGGAATCAACGTCGTTAGCAACTACCACGGGAGCGCCGATCGCCTTGCCCAGAACGGCGCGAATGGGCACCTGCTGCCAGCCGAGGTTGGGGGCGTCGAGGATCACGCCGCGCTTGACGTCCAAAGGCCCGGGGCAGCCGATGCCGACGCCTTTGACGCGATCCGGCGTGATTTCCGCTTCCCCCAGCGCGGCGCCGATCATGCCAATGATGCGTTCGAGTCCGAATTTGGCCCCTTCGTGTGACTTGGTTCGCTTGCGAATCCGCGCCAGTGGCTGGAACTCGTCGTCGTAGACGACGGTGAGCATTTTGGTCCCGCCCAGGTCGAAACCAACCCACGCGCCGTCCTTGGTCGGACTGGAACTCGTAGAGCGCTGCGTGCGACGGCGAGCGCGCGATGTCGCCTTGCTTTTCGACGCGCGGGCTGGAGTGCGTGATGCGGGCATGGAGCTACGACGCGGAGAGGGTCAACGTGCGCAAACCGAACGCGGCCAACCGTGCCGGCCCCCAGCCACTGGCCTTGGCCGCCTTTTTTCTACCACGTTGGACCTAGACTGGCTACCGTGGCGAGTGTTGGCGTTGCGCCCGCGTTAACAGTGCGTTAAGAAGAGGGCACACGGCAGCGGCTGGATTTTTGCGAACTCAATTACGCGGAATCGCGGGGAGACCCACGGACGGCAGTCCGTGGGCTCGGTAGGGGTTCACGTCAG
>CAYQAJ010000259.1:0-7255 GCA_964415245.1 uncultured Pirellulaceae bacterium | reverse complement strand
CGGGGACAGGATTCGAACCTGTGACCTCGAGGTTATGAGCCTCGCGAGCTACCGGGCTGCTCCACCCCGCGTCATGAATTGGCTGACTCGGCACGCGACGTCGGACGTTCGCGTAACCGTCGCATGTGCGACGGATAACGGCACGATCCGCACACGCGGCTCGCAGCCGCCAAATGTCAACCACTATTCTACCCGTATACGCCCCCGAGTCGAGGGCAGCGCCGCGGGCATTGGCGACTTTTGGCCCGAAGGCATGCGTCGCAAAGAGCATTGGGGCGCCGCATCTTGAGTCGCGGAGCGGTTCCGCCGTCCACGCTCCATCAAGAGGCTTATCGTCGGAGGGTGCCATGCGTTATCGATGCGAAGCAAGAGGGTGATGCGAAGTATCGTGCGCCGATCGTGCCGCAGATTCGGCCGATCGTGCCGCAGGTTCGGCCGATCGTGACGCAACATTCTACGCAGCCAGCACTTCTTGCTTGGCAGTCCCCTGGATGCCTGCTAGACTGGTACAGGCAATTCTTTCGGGAGCTCTTCGAGTGTCGTCGCCTCCCCCTTTTCCCAATCGACCGTTGCCCGCTGGCGAAGCGGCCAAACCGCCGCAGGCGTCTGCCGCGCCGGTGCCGCCGGTTGCGGCGCAGCCAGGGCCTGGTGCAGCGCATTCGGCGCCTGGCGCAGCGCAATCGCCGACGGGCCCCGGTCAGCCCCGGGCGGCGGCGCCGATTCCCGTGCGACCCGCGGCTATCTCGCCTGCCAGCCCGGGGGCAGCAGCGCCGATTTCCGTGGCCACGCCGGTGCGACCCCATTCGCCGACCACGCCGGTTGTGGCCCAGCCGGTTGTGACGCAGCCGGTTGTGGCAAAGCCGGTTGCCGCGGCGCCGACACACGGCGCGATTCCGGTTGCCGCGGCTTCGTCTCATGCGGCTCCCGCAACAAGGGCTGCTCAGGCCCAGGTTGTTTCCGCGACACCTGTGCCGGTGAAAGTCGCCCCGGGCGCGGCAACGGCCGACGTGGCGACGATGGAACCCGAGGAGGAAGAAGCTATTCAGTCGCGGCGGCTGTTCCGCACGGCGCCGCCGTGGCTGGTGAGCATGGTCGTGCACATGATTCTGCTGATCGTGCTGGCGCTGTGGACGCTGCCGCAGTTCTTCGACCGCCAGATCGAGCTGCTCGACGTTCGTTATGCCGAGCAGCTCGGCGAGCAGCTCGAAGACGCCAACCTGCAAATGGCCACGCTCGAGCCCATCGACGTGTTGCAGCCGGTGCTGGCGTTCGACACGCTGGCGGTCGACGATCCGCTCGCCGCTCCGCCCGATCTGACGCCGACGCTCGACGGTTTTCTGCCCACCGACACCATCAAGGCGCCGAGCATTGGCATGGCCCTCTCGGGCCGCGAAAAGGGAATGAAACAAGCGCTGCTGGCGGCTTACGGCGGCGACGCGACGACCGAGGCGGCTGTGCGCCTGGGCCTCGAATGGCTCAAGAGAAACCAGCAAAAGGATGGTCGCTGGAGCCTCAAGGGCCCGTATACCAACGGTAGCCCGAACGAGAATTACACGGCCGCCACGGCCATGGCGCTGTTGGCGTTTCAAGGCGCAGGCCACACGCATCGCGAGGGCGACTTCAAGAAGGAAGTAGCCAAGGGCTGGCAGGCAATGCTGGAAATGCAGAACGACGACGGCGACTTTTTCGACAGCACGTCTGCCGATGGCCGCCAGCGCCTCTACAGCCAGGCCCAGGCCACGATCGCCATCTGCGAGCTGTACGGCATGACCAAGGATCAGGAGTTTCGCAAACCCGCCCAGTTGGCCATCGACTACGCGGTCAAGAATCAGGCCGCGGAAGGCGGCTGGCGGTATTACCCCGGCAACGACAGCGATATGTCGGTCACCGGCTGGTTTGTCATGGCCTTGCAAAGCGCCTTGATGGCGGGACTGGAAGTGCCCAGCCCCACGCTCGACAACGTAACCAGGTTCCTCGACTCCGTGGCGCAAGAGTCGGGCACGCGCTATTCGTATCTGCCTGGACAGGGCGCCCGGCCCTCCATGACCGCCGAGGCGATGCTCTGCCGGCAATACCTGGGCTGGAAGCACGACGACACGCGGCTGGCTTCGGGTGTCGATCACCTGCTGGCCAACCCGCTCAGCTACAACGACCAGAACGTCTACTACTGGTACTACGCCACCCAGGTGCTCCACCACATGGAAGGCAAACCCTGGGATCAGTGGAACCGCGTCATGCGGCAGGCGGTGCCCGAGAACCAGCTAAAGACCGGCAAGGAAAAGGGGAGCTGGAACCCCACGAACGACCGCTGGGGCAATCAAGGCGGCCGGCTGTTCGCCACGTGCCTGTCGATCTACATGCTCGAGGTGTATTACCGCCACCTGCCTATCTACAAGTACCGCGTGAAGTAGGACACGTGGTGCACTTCCTGCGGCAGACCGCACGAGCCGCTTTCATGCGATTCCCTGCAGCGGGCGCCGTCGCGCTATTCGACGCTGCGCACGATTCCCGCGAACAAGCGCTGCACACTCGAGCCCGATTCCAACAGCAAGGCTCCCTCGGAATCGATGCCGTGGCAGGTGCCCGTGTGAAGCT
Source organism: uncultured Pirellulaceae bacterium (assembly GCA_964415245.1). Lineage (GTDB taxonomy): Bacteria > Planctomycetota > Planctomycetia > Pirellulales > Pirellulaceae > CAYQAJ01. Next base: position 4,660 of record CAYQAJ010000259.1, on the reverse strand, counting down.
GCGGTCCAGCTTGAATCTGCACCGTGCGACCACTTAAGGCGCAAAACGTCTGCCACCGTTCGACGAGCCGCGCATCGTGCCCATCGAGCATTTGCCAGCAGTCGTCCATACGCTTGAGCAGTCGCACAAGCACGTCCGTGAGATCCAAGGAGTGCCCCAAAGCGTCTGCCAGCGAAATAGCTTGACTCGACAAGGGCGCGGGGGCGCCCGCGAGCGAATTGTTCACGTTGAGCCCGACACCCACCACGAGGCGATTCTCGTGATGCGACGAGTCCGAATCCGCGGACGCATCGTTCGACGGTCGGCGTGCCGAGTGCGACGGCGCCTCCACCAGGATGCCGCATACCTTACGGTCCCTGACGTAAACATCGTTGGGCCACTTCAGCGCCGGGCGATCGTGGGGAAGCAGTTCGTCAAGTGCTTCACAGACCGCAAGCCCGGCCGTGAGCGACACGCGCGGCCAGGCACTGCGGGGGAGCGAAGCGGCGTGCGTGTCGAGCAAGAGCGAAAACGTGAGAGCGCCGGGGCCCGACCACCAGCGATTGACGCCGCGACCGCGACCGGCGGTCTGTTCGCGGGCCAGAACGAGCAGCGGCGCTACGACGTCGGACTGCGCCGCCAGCTCGACGGCCAGGTCGTTGGTCGAAGCCGTGCTCTCCCGCAACTCGACACTACGCACGAACGACTCGGCCAAAATGCGCGGCACATCGAAGTCGGGCGTGGCGGCGTTGTGCGAATTCATGCGTGCGTTAGGTGGTGTAGGTCCCGCTTGCCGAGCGGGACCTGTGCCTGGTTCGGCGCGGGTCTCCCGAACCTGCCTTCGTTCGGCGCGGGTCTCCTGACCCCGCCTCCCGTTGGGCGCGGGTCTCCTGACCCCGCCGGTTCAGCGTCGCCGGCTCTCCACCAAGGAGACCTGCGGTCGGCAAAGTGGCTCGGTCGGGAGACCGGCCACAACGCGGGTCCCGCCCGGCAGGCGAGACCTACTTGTCACTCGATCGTCAGCAGCAGATCGCCGGCGTCGATGTGGCTCCCCGGCTTCACGAGCAACCGAGTAACGCGCCCCGCTTGCGCCGCGCTGACCGTGGTTTCCATCTTCATCGCCTCGAGCGTGAGCAGCTTTTGTCCCTTGGCGACCGAATCGCCCTGCTGTACGGCTACGGTGACCACCATGCCGGGCATGCTCGCCCCCACGTGCGTCGGATTGTCGGGATCGGCCTCTTCGCGCCGCTTGTCGGCGGGCTCCAATGCCTCGTCGACGACCGGCACGTCGCGGGGCTGCCCGTTGAGCTCGAAGTACACCGTGCGGTGTCCGTCGGGATGCGGGTCGCTGGCGGTGAGATACTTGACGATGAGCGTCTTGCCCGGTTCGATGTCGACGCTGATATCCTCGCCGGGCTCCTGGCCGTAGAAAAAGTTGGCCGTGGGTAAATCGCTGGTGTCACTGTAGGCGGTCTGGTGCCGCGCGAATTCCTGGAACACCTTGGGATACAGCAGATGGCTGACTACCTCGCGGCGCAACGGCTCGCGGTGCAGCAGCTTCTTCACCTTGGCGGCTGCATCTTCGAAATCGGCCGCCGGCAGCGACGCACCCGGGCGTCCGCGCACGGCCTTTCTTTCCCCCAGGATGCGCTCCCGCACGCGGCGCGGGAACCCGCCGGGCGGCTGCCCCATCATGCCGCTCACGAGGTTGATGACCGATTCGGGAAAGGCCAGCTCGCGATTGGGGTCGAGCACGTCGTCGGCCTTGAGTCCGCCCGCCACCAGGAACAGGGCGAAATCACCCACCGCCTTCGACGTGGGAGTCACTTTCACAATGTCGCCCAACAGCGCGTTCACATCGGCGTAAGCCTGGCAGACCTGGCTCCATTGGTTGGCCAATCCCAGGGCGCGAGCCTGTTGCAACAGGTTGGTGTACTGCCCGCCGGGCATTTCGTGATGGTACAGCTCGGCGGTTGCGGGGTGCATCTCGCTTTCGAACGGCGCATAAAACTCGCGCACCGCGCTCCAATACTCGCCGATGGCGCTCAAGTGTTCGGCGTTCAAACCCGTTTCGCGCGGCCCGAAGCGCAGCATCTCCACCACGTTGTTGAGGTTGGGCTGCGACGTTCCGCCCGAGAGCGGCGCCATGGCCCCGTCGGCGATGTCGAGCCCCACGTCGGACGCCTTGAGGATCGCCGCGGCCTGGATTCCCGAAGTGTCGTGCGTATGGAAGTGAATCGGTATCCCGATTTCGCGCTTGAGGGTTTTGACCAGCAGCTCGGCAGCGGCGGGTTTGCACAGGCCCGCCATGTCCTTGATGGCCAGGATGTGCGCCCCCATCTCCTCCAGCTTCTTGGCCAGCTCGACGTAGTACTTGAGGTCGTACTTGGGTCGGTTTGGATTGAGGATGTCGCCCGTGTAGCAAATCGCCGCCTCGCAAATCGCCCCACTTTTCAACACGGCGTCCATCGCCACGCGCATGTTGGGCAGCCAATTGAGCGCGTCGAAGATGCGGAACACGTCGATGCCCGCCTGCGCCGCCTCGCTCACGAATGCCCGCACCACGTTGTCGGGATAGCTGGTGTACCCCACCGCGTTCGATGCCCGCAGCAGCATTTGCAGCAGGATATTGGGAATGCGCTCGCGCAGTGCGACCAATCGCTGCCACGGGCATTCCTTGAGAAACCGCATCGAGGTGTCGAACGTGGCGCCCCCCCACATTTCCAGCGAAAACAGCTCGGGACAAAGCCGCGCGTAGGCGTCGGCGATATTCAGAAGGTCCTTGGTACGCAGTCGCGTCGCCAACAGGGATTGGTGCGCGTCGCGCATCGTGGTGTCGGTCAACAGCAGCGGCTTGTGTTTGGCGATCCACTTGCTGAACCCCTCGGGGCCCAGCTTCTGAAGCCGCTGCCGCATGCCGTCGGGAATGGCCTTGCGCGAATCGACCTCGGGCAGCGGGGCTGGCGCTCGCCGAGTAGCCCGGGGACGATCCTTCACCAGCGGATTGCCGTTCACGATCGTCTCCCCCAAATACCGTAGCAGCCGCGTTGCCCGATCGCGCCGCTGGGGGAGATGGAACAGCTCGGGCGTGTCGTCGATGAATCGCGTGGTGCACTCCCCGGCCAGGAATTGCGGATGCAGCACCAGCCGGATGAGGAAGGGAATGTTCGTCTTGACGCCCCGCACGCGGAACTCTTGCAGGCTGCGTTCCATCCGCCGTGCCGCGTCGACAAACCGCCGCCCCCACGCGGTCACCTTCACTAGCAGCGAGTCGTAGTACGGTGTGACCACCGCCCCCGAGAAGGCGGTGCCGGCGTCGAGCCGGATACCCATGCCGCTGGCCGAGCGATAGTGCGAAATGCGGCCGTAGTCGGGCAGGAATTCGTTCGAGGGGTCTTCGGTCGTCACGCGGCACTGGACGGCGAAACCGTTGGTGGTCACGCTGACCTGCGAGCCAAGGCCGATCTCGGGATCGCCGAGCGGCGTGCCCTGCGCCACAAGAATCTGCGACTTCACCAGGTCGACGCCGGTCACCTCTTCGGTCACGGTGTGCTCGACCTGGATGCGGGGGTTGACCTCGATGAAGTAAAAGTGCCCGCTGTCGGCATCGAGCAGGAACTCGACCGTGCCGGCGTTTCGATAGTTCACGGTCCGGCCGATCGCCAGTGCCGCCTCGCACAGCGCGGCCCGCGTATCGGCGTCGAGATTGGGTGCCGGCGCGATTTCGACCACCTTCTGGTGGCGGCGTTGCACGGTGCAGTCGCGCTCGAACAGGTGCACCAGGTTGCCGTGCTTGTCGCCCAGAAGCTGCACTTCGATGTGTCGAGCCCGCTGGACGAACTTCTCGACGAACACCTCGTCGCTGCCGAAGGCGGTAAGCGATTCGCGACTGGCCTGCTCGAAGGCGTGCGCCAGCTCGTCGGCCTTTCGCACCACGCGCATGCCGCGTCCCCCGCCCCCCTTGGCGGCCTTCACGATCACGGGATAACCCAGGTCGCCGCATTGCCGCTTCGCGTCGGCCAGGCTTCGAGCCGCCTCCATGCCACCCGGAAGAATAGGGACTCCTGCTTCCTTCGCCAACACGCGGGCAAATGTCTTGTCGCCCAGCTTTTCGAGCGTGTCGCTATCGGGCCCGACGAACACGATGCCCGCCTTCTCGCAGGCGCGGGCCAATAGTGGGCTTTCGGAGAGGAAGCCGTAACCGGGGTGAATGGCGTCGCAGCTTACGCGCTGGGCCAGCGCGACAATCGCGTCGACGTCGAGGTACGAACGGATCGGCTCGCCGGGCTTGCCGACCTCGTACGCTTCGTCGGCCTTGAACCGATGCAGGGCGTATCGGTCTTCGTGGCTGTAGATGGCCACGGTGCGCACCGACAGCTCGTGCGCGCTGCGAAACACGCGAATAGCGATCTCGCTGCGGTTGGCGGCCAGCAGCTTTTCGATGCGTTTCATCGCGGTGATCTTAGCAGAGGAGGCGCGTCGGGGGCAGGTGCGGAGCGGGTCAGTCGTCCGTTGTCCGTGGTCGGTTGGCCACAGAAAAGGGCCGCAGCGCGCGGAGTTACCAGAGAGTGTATCCGCCGTCGATCACCAACGAGGCGCCCGTCATGTAGCGCGAGGCGTCGCTCGCCAAATACACGGCCAGCGGCCCCAGGTCTTCGGGCTGGCCGAATTCGCCCATGGG
>CAYQAJ010000258.1:0-7279 GCA_964415245.1 uncultured Pirellulaceae bacterium | reverse complement strand
TTGGCCGCGATCTTGGCGATCGGGAAGCCCGTGGCCTTCGAGGCCAGCGCGCTGCTGCGGCTTACCCGGGGGTTCATCTCGTTCACCACCATCCGGCCGGTCTGCGGGTGGACGGCGAACTGGATGTTCGACCCGCCCGTCTCGACGCCGATCTCGCGGATGACCGCCAGGCTGGCGTCGCGCATCCGCTGATACTCTTTGTCCGTGAGCGTCTGGGCCGGCGCCACGGTGATCGAATCGCCCGTGTGCACGCCCATCGGGTCGAAGTTCTCGATAGAGCAAATGATGACGACGTTGTCGTCCAGGTCGCGCATCACCTCCATCTCGTACTCTTTCCAGCCGATGACCGATTCCTCGATGAGCACCTCGCGAATGGGCGATTGATCGAGACCCTGGCGAACGAGCGAATCGAACTCCTCGCGGTTGTAGGCGATGGCCGAGCCGCTTCCGCCCAGCGTGAAGCTGGGACGCACCACGCACGGCAGCCCCACCACGTTCAGCGCGTCGCGGGCCTCATCGACCGTGTGCACGATGCGGCTGGTGCACACTTCGAGCCCGATCGTCTGCATGGCCTGTTTGAACTGCTCGCGCTCTTCGGCCTTGGCGATGACGCGGGCGTCAGCGCCGATCATTTCGACGCCCCACTTCTTGAGCACGCCGTGGCGATCGAGCTCCATGGCCAGGTTCAGCCCAGTCTGGCCGCCGAGCGTGGGCAAGAGCGCGTCGGGCCGCTCGCGCTCGATCACCTTGGCCACGATCTCCCAGGTCAAGGGCTCGATGTAGGTGCGGTCGGCCATGCCCGGGTCGGTCATGATGGTGGCCGGGTTCGAGTTGACCAGCACCACCTCGTAGCCTTCCTCGCGCAACGCCTTGCACGCCTGCGTGCCCGAATAATCAAATTCGCAAGCCTGGCCGATGACGATCGGGCCGGAGCCGATGAGCAGAATGCGGTGGATGTCGTTGCGGCGAGGCACCGTGAGAATCTTTGCTCGTTGTCGAAAGTGCTTGGAATGTCAGACAGATACCGGCGGCGCGGACTGCGGTCCTCGCCCCATGGCGGTTGAAAAACGGCCGAAAAGGGGACCCTTGCCCCCCTCGCACCGGGCGCATAGTGCCACACGCTCGCCGCTCGCAGGGTCCCTAAAATCCCTCAAAGTTAATACTACTACGGCCCCCCTTTCAAGGGGCGACGCAGTATCTGCGGGGCTTCGCAGGCGCTTTACAACCCTGTTACCCCGGCGGCTCGCGGAAGGTCGTATAATCGCCGGGGATTGTCGTCGTTTGTCCTTGAAACTGGCCGCGAGCGAGTAAGCGGTAACCAGGCCGGCCGGGATCACGCTGCCGGCGATCGCAACCGACACGCGCCGGGACAAGCGCACGAACGCATTTCGCTAATACCAACGCTCCCCCACTTTTGAAGCCTCGGAGACACGCACGATGAAACTTCGCCCCCAACTCATGGCGTTTTTGGGTTTGGCCGCCTTGTCGCTGGCGGCCGTTTGGATTGTGGCCGCGGCCGTGTCGGCACAGCAGGCCGATCGAGCCGACACAAGCAAGGCATCGACCGAAAAGGCATCGGTCGACAAAGCGTCGCCCGACGACCTACCGTTGACCGATATCGTGCCCCCTGGCGCCGCGGCACCGGGTTTTGACGTCGCGGTCGATAGGCGCGGCTTCGTGGAAATTGCCGCCGGCGCGGACGAAGACGCAGCCGATGCAGCCGAAAAACCCGCCGATCCTCATCGCCTCGCGCTCAAGACCGAGCGGGTCATCGTCTTCAAGGACGGCTACTGCCTGATCGTCAAAACGGGCGAGGCCACGACCAATGCCGCCGGCGAGGTGTACACCGACGAAGTGCCCGACGCCGCCGTGCTCGGTTCGTTCTGGGCCACGCCGGCCGAGGGGCGGCTGTTGCAAATGGTGGCCGGCTGGCAAACCAACACCACCAAGGTCGAGAAGGAAACCCCTTGCACGCAAGTCGTCGAAGTGCTGCTGGCCAACAAGGGCCGCACCGCGTCGGTCGAGCTGACCGATAAAGGCACCTACACCGGCACCATCGAGCAAGTGCTGATCGAAAACACGTCGACCCCGGTCACGCCCGAAACTCTCAAGCTGTTCGAGATGACCGAAGCCGCCGAACTCATGGCCCGCGCCGCGGCCGGCATTCCCATCACCGAAACCATTCCCTCGGGCAACGCCCGCACCGTGTCGGGCATTACCGGATATCAGTTCGTGCTGCGGACCGAGGCGGGCGACGTGCTGATGCCGGTGGGTCAGGTGAAGAACGTAACGATCCGCGACATGAAGACGTCGCTGGTCCGCACCGTCACCACGATCGAGCGCACGAAGCGGCTCCGGTTTCGCTTCGCCGACGCGGACCAGAAGCGCACGCTATCCATCATCTACTTCCGACCCGGCGTGCGGTGGATTCCCACGTACCGTATCGGACTGGAGCCCGACGGCGACATGAAGCAATCGCAGGTCGCCCTGCAGTGCGAAATCCTGAACGAGGCCGAGGACTTTGAGAACGTGCCCGTCGACATTGTGGTGGGCGTGCCGAATTTTCGCTTCCGCACGACCCCCAGCCCCTTGGTGCTGGAGAGCGTGATGCGCGACGCACTGGCCGCGGCGGCCCCGCAGTTGATGGGGCAAATGCGGAACGACTTCTCCAACTCAAGCTACTCGCAACGAAGCGGCGAGTTTCGCCGCGGCGCCGCCCAGGGAGAACCGGGCGCCGATGCCGCCGCGCTCGATCTGCCCGATGATCTGACGACCACCGGCGCTCAGGACTTGTTCGTGTACAGCCTGCCGCGGCTCAATCTGAAGCGCGGCGAGCGGACGGCGGTGCCCATCTTCACCACCAAGGTCCCCTACCGCGATGTGTACACCTGGGACCTGCACTTGAAACGTTCCGACATTGAAGCGGCCCCCAGCGGCAGCGGCGTGCAGTCGCCGCTGGTGTTGTCAAAGAACGAGGTGTGGCATCAGATCGAGCCCACCAACAACACGCAGGTTCCTTGGACGACCGGCGCGGCGATGATCATGCAGGGAGGCCAACCGCTGGCCCAGGAGCTGCTGACCTATACGTCGCCGCGCGACGCCGCCCGCGTGCCGGTCACCGTCTCGGTCGAAACGCGCGGCAGCTACGAAGAGAAAGAGGTCGGCCGCGACCTGCGGGCTTTAACTTGGGACAATTACAACTACGCCCGCATCGACAAGGAGGCCACGCTCGACTTGTGCAACAACAAGTCGATTGAGATCGAGGTCGAGATCACCTTCCGCGTCGGCGGCAAAGTGACCGAAGTCTCGCACGACGGTTCCATCACGCTGGGCCCGTTTGTGCCCGGCGACTGGGAGAATTATCGCGGTCACCCAGCGGTGAACAACAGCTCGACGGTTAAGTGGAAGGTAAAGCTCGGCCCGGGCGAAACGTTCAAGCCGACGGTGAAGTACGAGTACTTTACGCGGAGCTGAGCTGACGGCTATCGGCTGTTGGCTATCGACGTCGATTGTTAGTTGTCAGCCGGAACGCGGCCGCGTTAGTCCAGCGCCGAGGCAGCTCGGAGTATCCTGCTTCGTGCGCCGGCTACTTCTCCCTCACTCGCGCGCTGTAGAAAACGGCGGCGGATTCGAACACGCAAAGTTGGGCGATGCCCTGCGCGGGAGTGGGCCAACTCGCGCCCAGCGCTTCGATGGGGCCATGATAGGAGATATACGGTAGGTCGTTCAATTCGACCTCGATATGCGCGGTACGATCTTCGTCTCCGAGCGCCACGTTGATCCGCAGCATGTACTGCTGGTTGTTTCGAATCGTCCCGGGGCGAACCGAGGTCACGTTCGTGCGAATGTCGGCCCCGTCCACCATCTGGATACCGCTCGCCCGCCCGCCGAACCCCGAAAGCATGCACATGCAATGCCGGTCGCCCACCGGGATCATCACGCTGACGTCGTTGCTGCCTAGGACGCGCGCAAACGTGACCTCCATTACGTAGTCCTTAGGCAACATGGAGGGCATCGTAATCTGCGCCCCGCGGTCGCTACGGCCCTGGATCGCGCCGTCTGGCACGCGGGTCCACGTGCCGCTCACGACGTCCCTTTCGACGTCGATCTGGGCCAGCAAGTCGGTCCATTTACTAACCGGCGACGACGACGCGAAGTCGATCTGTTCGATCTTCTTCAGCACGAAACTACTGGTCCGGCGAAGCAGCTCAGGATCAGCGGCGTCGCGGGCAGCAACGAGCAGGTCGTCTTGATACTCCTTGGCCAGATCGTGGCGGCCATATTGGACCGCTTGCTCCAGCAATTGCAACAATTGCTCGGCCAGCAAGCGGGAGTCGGCGGTCGTTTGCATTTGCCGCGCGGCGGCGAGCTGCGCCTTCAGGCCGTCGCCGAAGTTGTGCCGCGCGATCTCGCGAGCCGTATCCAGGGCGGCGGCAACGTCGCCTTTGGCGATGGCCTCATCTCGCGCCGACAGCAGTTCCCCTAGTCTCTCTTGCGACGCACCGGCCTGGTGGGGCCAGGTGTCCGGGTCGGGCCAGGTTGCAGTACCCTGCTGCGGCGGACGCTGCGACAATCCCTGACCGAGCGAGCCGGTCGACAGCGAGCTGGAACCTTCTCGCCGCGCGCTTCCGCTGTCGTCCGCCGAACTGAATCGCTTCGCGCTCGCCGCCAGGCGCCCACCGCCGGATTCGGAGTTCGAAGAACCGCCCCCCGACTTCGCCGACGCGACGGAATTGTTGGCGCGCTTTCCGAACAGGTCGAGGAAGTCGAGGCCGGGCACGACAAGGCAGAGGAGCACGTAGCCAACGATCGCGGCGGCCACCGACGCGGCGGGCAAGCCCACGATGATCCATGTCGGAATTCTGCGACGACGACGATGTGCCGGTTGGGTCTGCGGGGCGACCGCGGCCGTGTCAACCACCACGACCGGCTCCACGGCCGAAGCCGATTCGTCCTCGCCGGGCCGCGACGAATTGTCCGCCGAGGATGCGTACGCCGCCGGCGCAGGCTGCTTATCGGCCGCAGCGGGGTGCGCTTGGGAATGCAGCGGCTTGGCCCGTAGCAATCGTGACCGTTTGGGCTCTTGCTTCTCGCACAGCGATTTGTCGTAGAGGGTTTTCGATTCCGCGTTGCGCAGACACGCGCTGGCCCGAGCAATTTCATTCAGCAGCTTTTGGCAAAATGCCGCGTGCGGTCCGGTGTGTAGCGACCGAAGATGCGACATCCGCTGCTGGGTCGCTTGGGCGATTCTTTCGGTGTCGTCGGTGAACAGCGGCACTCCCAGCAGCCCGTAATGATTGGGCGGCTGCTCCTCGGGCGGGATGCCGAGCCATTGGTTATAGGGGTCGAAGCCGGACACGGCGGACACCCAGCGCAAACAAGGTCTGCCAGCGAAAGGATGTTCTTATGATAAGTCCATGTAGCGAGCCGCCACAATCGGTACATGCGACAATGGTGGAATCGCGGGCTGGCTCTCTCGACGGGCCCAGATGGCAGACGAGGCGTCGGCCCGTGCTTAGCAATTGGGCACGGGGCGCTGGGTACCCGCGTAGACCTAGGCCATTCTGTCGCCCTGCCGTACCCTCGCAAGCACGCACCGCAATCGATTGTGTGGCGGCCGGTTAATAAGTGCGAAGGCCCTCGCCGGGCACCGCCTAAACTGCACTCGGCCGCGTAGCGCGAACCTCCCATCGACCGCTGCTTACTATTTAAGCGGCCGCTGCCGCCGGTTCGTTGACAGTCGCGCGCAAGCCATTTAGTATGAAAAGGTTCGCTCGATTCGCGCTGCTGCGCATCGCGGCGACAGCGGTTGCTTTCAGTCGCCTCTCGCTCCGCGAGAGGACGCAGCGGCGGCAGTTGACTTTCGATCCGCGCGGGGGACGTTCTCTCGCGGAGCGAGAGACGACGGGAATTTCACGCTTTAGCGCCCGAGGCGCAACTTTGGCCACTCCATCGAAAGGCGGGGTCTTCGACAAGGGGACCGACCGCCGCGTTGAGAAATTCACCGAAAGCATTAGCGTCGACCACCGGCTGTACGCGCACGACATCGCCGGCTCGATCGCTCATGCGCAGATGCTGGCCGAAGTGGGGCTGCTCACGGCCGAGGAGTGCGGGCAAATCGAAGAGGCCCTGCTGCAAATCCGCGCCGAGTTCGAGGAGCAGCGGCTCGAGCTGCGGGCTGACCTGGAAGACGTGCACATGCACGTCGAACGGGCGCTCATCGACCGTCTGGGCGACGTAGGCCGCAAGCTGCACACGGGGCGCAGCCGCAACGATCAAGTAGCCACCGACCTACGGCTGTGGGTGAGGAATCACATCGACCGAATCGACAGCCTGCTGCGCGAATTGCAGCGTGCTTTCGTGGGGCGGTGCGACGCCGACTTCGATGTGATCCTGCCCGGCTACACGCACCTGCGGCATGCCCAGCCCGTGCTGGCTCCTCACTACTGGCTGGCATACTGCGAAAAGCTCGATCGCGACCGGGCGCGGCTGGTCGACGCGCGGCGTCGCGTGAACGTAAGCGGCCTGGGAACCGCGGCATTGGCGGGCACTTCGCTGGCTGTGAATCGCGAGGACGTGGCCGGTCGACTGGGTTTCGATGGCGTCGCCGCCAACAGCCTCGATGTGGCATCGGACCGCGATTTTGTATTGGAGACGACGTTCGCACTCGCGCTCATTTCCCTGCACCTGTCGGGCTGGGCCGAGGAGTGGATCCTGTGGTCGACCGACGAGTTCGGCTTCCTCTCGCTGCCGATCGAGTTTTGCACCGGCTCGTCGATCATGCCGCAGAAGATCAACCCCGACGTGCTGGAGTTGATCCGCGGCAAGACCGCGCGGGTGATCGGGTCGCTGCAAACGTTGCTGGTGTTGGTGAAGGGGCTGCCGCTGGCGTACAACCGCGATCTGCAAGAAGATAAGCCGCCGCTGTTCGCCGCCTTCGACACCGTGGACGCCTGCCTGGAACTAGCAGCCCCGCTGGTGGCGGGGGCGGAGTTGAACCGGTCCGCCATCGAGGAATGCTTGGAGCGAGGCCACCTGGACGCCACCACCCTGATGGAGCACCTCATCCAACGCGGCCTGCCGCAGCGGACGGCGCATCACGCAGTGGGGGCGCTCGTGAAGACCGCTCTGGAGCGCAAGTGCTCGCTGGCGAAATTGCCGCTGGACGAGTTCCGGCGAATCGACGACCGGCTCGATGATCGGGTGTACGACGTGTTGGGAGTGCAAAACGCCGTCCGGGCGTTCGCCAGTTACGGCTCCACGGCGCCGGCCGAGGTGG
>CAYQAJ010000257.1:0-7292 GCA_964415245.1 uncultured Pirellulaceae bacterium | reverse complement strand
CCGCAGCTCGTGCAGATTGTGCCTCCCAACGAGGTGGTCGTGCTCATCAGCTTCGAGCTGGCCATTCAAGACGTGCGCGGCATGATGAACCTGTGCATCCCCTTCAACACGATCGAGCGGATCAGCAGTAAGCTGGCCGCTAACACCTGGGTCAGCTACGGTCGAACGGGCACCACGCGGGAATCGGCCGACCGCATCAGCCGCCGGCTGGACGGCTCGCTGGTCGAGCTGATCGTCACGCTGGCCGAAACGCGGATCACCACGTCCGACCTGTGGGGACTGCGGGTGGGGGACATCATCACGACCGAAAACGACGCCCACAACCTGCTGCACGTCGCCGTCGAGGGGGTCACCAAGTTCCATGCCCGAGCCGGCAAGCTCAAAGGGCGCAAGGCAATCGAGGTGGTGGAAACGGTCGCCCCGCCGGAAAAGGTGAAGGCGGCGAGTTAGGGTCGCCTCGGCCTTCCGGCCGGGACTGTTTCGTCTTCGGCTGGCAAGAGCCGCGTGATCTGGTGGCACAGCGTGTCGGGGTCGAGCGGCTGGCCGCGGCGGCTGATCACGCGGCCGTTGACGATAACCGCCGGCAGCGCGAAGAACTGCGCGATCGTACGCAGCCCGGCCGATAGTCCGGGTCGATATCGCAGCACGTCGCCGATCAGCTTCGGCCACAGGTACAACTGGTTGCGGGGGTCGACCACTTCGACCGCCACCAGCTCGCGGCCGTCGCGCGGCGGAAAGAACTCGCGAACCGCGCGATGCAGCACGCCCATCTGCTGCTGACCGCGCCGCGCCAGCGTGAACACGGGCCGGCCGCCCACGAGCGCATTGTCTCCTTCCAGCTTGCCGCAACATCCGCTACCGGTGAGCTGCTCGGCGTGCTCGCGAATCAGAATCACGGAAACCGGTGGACGCGAAGGAGGCATGTTGCGCGCTCGTGGGGCAGGATTTCCAGTCTGCCTTTGCTTATGCGGTTTGTTTCGACCGTGGTGAATCGATCGGCAGACAGGAATGTCTGCCCCACGTCAGGACCAGAATTCCCCGGTCAACCCAGGTGCGTATGCGCGGCGGCTTCGTCGCGCTCCTCCTCTTCGCCGCCACGTGCGCCCGGCTCGCCGGGAAGCTTGAATCCTTCGCGTCCTCGGGCGAACGATAGCGCCGCCTCGACGATCAGCCACGCGGTCATTGCCAGCACAACGATCGACACGCCGATCAACAGCCACTGCACCGGACTTTCGTGGAAGAGATTCACTAGTTTTGCGACCATGGCCCAGATGGTCATGGTCAGCATGCCGAACATGGGAAGCAGCGTGTACCACACGGGGCGGCCTAGCTTGAACAGAAACAGGCTCACGGCCAGCAGGGTCAGCCCGGCCAGCAACTGGTTCGTCGTGCCAAACAACACCCACAGCGTCTTTCCGGCGGGCAATAGGCTGAACATGGCGATGCCCGCCACCGCCACCGCCGAGGCGACGTAGCGGTTGGCCAGCACCGTCAATCGCATGGAGCGGAAGATCTCCTCGACGTTGAACCGCAGCAGCCGCGTGGCCGAGTCGAGCGTGGTCATCGCGAACGCCACGACCGTCACCGCGAGAAACGCCATGCCGTACTGCAGCGGTATACCCAGCCGCTCGAGAAAGTTGCCGCCACCCTGCACCACGGCGCTGAGCGGCGCAGCCAGACCACCGGCGCTCTTCCAACTCGTGTAGGGACCGCCGTTCTGCCACGCCACCGCACCCAGTCCGGCGACGCAGGCCATGATGACCAGCACGGCCAGCGCCCCTTCGGTGAGCATGGCGCCGAAGCCGATGGGCAGCGCGTCGGACTCGCGGTTGAGCTGCCGCACGGTGGTGCCGCTGGAAACCAGACTGTGGAAGCCGCTGACTGCCCCGCAGGCGATCGTCACGAACAGAAAGGGAAAGATGCCCCCTTCGGCATCGGGCACGTTCCACCGCACCATCGGCGCGTCGATCACGTTGGCTTCGTGCCCGGTGAAGAACGCCGCCGCCATTCCCAGCACCAGCAGCGCCAGCGCGAAATAAAGCTGAAAGCTGTTGATGTAGTCTCGCGGTTGCAGCAGCAGCCATACCGGCAGCACCGACGCGGCAAATGCGTAGCCCAACAGCACGACGATCCACATGGTGCGGACCGTCGGCTGCTGGAGCGTTCCGATGTCGTCGACCGTGTGCTTCAAATCGGCCGCAGCCGCGGTCTGGCCCGTCGCCCGCAAGTGTGTAATGACTGCCGTTGCCCCATAAGGGGATTCCAGGACGGGCTGGCCATCCTCCGTCGTCTCCGCGCGGGCCTCTTCGACCGCCGCCCGCGTTTGCGGCGTTACGAACCAGTCGTAGCTCAGCACGGGCTGTTCGGTGCCCCAAACGATGAGCGCCGCGAAGGCGAGCAGGCCGACAACCGTGGCGGGACCCAGTCCCACGCGCAGCTTGTACACGGCCACTCCGACGCCTATCGCCACCAGCATCAGACCGAACGAGGGGATGATGGCGTCGGGATTAAAACTCAAGAACAACGACGTGATCGCATTGACGAACGCTCCCATCGCCAGCGACATCAGAAAGAAGATGATGAGCAGGAACAGGAATCGAGCCCGCGGACCGATCAGCTCCCGCGTCACGTCGCCGATCGAGCGCCCGCGATACCGTAGGCTCACCGTGAGCGCCCCCAGATCGTGCACCGCGCCGATCAGTACCGACCCGATCACGACCCACAACACGGCCGGCAGCCAGCCCCAAATGACCGCGATGGCCGGCCCCAGAATCGGCCCCAGACCTGCGATCGAAGCGAAGTGGTGCCCAAACAGCACGGGCACGCGAGTCGGCACGTAGTCGACGCCGTCCTGCATGGTGTGCGCCGGTGTGGGGCGGGAATCGTTGAGACGGAAGATGCGCCGCGCCAGAAACCGCCCGTACACTACGTACGCCAGGGCCAGGATCGCGAACGAAATCAGCGTGACCAGTACCGCGCTGTGCGTCATGGAAGGTTCGTTCCTCGCGCCATGAGAGAGGTCGCGCGAAGGGCTCGGCGACGAAAGGGTAGTCGCCCACACACCGGCCGATATCCCGCGCTGCTTGTCACATTAACTGACCGCGTCAAACCCGGCAACATGAGCCAATGAAAGCCGATCATCTGCGAGAGTGTCCCCTCGCGCTTCGCCGTACGCCGTGCGCGAACCATAGACTCCGCTCTCCGACCGCCTATAATGAGCGGCCTTGAATCCAACGTCGCGGCGCCGTTCGGCGCACTCCCCACAAGGAATCGCACTGCGTGGCCGAAAACGTCGTCATTATCGGCAGCGGGCCCGCCGGTTGGGCAGCGGCCATTTACACGTCGCGGGCCAACCTGAACCCGCTGGTGTTCGAGGGGGCCATTACGCCCGAGAACCAGACCAACGGCACGCTGCCCTTGGGGCAGTTGGCCCTGACCACCGAGGTGGAGAATTATCCCGGCTTTCCCGCCGGCATGCTGACCGCGTTTTTGGATAGCTCGATCGAGAAATCGCGCCGCGAGATCATGCCCCCGCCTCCCAAGGAAGGCGAAGAGAAGCACGCGGTGACCGGTCCCGAGCTGATGGAGCTGATGCGGCAGCAGGCGGTGAATTTCGGCACGCGGATCGTCACCGACGATATCGTCGACGTCGATTTCAGCAAGCCCCCCTTCCGCCTCCGCTCCCTCGAAGGAAAAGAAGTGCTGGCGCAGGCCGTGATCGTGGCCACCGGCGCGCGGGCCAACTACCTGGGCCTGCCTTCGGAAGACGCCTACAAGAATCGCGGCGTGAGCGCCTGCGCCGTCTGCGACGGCGCGCTGCCCCGCTTTCGCGATCGCGCGCTGGTGGTGGTCGGCGGGGGCGATTCGGCCGTCGAGGAAGCGACCTACCTCTCTAAGTTTGCCTCCAAGGTTCACCTCGTGCACCGTCGCGACGAGCTGCGGGCATCGAAGATCATGCAAGATCGCGCGATGAGCAACAACAAGATCGAGATCGTGTGGAATCACACCATCGACGAAGTGCTGGGTAACGACAAACAGGGCGTCACCGGCGTGCGCATCCAGAGCACCGTCGACGACGCGAAGCGCGAACTCGACGCTGGCGGCATGTTCCTGGCCATCGGCCACACCCCCAACACGACCTTCCTCAAAGGCAAGCTCGAACTGACCAAGAAGGGCTACATCAAGTGGACGGTTCCCATGCGGACCAACACCAGCGTCGAAGGGGTGTTCGCCGCCGGCGACGTGGCCGACGACT
Organism: uncultured Pirellulaceae bacterium; assembly: GCA_964415245.1. GTDB lineage: Bacteria > Planctomycetota > Planctomycetia > Pirellulales > Pirellulaceae > CAYQAJ01. The sequence continues at coordinate 3,037 of CAYQAJ010000257.1, read as the reverse complement.
ACTATCGCCAGGCCGTCACCGCCGCCGGATCAGGCTGCATGGCGGCACTCGACGCCGAGCGCTACTTGGCGCACAAGGGACACTGAAGCTTGGCAAATCCCAATGACCAAGCCCCAATGACCAATGAAGCTGACGCGGCGACGCCGTGATCGAATTGCATAGTACAGAGTGCAGAGTGCAGAGTGCAGAATGACTCGACGTGCGGCGGCCCGTCTCTCCATTCTGCACTCTGTACTCTTCACTCTGCACTATCTCCCAACGTCGTTAGTCATTGCGAAACGCCGCGGCACATGAAATCGCAGCTATGACCGACACCAACGCCCGCGCCGAGGCCGATCGCCAGTTGCTGGTAGCTGCCCAGCAGAAAGGGCGGTTCGCCACGCTGCTGGCGTTCCTGCGTCTGTCGGGGCCCGGCTGGCTGCAAAGCGCCATCACGCTCGGCGGCGGTTCGCTTGCCAGCAGTCTGTATCTCGGCGTGCTGGCCGGATTCGCCCTGCTCTGGGTGCAGCCGCTATTTATGGTGCTGGGCATCGTCATGCTGTGCGCCATCGGCTACGTGACCATGTCGACGGGCGAGCGCCCCTTCGACGCCATCAATCGCCACGTGAACCCCGTGCTCGGCTGGTCGTGGGCTCTGGCGGCGCTGGCGGCCAACATGGTGTGGTGCCTGCCGCAGTTCTCGCTGGCCAACAGCGTGTTGCAGCAGAATCTGTTGCCCCACGCGGTCGGCGCGGCAAGCCCCCTGGGGGAGTTCTGGGGCAAGGTCGTCATCTCGGCCAGCATCCTGATCGTGTGCGTGCTGATTACCTGGAGCTACGGCAGCGGGCACTGGGGAATCAAGCTCTACGAGTGGATGCTCAAACTGATGGTGGGCGTCATCGTGGTGTGCTTCGTTCTCGTGGTCTACACCATGACCCGCTCGGGTCGGCTTCCCTGGGGCGAAATCGCGCTCGGCTTTCTGCCCGACCCGCGAAGCGTGCTGAATCCGGCAAGCGGTTTCCGGGAGTACATCGCGCCGATGCCGGAAAACCTGGCGAAGTTCTGGAACGACGAGATCAAGTCGATCCAGATCGACCGAATCGCCGCCGCCGCCGCCACGGCCGTCGGCATCAACATGACCTTCCTCTTTCCCTACTCCATGCTCCGCAAGGGATGGACGAAGGAGTTCCGCGGCCTGCAGGTGTTCGATCTGTCGACCGGCATGTTCATTCCGTTCGTGCTGGCCACGAGTTGCGTGGTGATCGCCGCCGGGGCGCAGTTCCACGCCAAGCCGGTGCCGGGGCTGGTTGCCGACGACGCCGACGACCGCGGTGTGTCCCAGCAGCCCACCGGAAAGGAACGCGCCGATTACCGCAACCTGCTCGCTAAGCGCGTGAAAGCCGAAATTGGCGACGAGGCGTACGCCAAGCTTGTGTCGGGCGAAGAAGAGTTCGCAAAGGTTGCCAAAGCGCTCGGCCCCGAAATGCTCGCCGCCATGACCCCAGCCGAGCGCGACGAGCAGAAAATCCGCCTCGGGGCGGCGGCCCTACACGCCCGCATTGAGCAGCTTCCGCACGATGATCGCCTGCTGGGGGCGATGCTGGTGGAGCGCGACTCGAATCGGCTGGCCCAAGCCCTTTCGCCACTCACCGCCAACTCGGCGGCCAGCACCGACGGATCGCGCCCCATCGGCGGCGCCGCCGATCTGCTGTTCGGCATCGGCGTGGTCGGCATGACCCTCTCGACCATCACGCTTTTGATGCTCATCTCGGGCTTCGTCATCTGCGAGATCTTCAAGATTCCGCAAACGGGCTGGGGCTTCCGCCTCGCATGTCTTCCGGCCGGCGTGGGGGCGCTCGGGCCGTTCATCTGGAGTCGCGCCGGGTTCGCGCTGGCGATTCCCACGTCGATCTTCGGCCTGATGCTGTTGCCGATCGCCTATCTGTCGTTTTTGCTGTTGATGAACCAGAAGAGCCTATTGCGCGAGAACATGCCTCGCGGCGGCCGGCGTATCGCGTGGAACGTGCTGATGACCATCGCAACCGGCGTGGCGATCGTTGCCAGCGGATACATCGTGTGGGCCAAGACCCGCATGGTCGGCGTGATCTTCGTGGGCGTGCTTTTGGGCCTGGCGGTGCTCGTGCAACTTTGGCGCCTGGCGCGTCGGGGTCGAACGTCGCGCGACGTGACAAGCGGCACGGACTTCTCCGAGCCTGTGTGACGGTTCCGCAGCGCTTCGAACCTCAACAGCCCCGATCGGAAGGCCGGGGTTTCGGCGTGCGTGACGCACATCGCCCCACCGCGGCTTGCCACACCGCACCGCCGGGCATCACAATAGACCCATGGAAACCATGCTCATCGCCCATGTGCTCCAGCGCGACGCGATCGGCCGCACCGTGCGCTTGCGGGGGTGGATTCGCACGCGGCGCGACTCGAAAGGGGGCTTCAGCTTCCTCGAAATCAACGACGGAAGCTGCATGGCCAACGTGCAGGTCGTCGTCGATGGCAAGCTGCCCAACTACGAAACCGACGTCAAGCAGCTCACCGCCGGGTGCAGCGTCACCATCGAAGGCGAGGTGCGCGAGTCGGCTGGGCAGGGGCAGGCGACCGAGGTTCACGCCACGCGGTTGGTCGTACACGGTTGGGCCGATCCCGAGAACTACCCGCTGCAAAAGAAGCGGCACTCGTTCGAGAAGCTGCGCGAGTGGGCCCACCTTCGCCCCCGCACCAACACGTTCGGCGCCATCGCCCGCGTCCGCAACTGCGTGAGCCGGGCCATCCACGACTTCTTCCAAAGCGACGGCTTTCTGTACATCAACACGCCCATCATCACGGCCAGCGACTGCGAAGGGGCCGGGGCGATGTTCCGTGTCACCACGCTCGATTTGCAGAACGTGCCCAAAAGCAACGGCAAGATTGACTACTCGCTCGACTTTTTCGACCGCCCCACGTTCCTCACCGTGAGCGGGCAGCTTGAAGGCGAAGTGTTCGCGTGCGCCCTGGGCAAGATCTACACGTTCGGCCCCACCTTCCGCGCCGAGAACTCCAACACCGCCCG
>CAYQAJ010000256.1:0-7313 GCA_964415245.1 uncultured Pirellulaceae bacterium | reverse complement strand
TCGGCGTAGAGGGTGTAGCGAACGGTAACTCGATCTCCTTCGTCCGCGGCTTCGCCCTTGCCGGCGAGAACGTCGACCACGGAGTTGACGTAGTCGGTATCGGGCACGCCCTGTTGCCGCCAATTCAGGGCGCCCGGTCGCGGTTTGCCGAGGTCAAGCAGGATATTCCGACTGCGAAGGAGCTTGGCGTCGTCGAGCGAGAACGACGTGACGATGCTGCCGTTCTTCAGTTCGACTTTGACGGGCCCGCCGTCGACGGGCACGCTCACGCGATACACGGCGTAGCCCCCTTCGCACTCGGTGTGGTAGTCGAAGATGCACTTGCCGTCCTTACGGCCCAGCACGTTCACGCCTTCGGAGCCGAGCCCCCAGCCGAACCCCGCACCGCCCCGCAAGCACGTTTTGGGGTCGAACGTGAGACTGGTCTCTTTTACCACTTCGACGAGCGTGCCTCCCGGCTCGGTCTCGGGCGCGGGTGCGTCGTCGGCATCGCGCTTCGCGTCATCGCGTTTCTTCTGCGGTTCGCTCACCGAATCGCGCACCGGTGGCGGATCGAAGGCGCGGGCTAACTTCCCACAGCCAAGTGGCGCTATGCACGCGACGAGTAGCAGCATTCGGCTCATGATCCGAGTCCTAATGGTGACCGGAAGAGACTTGCGTTACGGCCGACGCGAGCGCTCGTCGAGCCACTTCGCGGCGGATTGAATACACCGGACATTGGGATGCGCCGTCCCATCGATGAGTTCCGTATTCTTGGCAACGATTTCGGTCAGACCGCTCCCATGCGGCAATCGTCCGCGGTCGGCACGAGCATTGCCGCCGACTAGCCGCCCAACACGTGATTGCCCAACACATTCGCAACCACCCAGACACCAAGTCCGAGAGGTATCGCAACCAGAGCATAGCGGCGCAAATGGGCCGGCGTCGCTGGCTCGCCGGTGGCGGTTTGCGGGTTGCCTCCACGGAACTCGACGAATCGAGCGGCGAGCACTCCGACCAGCACGACAAGAAAGGCGAAGTCGACCGCGGTGAGCCAGCCGCTTCCGGTGCTGACGATGGTGTAGATTAGCATGCCGAGAATCAGCGGTCCGAGCATCATCCAAAAAGCGCGACTCGCGCCGACGAGGATCGATGTGGTGGGTTCGGTAGTCGTCATGGGAGAATCTCCTGTACGGGTCGGCGCGATGCCGCCAAGTCGACGGCGTGTGCCTGCCGCAGCGACGGTCGAAAGGCCGAATGGAAAGACGAGCACCAGCCGAGGGCTAGGCGCTCAAGACAGAAACGGCGTCACGACAATGATTCGCGGCCACAACACCAGCCGCCGCCGTTGGTGATGAAGAGCTTGATGTACAGCTCGTGTTCGGAGGTAGGATTTACGTCGATGCTGCGCTGCATGACCCCAACCTCCCCACACTCAGCCATCAAGGAGCGAAGATTCACCGGAGCAATTGTAGACGCGTGCGGCAGGGGGGGCAAGGGTAAATTCGTTTTCGCGGCTTCCGACTACACCTCGACGGTGGCCTGCTTCATTCCGGGCGATTGGGCAAGGTGTTCGACGACGTCCAAGTACTCGCGGATGACCTCAGCGATGTTGGCCAGCGCCTCGGCCTCGGTCACCCCTTGGGAGTGACAACCGGGCAGCCCGGGGACGGAAACGGCAAAGCCCTCGTCCGATTCTTCGATCACGACGGTGTATTTCACGGCGTTATCCTGAACTGCCGACAATCGTCGATTGCGTCGCCGCCAAGTACTCCACGAATATCATCTTCGAGGCGCACTGCGCCAGGTCGTGGGGGCGATCACGTCGGGTGTTCGCGAGCGCTCGGCCAGTAACCTCGTGCGGCAAAGGTGTATTACTCCAGGGAGCCGCTACGTCCCGCGCCGGATTCGTCGTCCGTCGTTCCACGTTCGCGATTGCGCTCGATCAACCGGCGCGCGGCCGCGAGGAGCTTATCGTCTTCCATGTCCCAGATGGCGCCCGGATCGGCGCCACCGGCGGCCGTGACCAAGTTGGCTACAAGCTGACCCATGCGCCAATCGGGAAACAGCACCCGCAATTCGGAAATCGATTCCATCAGTTCTTCTGAAACGGAAACTTTCATGACATAGACTCTCCAATCGTCGGAAACGAGCCAACGGGAATTGGCAGGTCGTCGATCACCTCCACACGGACCGTTGTCCCGGGCGACAGTCTGGCGATCCGGGCTGCCCGCGTCACTCCGTTGTTGATCATCAGTTGGCCGTCGGTGCCTCGACTTACTTCCTGCAGCTGCGGGCCTCGAATCGGGCGATCTCCTCTTTCAATTGATTGATCAGCTTCTTGAGCGACCGCGTATTCAACTCGCGCGTGTGTTCGTCGCCGCCCCCGGCACGCGGCCCGGCACGTGGCACTCCTCCCTATTCAACTCGCGCGCGTGTTCGTCGCCGCCCTGTTCTCGACTGCGAGCCTCGAATCGCTCCTCCAGCAGCCACAGTTTCTCGCGCGTGACGTCCCATTCGCGTTGACTTTGCAACGTCATAAAGCGACCTCCATCATGCTCTGTGCCATCAACTGTCAATGCGAACTGCGGGGTTGATCGGTGACCCATCGGACCTCGCTTGTGTCACAAGGCACAACGCGTGATACGACTGCGAAGGACTAGGCGGCATTTTGGCCGAGGCCGAGGTGTTTTGGGCAGAGACTTCCAACTGCGAAGGCTTCCAGAAGTGCTCGCGTTCTGGCGTCGTCGACCTCGACAAACGAAAAGCTGTGGGTGCCTCGAAGTCTCGATCCCTTTCCCGAAAGGTACCGAATTGAGAAGGACGACGCGCCGTGGAGGTGGTCATTGAGTCGCTTACGCAGGCCGCGTTTCCCGCGCACCGTGCGTCCGACGTGCAAGACTTCCTTGCGCGGTCCGTAGATGATGTACACGCCGTGGCTTTCCGGGACATCCAGCCGCTCGCCTTTGCACGGAAACGGCGTGGAGCCGCTCGCGATGAGGCGCCGGTACAACTTCTTGATTCTCGCCAACTCTCGAGCCATCGATTGCTTCCAACAATCTATGACAGCCGTTACGGGACAAGGGACAATTGCACCCGAATCGCCTGCTCGACGTCTTGTAAATCGGTCTTTGAAAGCCGGCCGACGAAGTTTCGCAGGCGCTTCTTGCTGACCGTGGTCAATTGATCGGCCATTGCCTTTTGCTTCTTTCCGCGAACGGTCACGAACGCCTGGCTCGAGTACAGGCGATCGATGTTGGTCGTAAGCGGAACGACCTGAATTCGGTTCAGATGCTTGTTGGACGCATCGTTGCTCACGATGACCGCCGGCCGCTGCTTGCGCATTTCACCACCGACGGACGGCTCGAAATCGACCCAGAACACGTCACCGCGCTTCATCCGCGACGTCTCCACAAGTCGCTTCGGCCCACTCGAGCGCCTCGGCTTCGCTGGCTTCGTCTTTGGCCATCTGTTTGTATTCCGCGTCGAGGTCCTTTCCCACAACATAGGGACGGACGAGCGACTCGATGAATCGGCTGATCTTGCGTGGACCAATCGTTGTATGCAGTCCTGCGTAGACTTTTTCGTCGAGGGTTATCGTGAGCTTCTTTTGCATGGGTTCGGCTCCGCGGTTATACGTGTAACTATACGTATTATAGCGGGCAACGCATTTCGTGCAATGCATTACCAACACGAATCCGTGCCTGGATGTACCCAATCTGAGGCTGTATCTGCGATGAGAATGTCAATCGCAGTACAAAAACTCGTTGGCGCTGAGCAGGACGTGGCAGTAGTCGACCAACGCGGCGGCGAGGTTGGGGTCGAGACTGGTGGGGATGTGGGGGGGATCGGCGATCGGTTGGCCGGCGGCGCGGCGGTCGGCGATTACTTGGGCCTGGTCTTGCAGAAAGGCGACGCCCAGTGAGATTTCGTGGTCGCCGGTGGGGCGACTGAAGGCGAGATCGGTTGCGCGGGCCACGAGCGCTCGCAAATCGACCGCACTATCGGCGTCGGTGTCAGTCGCCGCGTCGCCTTCGGTCGCCGCGTTGCCAGTGCTACTCGCATCCGAAACCGTCGCGCGTAGCACCCGGTCGGCCATGGCGCGGGCGCGCTCGAGCGGCCAGTCGTCGTTCAGGAGGATCAGAGCTTGCGTGGGAGTCGTGGTTTCGACGCGGCGGGGGCACACCTCGTGGCTGTCGGGCACGTCGAACGCCGACAGCAGCGGCAGGTTCACGTTCCGCTTGACGATCAGGTAGATCGATCGCCGCGATTGCTGCGCTTCGCCCGGCGTCGGCTTCCAGCCGTATCGGCCACTGAGCCCCTCGGGCAAAACGGGGAGCACGCTCTCGCCTCCCATCGCATCGTTCAGCTCGCCGCTCACGGTGAGCATCGCGTCGCGCATCACCTCGGCATCGAGACGGCGAACCGTGTGCCGGCTCACCAATTCGTTGTGCGGGTCGGCGGCCAGCGCAGGATCGTCGTTCGGTAACAGCGACCGTTGCCGGTACGCGGCCGAATTGAGGATCCGCCGGCATGTGTGCTTCGTGCTCCAGCCACTGCGCACAAAGTCGGCGGCCAGCCAATCGAGCAGCTCGGGGTGCGTGGGCCAGTCGCCGATGACGCCGAAGTCGCCCGAGGTGCCTACGATCCCCGCGCCGAACAAGTGCTGCCACGCGCGGTTCACGGCGACGCGCGGCGTGAGCGGATTACGCGCGTCGGCGATCCACCGCGCCAGCGCCGTTCGGCGGCCCGTCGTCGCCGCGTGATCGCGGATCGGCGGTATCGCGGCCGGCACGTCGTCGAACACCGACGGGTAGCCCGGCTCGACGCACTCGCCTTTCGGCTCACCGCCGACATAAACCGGCGCCGCCTCGGGGCCGATGTCGCGCACACCGCGGGCAGTCGGCATCTCGCCGGGACGGAGCGAATCGAATTCGGCGATGCGGGCGTTCAGATCTTCCCACTGGGTGCGCACCTCCTCGGGCATGACCTCCGACATCTTCGCGCGGTCGACGCGGAGCATCTCGCCGGCCAGCACCACGAGCTGCCGCTGGTAGGGGGTTCGCTCGTCGGGCGCGATCTCGATCATCTGTTGAATGTGCGGCGGGAACACGCCCCCCATCGACTTCTGCATCTGCACGATGTAGGGAGCTTCGAGCTTCTCGCGCTCGCGGCGCAGCTCGGCGGTCGCCTGTTCCCAGCGGGCGAGCTGCTCGCTTCGGCCGACCAGCGCATCGGGCGGACCCACCGGCAGGTCGTTCACCGGCCGCATGGCGGCGAAGAACGCCTGGAAGCGGTAGTAGTCGCGCTGCAGAATCGCGTCGAACTTGTGGTCGTGGCAGCGGGCACAGCGCATGGTCATGCCCAAAAACACCTGAGCGGTGACGTCGGTCACGTCGTTCAGAATGGCCTGCCACTGGTGGTCGAGGTCGCGGCCGTTGTCTTCGTAGGGCCAGTGACGCAGGAAGCCGGTGGCAATCAGGGCGTCGGCATCTTCGGGCCACAGCTCGTCGCCGTCAAGCTGCTCGGCGATGAATCGGTCGTACGGCTTGTCGGAGTTGAGTGCGCGAATCACGTAATCGCGATACCGCCACGCTCCCTCGCGCAGCACGTCGGCCTTGTAGCCGTCGCTCTCGGCGTATCGCGCGAGGTCGAGCCAGTGTCGGGCCCAACGCTCGCCGAAATGGGGCGAGGCCAGCAATCGGTCGATCATCCGCTCGTAGGCGTCCGGGTGCTCATCGGCCAGAAAGTCGGCCACCTCCTCGGGCGCCGGCGGCAGGCCGAGCACGTCGATCATCGCGCGGCGAATGAGCGTGCGCTTGTCGGCCTCAGGCGTGGGAACGAGGTTCTTGGATTCGAGCCGGGCGGCGATGAAGGCGTCGACGGGATTGTTGACCCAGTCGCGGCTGGAGAACTCAGGCGGCGGCGACGTAGAGAGCGGCTGGTAAGCCCAGTGGGTATCGTCGGTGGAGAAGGATGCGGCGTCGATCGTTGCGGCGGAGGCGAGCGTATCGGCGTCAGCCCCTAGCGCCGTTTGATCCGACGTCTCATCGCCCGACTCTGCCGGAACGACGACGGGTACTCGAACGGCGAACACGGCAGCATACGCCGCCAACGCCAGTAGACCGCCGATCCGTTTTCCCACTTGCATCCCAGGTCCCTCAATCGAATTCGTTACATAGGAGACTCCCTAACGTAACCCGAGACGCGGCTTGGTTTCAAGCGTTTTGCCGAGCGATCAGCGGCCCGCACAGGGCTTCGCCGTCGATAAAAAGCCGCGAGGCGCCGCCCGCCAGTCGTTGAAGGCGCGACCGTGCCAACCTACCATACATGCGATTCCCGACATCGGCGACCTGCGCGGCGCCGCCGTCCACGCAAACCACCCACCGAGGAGAACAACCATGGCGCTTCGACTTTTGGCTCCGTTTCGTGGAATTAGTGCGCTCACTCTTTCGGTCGCTGTGATGCTCGGCGCGATACTCGCGGCAACTCCGGCCCGCGGGCAGGACGAGCCCGAAGGCGAGTTCGCCCGCACCACGATCGACCTGGGCGTGGTGGTTGCCGACGTGGAGAAGTCAGCCAAGTTCTATACCGAAGCGGTGGGCTTCACCGAGATTGATGGCTTCTCGGTGGCGGGCGACTTCGCGGCCGACGCGGGCCTGACCGACAGCCAACCCCTCAAGATCCGCGTGTTCGTGCTGGGTGACGGGGAAACGGCAACGCGGCTTAAGCTCATGCAGCTTCCGCAAGTCGACAGCAAAAAGAGCGACAACTCGTTCATTCACTCGCAGCTCGGCTACAGCTACATCACCATCTACGTCACCGACACCACTGCGGCGATGGCGCGGCTGACCAAGGCGGGCGTCAAACCGGTAGCCAAGGGGCCCGTGCCACTGCCGAAGGAGTTGGCGGAAGGCGTGTTCCTGACGGTGGTCCGCGACCCCGACGGCAATCTCATCGAGCTGGTCGGCCCGAAGAAGTAGCGCCAACGGCGCAACAAAAAACCCCGGCCTGCCGGCCGGGGCTGCGTAGATCGTTTCGGCGTTGGAGCTCGCAGGAGTTTCGATACGTTTTCGCGTTGCGCTCGCGCGGAGTGTGCTACGTGCCGACTGTCAGTACTGCGTGCCCGCTCCGAAGTCGACATTGCCCACCACGTGGAAGTGGTTGTGGTCGACGTAGATCACTTCCTGCGAATCTTCGTCGGTGAGGGTGTGCGGCACGGGCCAGCCGACGCGCGTCACCTCCGTGAAGTAGATCGTGCACTTGTAGTGGGCGTGGTGCAGTTGCGCCGGCCCGATCAGGGGCACGAAGCGGGGCGGATCGACGTAGTCGGC
>CAYQAJ010000255.1:0-7380 GCA_964415245.1 uncultured Pirellulaceae bacterium | reverse complement strand
GAACGCCGACGGCGATGGCGACGACGCCGGCGAAAAAGACGGTTAGCCGCGACGCGCAGCGGAGCGCTCGGTTATGTATCGTGTGACATGCAACCCCGGCCTGCCGGCCGGGGCTATTTGGCGATGAGCCCCCGCGACCTGATGCGGCAGATCGACGCGCAGCTTGCCCACGTGTGGATGGTGCGCACGTTTCTCAAGCACAGCGACGAGGCGCAGGACGACGACGAGCTGCGCGAAGTGCACCGCGAGCTGTACGACTACATGCTTGCTCTGGGGCCTTCACTTTCGGCCGACGATGCCGACGCCTATTTGAAACTGGCCCACAAGAAATTTCCGCGGCTCAAGGCGGCGGCCGAGACGCTCGCGCGGATCGGGCCCGAAGTGTCGCAGCACATGAACTACCAGATGGCGGCCCAGTCGCTAACGCAGGCAGTCGGGGAGATCGAGCGCCTGCTTGCGGAAGCGGGGTAGGGGCTGGGGGAAGGCAGAATGCAGAGTGCAGAATACAGAGTGCAGAACCGAAAGTCTGCCCCTCCTCTACATTCTTCACTCTTCACTCTGCACTCTGCACTCTGCACTCCGCCTCACGCCTCACAGCTCCTTCTCATCAATCACCTGGCCATCGTGCCGGTTGCCCAGGTTGCGGAATACCTGGTAGTCGATCTCATATCGAATGATCCGCACCGAGCCGTCGCAGAAGGCGAAGTAGCAGCCTCCCTGGTGCGGGCCGCCGAAGTGTTCGATGTCGGGTACGTTCGTCCAGTCGGGCAGCGGCGGGGCGCTCGTCCAGCGGCGGATGTCGGCGTCGTCTCCTATGTACATCGCCTGGTCGTCGCCCAGTGAGATGCCAGTCTCATACTCGTCTACTGCCAGATATTTCTCTCCTACCAACACGGTCGTGCTCAGCCCGTCGGTCACGGCCGTCTTCGGCGTCATGCTCAACACGAACGCGATGCCCGAGGCCCGCGGCCAGTCGGGCCACCGGTAATTCAACAGGTCGTCAAGCACGGTGCTGGGGGGGCCGGGAAAGGCGTCGATGTTCTCGTCGCCGGCGTTGATGGCGTAGTCGGTCTTGGCCGCCATCTTGGGCATTTCGGCGTTGTGCAGCGGGAAATTCTGCTCGCCGTACAGGTACGTTTGCACGTCGCGGCGGCTGGGGCAGTGCAACAGCTCCAGCGGCGTGGCCAGCACGCCGCTCATGGTGGCCCGTTTGTCGAGCGGGCTCAGGCCGCGGCCCGTCTTTCGCAAGTTATTCTGCTCCATGTACGGCAGGATGTTGTAAATTCATCCGCCGGGCTGCGTGTATCCGAATCCGCGATCGGGATCGCCGGCCCACTGGTATCCCCAGCCGTCGGTGGGGTAGTGCCGATGCGCGCCTTCATGATGCTCGATGGCCGTGGCGATCTGCCGCAAGTTATTCTGACACCCCCACGCGCCGCCCCGCCTCCCGCGCCGCCATGATGGCGGGAATGGTGAGACCGATAACGATGCCGATGATGGCGATGACGACGAGCATCTCGACAAGCGTAATGCCGCGCCGCGGGCGAGTCGAGAGTCCAGAGTCCAGAGTCGAGAGCCGGAGCCGTTGCTTCCGAACTGAAAACTGAACACTGAAAACTGAAAACTCTGGCCGCACTCTGCACTCTGCACTCTGCATTCTGCACTCTGCATTCTGCACTCTGCATTGGCTCATCATCGCCGGGCCCTCGCATTGAATACGCGATCAGAAAGGTACATCAGCCCGTTCGCTTCGCTTGCGCGATGATACCGCAGCCTGCATGGCAGGGTCAAACGAATTCCGGACGGGCGGGACCTTTCGCGGGCTGGTTTTCCACCGGCGGGTTGCCATAACGTATGTCGTTACCCCCGTCCATCGGGGGGAGTCGGTGACAACTGTATGTCACTGATGCGCGCATTTCGGCGGGGCAGGCAGCCACTCATCACGGCCCGTTGATTCGAGGATTATCGGGAAAAACTGGTTGACATTCCCTTCTCGTTTGGTAGGTTGCCGGTTGTCGTGGCATCGGACGGGGGGTGCCGTGGGCGCGTGGGGGTCGGTCACATCATTGCTCTGGCACACGCGCTCTTGGCAACGGTCCGCGGCGCCTCGCTCGACGGGAGGCACGGATCATGGCGGAGTTCGATCGGTCGATTTTTTCACTGGCGCCAAAGTGGCAGTCCAGAATCGTAGACGACACGCGCAGCCGTGACGCCGCTGCACGCGGCGATCGCGCCTGGCACGCGCTGCGACTCTTGCTCGCCGCCCTGCTTTTGACCGCGGCCCTGCTCAAGATGCATGCGCTCGTCATGCAGCCGCTTGTCGGCATCGGGCTGTTCGCTTCGCGGTGGTTGGTTCTGGCGGTGGTACAGGTCGAATTGCTGGTCGCATTCTGGCTGCTGGCCGGAATCTGGCCGGCGTGGGCGTGGCGATCCGCGATCGCGCTGTTTGGCGTTTTCGGCGCCGTGTCGCTTTCCAAGGCGCTGGCCGGTGAAGCGTCGTGAGGCTGTTTCGGCCGTGTGACTGTGAACCCGTGGCTGACGACCGCGCTCAATGTCGGCGCCGTGTTCGCCCTCATCGGGTGGGGCGCCCCCCCCGCAAGAAGCGCTCCGTATCGTCTTGGACGACCACGGCGCTGGTTTGCGTTTCGCTCTTGACGGGCGCCTCGGCCGGCGTGCTCGCCAGCGTCAGTCGCCCGGCGGTGCTTGATGAATCAGGAGAAATCACCGGCTCGGGCCGCGTCGTCGTGCTCGAACCCGAAAAGTGCGTAGGCAAGCCGCTGCCGCTTTTGGCACATATCGACATCGGTCCGGAACTTCAGCAAGGCGAGTGGATCATTGTGCTCTATCGGCGCGACTGCCGGAAATGCCACGAGCTGCTCGAGCGGCTGGAGGCGGAAAGTCGATTGCTCGGCGCCTGCGAGAGACAAGTGGCCCTCGTTGAACTATCCGACTACGCTGTGGATTCACGGGCCCAGCGCGACGTAACTTCTTGGGCGCTTCCGGGCAGGCTCGATCCGCGGCGCCGTTGGCATGCGGCCGCGCCGACTTTGCTGCACGTCGAGAATGGGCAGGTTGTGGCGGTGAGCAACGGAGACGGGAGCGTGCCCGGCACCTGACGGAAATGAGGTGTTGAGGACGAGTCGATCATGAGCGATCCGGCGACGACCACTACCTCGCAGGCGCAGCACCCGGCCGAAACAGCGCGGCGGCGGTGGCGCGGGCTGGCACTCGCGGTGGGCGCTTTGCTGCTGATCGGCTTGGGCGGCTACGCGCTGCGCAGTTTGCGCATGTTCTGGGACAACCCGGTCGATGCGCTGGTCGTCAATCCCGAGCACCTCGATTTCGGCGAAGTGTGGGTCCAGCGCGATTTCCGCTGGACGCTCCCCATTCGCAATACGACCAGTACCGACCTCGGCATCCGCTCGTTCGCCACGTCGTGCGGCTGCACGTCCGTCGAGCCCGATTCCATCATCGTACCGGCCGGCGGCGAAGCGAACGTCGAGTTGCTGCTGGACCTGCGCCCTTCCGCCTCGGCGCCGCCGGGCCGCTCGCGCCGAGAGTTCGCCGTGAACGTCATCGCGGTTCCGATCGAACCGGTGCGCGCGCAGCTTCAGTGGCGGGTTACGGGATGGGTGCGGACACCGATTGCCTTTCGTCCGGCGGACCTCGATTTCGAGCAGTCGTTGGTAAAAGGAATGTCCCTGACGGCTCGCACCGTTCGTGTGGCCTGCAATGAACCGGTGGAACGCTTGGTGGTCGATTGCGATCCGGCGTTGGCGGCCGTAAGCGTTACGGAGCTCACGAGCTCGGAATCGGAGGCGGAGCCATTCGTCATTCGGGTACTGCCCAACGACGAGCTTCCGGTGGGCGAATACCAGTTCGACGTCGCCGTGCGGGCTGTGCTGACCGACGGCACGCAGACTCCGGTCATCGAGTTGCCGGTGCGCGCCAGAATGCTGCGCGATATCCGCATCCTTCCGGAAGTGAGTCATATGGGCATGGTGGCCGTGGGAACGGAAGTCGAGGAAACACTGCGGCTGGAGTCTCGGCGTGGAGCGCCGTTCGCGGTCGAGCTCGCCGATTCGGAATCGGAGCTGATGACGGTGACACGGCTGGAGCGAGTATCGCCGACTGCCTGGATCTGTGTGCTGCGCTGTCGGGTGGCCTCCGATGGGGACGTCGCCGCGCCGATTCGCTTTGACGTGCAATACGAATCGGGCCCGGCGTCGGAAGTATCGGCGGTTGTCCGCTGGCGCGGGGTAGAAGACCTGTAACGAATCAGGGGGGATCGCCGTGAGACGCAGGATCGAATGGTTGTTGGCGGGTACCGCCGCCATGGGAGTGTTGTTGGCGGCGACGCGCAATGCTGCTTCGCAGGATGCCGCGCCGACGTTGGACACGATCCTTCGAGCTTGGCAAGAGCGGCAGGATCGCGCGCACTCGTTTACATTCGAGTGGGAGCAGCGCGAACAATGGGCTACCACCGGGCAGGACTTCCTTCAGCGCGGCCGATTGGACATCGACGGCGACCGCGTAAACTATCAGTTTGAGAGGGAAAAGCAGCAGTTGGCATCCGTTCGACAGGTTTACATCGGCGACGAGCTGAGGAAGCTCACGGGATTTCAGGGCGGTTCGCCTCATGGCGTCGTTCGCTCGCGCGTGCAAGACGACTCGCTACGCGACGTCGACCTGATTCCCATGTTGATGACGTATCGCGCCATGCTCCCGGCTATCTCGTCGCTCTCCCGAGAGCATTGCACGCTGCTCGAACAGCGGGGCAACATCGGCGGCCGCGAGTGCCTGATTGTGGAATGCCGAGCTAGCGACGATTCTCCGGCCCGTCTCTATTGGGTTGATCCCGCCCTTAATTATGTCGTCGTTCGATTCGCCGAAGGAATCCATGGCGAGGAGTACTTACGAGAGGACATTCAATACCGCCGGGACCCGAGATACGGTCCGGTACCGGGGGAGTGGCGGGTGGTCTACCTGCCCGAGAAAGGGTCGCTAGCGATGTCGAAGACCTACCGCATGACCCGATATGAATTCAACGAACCCATTGCACCCGAGAGGTTCGAGCTCGCGTTTCCACGAGGCACGCGAGTAAGCGACCAAGTGGCCAATCGACGTTACGTCGAGGGTTCGACTCGTCACTTTTTGCAGCCTAACGAACCGCAGCGTGGCCTGGCATCGTATTGGCCGTGGCTCTTGCTGCCGGCGGTGGTTGGCATTGCCGGCGCGGTATTCTGGTATGTGGCACGACACAAGACGAGCGCGGGATCGCGCTAGTCGGACCGAGTCCGCCTTGCTTTGGTTCGCCAAGCTCATCGTGTGCCTTGACAAAAGGAGAAGACCATGAATCGCCTGGCAGGAAAGACCGTACGGGGAGTAGTCGGCTTCGCAGTGGCAGGTGTGATCGCGTTTTCACTGGGCGCATGGCGCGCGGCCGAAGGCGACTGTTTTAACGGTTGCCACATGGGGATTTGTTGGAAGTTCTCGTCGATGTGCGTAAAGGCGGACGAAGAGACCTGTACGCCGCGGTTCGGCGTGGTATGGGCGACGGATGCCGGTGGTATGCCCGTCGTCGTGGACGCGGTCAACGTAACGTACTATCCCGCGTCGTCGTGTACACCGGAATGCACCGGTTTGTCGCGAGCCAGCGGATGTGGCGGTGAACCTGAGGGAACCAATAACCATCACCTTTGCTATTGCAGCGGCGGATCGAGCTAGTGGGGATGGCGGCACGGACTTGCATCGATACCCATCAATTTCACCAGAATGTTACTCGTAAATGAAAAGTGCGTTCGTGCCGTTGCTGATTAACGGAGTTCGGACGACTGCCCGATTGTTCACTCGCTCGTGCCGTCGAAGTAGTTCAAATCGCTCAAACAATGAGCAGTGCGTTAACCGCCAAACGCCGAGCGGTCCTATGTTGCGCGCTACCACTAATCACGCTGGTGGGCGCGAACGCAGGCTTGTTGATTTGGAGTGTGTGCGGGCATAGCCCTGCCGTCGACGAAGTCGCGCATCTTCCGGCTGGCATCAGTCACTGGCACTTCGGGCGGTTCGATCTGTACCGCGTGAATCCGCCGCTGGTGCGAATGATTGCGGCGCTGCCCGTGATGGCAGCCGGGGCCGAGACCGATTGGGGCGACTACGTCGAGCGCAGCAGTTCACGTTCGGAGTTCCAGGTCGGCGAGAAGTTCTGCACGATCAACGGCGAGCGCACGTTCTGGCTGTTCACGATCGCCCGCTGGGCGTGCATTCCGTTCAGTCTTGTTGGTGCGCTGGTGTGTTACGTATGGGCGCGGCAGCTTTATGGGCCGTGGCCGGGAGTGTTGGCGCTGGTTCTGTGGTGCTTCTCGCCGACGATTTTGGGGCATGCGCAGCTCATTACGCCCGATGCGCCGGCAGCGGCAATGGGAGTCCTCGCCAGCTACGCGTTCTGGCGATGGCTCAAACAACCGACGTGGGGCGCCGCGCTGTGGGCGGGCGTCGCGCTGGGACTGTGCGAGCTGACCAAGAGCACGTGGATTGTGCTGTTTGGATTGTGGCCGGTGTTGTGGGTCGTTTGGCGAATCGGAGATTGGTGGGAAGGCGAATGCGAAAAGCGGAAAGGGGAAAGCGGCAAACGAGCCGGAAGCGTTAGCGACGGACGGGAAAGTCAAGAGTCGAGAGTCGAGGGTCGAGAGCAGGAAAGCGGAGAGCCGAAAGCGGAAAGCGGACGAGTGCGGACGGCCGTGCAAGCGCTGCAGCTCGCGCTGGTGCTGGCGATCGCCGTGTATGCCATCAACGTGGGCTACGGGTTCGAGAACACGTTTCAGCGGTTGGGGGAGATTCCGTTTGTGAGCCGGGCGCTGGGCGATCCGGAGGTCGCCGTGCCGCCGCCCGAGGGGTCGAACCGTTTTCACGGCACGTGGATGGAGGGGATTCGCGTGCCGCTGCCCGCCAATTACCTGCGCGGCATCGACGTGCAGCGGCGCGACTTCGAGCGAATGAACTGGTCGTACCTGCGGGGCCAATGGCGGCAGGACGGCTGGTGGTATTATTATCTCTACGCGCTGGGCGTGAAAGTGCCGCTGGGCACGTGGGGGCTGGTTGCGGTGGCACTCGTGCTCGGGCTAACACGGCGCGGGTATGCGGCCTCATGGCGGGATGAAGGGTGTTTGCTCGCGCCGCTGTTAGTAGTGCTCGTGCTCGTGAGCTCGCAGACCGGCATGAACCACCACATGCGGTACGTGCTGCCGATATTTGGGTTTGCGTTCGTGTGGATGAGTAAGGGGGCGAAGAGTTTTCAGTTTTCAGTTTTCAGCGCGGTCGGGTCGCGAAAAAGGTGACAGCCACGAATGGCACTTGCGCAGTGTTCAAGCTGCGTGCAGCAAA
>CAYQAJ010000254.1:0-7395 GCA_964415245.1 uncultured Pirellulaceae bacterium | reverse complement strand
CGGGTGAAATGCGCTGATCGCACCGACGGCAGGCTGGAAAGCCTGCCCCGCAAAAGTGCGGCCGACTTTTCTGCCTGCCCTCCGCGATGCGCGCCTCGTGCGGCTGCGGCGACACAGTCCGACAGTTGCCGAAGCGAACGTCGTCGCCGGCCGGATCGCCAAGTCTCCGTCTCACCCGATCGTACACCCTCCCAATCGTTTGCCGCGCTGGCACCGCTTTATGGGCACGACATTCGAGAGACCGGTAATAGGCGTGACTTCTGTAGTGGTGCGAAAGGCCTCCGCGCTGATAGCGAGCGTGCTGTTTGCTTCCACACTTGTCGTATCGCTCGGTGCTCAGAAAGCGAACGACGCTGCGCGGGAAAGCGCTGTGCGGGAAAGCGCTGTGCGGGAAAGCGCTATGCGGGAAAGCGCTGTGCGGGAAGGCACTGCGCGGGAAGGCACTGCGCGGGAAAGCGCGGCGCGGGGAATCGCCGACAAGGGGGGCCGCTCGGCCGGCACCGGGATGTGGCGCCGCACGGTCGATGGCTGGGAGCGAATGACCGACTGGCGCCTGCAAGCGTCCGCCCCGCGACCAGCCGCAGCGCCTCTTCCCCACCCGATGGTGGTCGCCGCCCTCGAGATTCTTATCTCCCTGTTGGCTCTGCTGGCATTGCCGGGGGCGAGCGGGCCTCGGCGCCATGGAGACGGCGTCGAAGGTTGAAGGTCGGAGGTCGGGGATCGGAACACTCGCCGCGTCGCCGCGTCCGCCTCTGGATCGCCGTCCGCACCTGAATCGCAGGAGCCCGGCGGCAGCTTTGGGGCCGCTTGGGACCCGGCGGCCTTGTGCTTAAAGGGCGTCATCGTCTAGTGTTCCGCCACCCGGGACCATGACGGCCGGTGAGGCTAGTCGGCGGAACACCACCTGGTGCGGTACGAAAACCGCTTCTCTTCGGCACTATTAGAAGATAGAGGATGGACTGGCGGCGCTGCGGCGCCGTACGGGCTTATTGCGCGATTCGCCGCACTGGAGTCGACGACCATGCGACTGACGCTCCGCACGATGTTGGCCTACCTGGACGAGATACTCGAGCCTGCCGACGCGCAGATGTTGGCAAGCAAGATCGAAGAGAGCGAGTTCGCCAGCGGCCTGGTCCATCGCATTCGCGGCGCCACGCGACGGCTGCGCCTCGGCGCCCCGCGCCTGGAAGGCAAGGGCATGGGGTTGGATCCCAACACCGTGGCCGAGTACCTCGATAACACGCTCCCCTCCGACCGCGTCCCCGATCTGGAAAAGGTGTGTCTCGAGTCGGACGTGCACCTGGCCGAGGTTGCCGCGTGCCACCAGATTCTCACCCTGGTTCTGGGTGAGCCGGCTGTCGTACCGCCCGGCGTGCGTGACCGCGTCTATCGCATCGGTTCGATGCTGCTGCAAACCTCGGACGGCGATGGGGCCGAAGAGGCGGGAGACGGTCGCAGGGCAGTTCGTGCCGACGGCGCGCACGGTGCTGCTTTGGCCGATGGGACGCAATCGCCTGGCTCTTCCAGCGGCGATAACTCGCACGGCGCAGGCGGCAAGCACTCGAGTTCCGCCCCGGCTGATTCCAAGGTGACGCGAGCCACGCCCCAGGTGCCCGACTACCTGAAGGCGGGCCGACGTTCGCGCATCCTGCCGCTGGCGATTAGTGTCGTGCTCGCGTTCGTGCTCGTGGGCGTCACGCTGCTGGCTCTCGGGCCACTCGACGAAACGCACCCGCTTTTGGGATCGCTGTTCGCGCCGAAGCAACAAGAGGTAGCCGACGGCTCGGGACAGAACCAAGGCACTGCACCGAGCGACTCGGCGGCGACCAAACCGGGCAAGGACGCCGCCAACGGTTCGAAGTCGTCGCCGGGTGGCGAGAGGCTTTTCCCCGGCACTTCGTCCGGCAAGATCGACGGCGATGATCAGTCCGCCGACGAGGGGAGCGCCGGTCGAGCGGCGGATGATGGCGTCGACAAGGACGCTCGCACCGGGGCCGAGACAGGTCCCGCGTTAGTAGACGATGAGTTGCCCGAAGCCGCAAACCTGCGCCGCGACGGATCGGGCCGAGACACGGCACCGGCTCCCGCCGGGCTGGCAAATGGCGCGAACGTCGAAACCGATGGCGCGGATGCGACGGGTTCGCTCAACCGGGAACCCGAGTCGGTAACGCTTCCGGCGGTGCCGCCCGCCGACGCTGTCGGGGCCGGTGCGCGTGGCGGCGAAGGGCCCGCTACCGGCGGTGCTGCCCTGGCGTCCGCGCCGCGCATCGACGTGGGACGGTATTCTTCCGACTTTCAAGTGTTGGCGCGGGCCGGCGTCGGCGGCGAATGGCGACGGCTGGAGACGCACGCGCCGTTAGTATCGGGCGACCGCTTGCTGGCCCCACCGACGTTTCGGCCGCAACTCGTGCTAACCTCGGGCTTCCAGTTGACGGTGCCCGGTCCCACGCTGTTGCAGCTCGATCGGCCGGACGACGGCGCCATGTCGCGTCTCACGCTGATCTACGGCGATGCGATTCTCGTACCGACGTTGGGACGCGCCGGAACGAGCATCGAGCTGGTACTCGGGAACCGCCGGGGCGTAGCGACTTTCGTTGACGCGGACTCGGCCGTTGCCGTCGAAGTCAAACTGTATCGCGAGCCGGGATCCGACCCGGAATCCGTCCCATCCGTGCCGATCGTTCAGCTTCTCGCGCGCAGCGGCCAGGTCGAGTGGCGCGAAGGCCCCGACACCTTCATTGTCGAAGCGGACCACGCGCTGCGGTTGGTGGGCAATCAACCCGCGGTGGAAGAAAGTCCAAGCGAGCTCCCCTCCTGGCTCGAGCCGCGCGACTACGGTATTGAACGACTGGCCGCGCAGACGCTGGAGCCGCTGTTGGATGTCGAGCGCCCGCTCGTCGTATCGCTCAGGGAGCAAACCACGCATCGTCAGGTGGAAGTGCGTTCGCTGGCCGTGCGGTGCCTGTCGTACCTAGGGATTCACGAGCCGGTGGTCGAGGTGTTTAACGACGAGCTTTACAAGTCGTTCTGGAACGTTCACTACGACTCGGTCCAGGACGCGTTGGCACGCGGCCCGGAATCTTCCGCGCAGGTGCGCTCGGCGCTCGATACGCTGCGCCGTGACGATGCCGCGGAACTGTTCCGCATTCTTCGAGGGTATTCGCCCGAGCAATTGAAAGAGGGCGGCGCCGCGGCGCTGGTCGAACACCTCAGCAACGAATCGCTCGACTTCCGCGTGCTCAGCTACGTGACGCTTTGGCGAACTACCGGCTTTACACTCTCGTACCGACCGGAAGTGCCCGAGGCGCGGCGCAGGACCAGTGCCCAGCGGTGGCGCGACCGGCTGAGCGCCGGGTTGATTATCTATAAAGAACTGCCGCAGCCTGCCGACTCGTCGACCACGCCCCACCCTGCCGAGCATGAGCCAACGCCGCAGCCTGCCAAGGATGAGCCAACGCCGTAGCCGCGACAGGGCGAATGGTGGGTGTGAGCAGTTCGTCCTTATTCTGCTGCCGGTGGCCGAGCCGCCGGTTCTGTGCACGTCGGTGTCCGCCATGTCCGTCGCTGTCCGGTTTTTCGCTTTGCCTGTAGTGCGTCGATCGGCGTTCGCTACGTCGACGGCCGTGCGCTAGTTGGCTGGGCGTGCACAGCGCGGGCGGGCATCCGCTACGTCGATCAGCGCTGCTTATAGCCGGCATCCGTGAATAGGTATCGTTCGAGCCTGCCGCGCCGGCCAGGACAAAGGAGCAGCTCGCGCTCCTCACTCCCCCTTTCTGCCTAGGGGAGAAACGGTAGACTGGGCAAGGCGAGTCGGGCCCTTCCCAAACTCCCCCCGTGCTGGGTTTTGCGTTTGTCGGCGGGCACTAACCCCACTAGAATGGTACGTTTCGGTGGTTGCGGGGGGCCCCTATCGACGGTGCTTTCGAGCGCGGGTGCCCCTGCCGGCGAATACACCAGGTCGAAGGAGAGTTGCCGGTGCAGATCAATATATCGGCCCGACACGGCGAGCTGAACGCTGCGACGCAGGAGAGAATTCGCGAGAAGGTGGACAAGCTTGTCAAGTTCTTCGACCGGGTGACGGCGATTCATGTAACCGTGGACCTGGAACATCGCGAGACCCCGCTGGTTGAAATTCGGTCGTCGGCCGAACACACCGAGGACTTTGTGGCGACCGACAGTTCCACCAGCGTACTCGCTTCGCTCGACGGTGCCTTGCACAAGGTCGAGCGTCAGCTCCGCAAGCACAAGGAGAAGCGGACAGGACACCGCGCGACGGGATTGAAGCACTTGGACAGCGCGGTGGAGCCGGAAATGGGGGCGGAATGAAATGGCAGGGAGGAGGGCGTTGTTTTGCGCGCCGCCGGTATCGGCGGCCGAAAGAAAGGACAACAAGGCAATGAAGTTTCACGACTTTGTGCGAGTCGAAGCCATACGATCCGAGTTGGCAGCCGAGGACAAGGAGGGCGTCATTCGCGAGTTGGTTGAAGCGCTGGTTGCCGCCGGCGAAATCGGCGGCGACGAACAGGAGAGCATCCTTGCGGCGATCATGAAGCGCGAAGAGCTCGGCAGCACCGGCATCGGCCGCGGAGTCGCCGTCCCGCACACCAAGCACCCCAGCGTCGGCAAACTCGTGGGCACGGTGGGCGTAAGCTGGGAGGGGGTGGACTTCGATAGTCTCGACGGCGAGAAAGTGCAGCTCTTTTTTCTGCTCATTTCTCCGCCCGACCGTCCCGGCGACCACCTTCGCGCGCTGGAGAACATTTCGCGTCAGCTTCGCGACGAGACGTTTTGCCGATTCCTCAAGAACTCGAAAACCGCACAAGAGATTCAACAGCTTCTGGAAGAAGCCGATAACAATCAGTTCGTCTCCTGAACGGCCAACCGCGATGTCGGAACCTACCGCAAGCCGGACCGTGACGGTGACCAATCCGCAGGGATTGCACGCCCGGCCCGCCTTCCTCTTCGCCCAGCTTGCCGGGCAGTTCCAATCCGCCGTCGAGCTGGTCAAGGACGCCGAGCGAGTAGACGGCAAGAGCGTGCTTTCCATCTTGACGCTGGGCGCCGAGCACGGATCCATGCTGTTGATCGAAACCAGAGGGCCCGATGCCCGCCAGGCGCTCGACGCGCTGGTCGAGTTGGTCGAACACGAGTTTTCGACAACGCAGTAACCAAGTGACGATCCAAGAACCGTCGGGGACCGGTACGCTGTGCCGAGTCCGCGAAGTAAGAAGGGCCTGCCCCGATCTCCAGACGGTTTTTGGAAAAGCTCCCGCACAACTTCGCATACAGGACAGCCGGGTTCGCATCCGCCGCCCCGCATCGTTGCCACGACTGGCCCGGTGCGGCCGGCTGATTCGCCCGGCGAATTGCCAAAACTACTTTTTGTGGCGAGTCGCCCACCCAGGTGCGATATGAAAAACCGCATCGAACCGCTCGGCAGCCGAGCCGGCGCACTCCCACCGGCGCGGGACACCCGCGGCGCGCATGCAAACACTCCAGGGAATCGCTGTTTCGCCGGGCATTGCCATCGGCGACGCGATGGTGATCGATAACGAGGGATTCCGCATCCCGCGGCGGTTTGTGTCGCGCGATGCGGTCGACGACGAGCTGGCGCGTCTCCGCCAGGCGATCGACGTCGTCACTTCCCAAATCGAGCACAATCGCGACGCCATCACGCAAAAGATCGGCCCGCAGTACGGCGCCATCTTCTCCGCGCATCTACAGATGCTCCATGACCCTCGGCTGGGCGCCGAGTGGGAGCAGCACATCCGCCAACGGAATTACTCGCCCGAGTACGCCGTCAGCCGTACCATCCGTCGCTACGCCAAGATCTTCCAGTCGTTCGACGCTCCCTACCTGGCCGAGCGGGCCCACGACCTGTTCGACATCGAAAAGAGCCTGCTCCACAGCCTGCTCGGCCGCCGCCGCGAGGAGTTGGCCCACCTGACCTCGCCCGTCATCGTGCTGGCCCATAACCTCACGCCCGGCGAAACGGCCCATCTCGATCGAAACCACGTGCTGGGCTTCGTCACGGAGATCGGCGGCGCCGGTGGTCATACCGCCATCATCGCCGAGGCGCTGGAGATTCCCGCCGTGGTGGGCACCGGACGCTTTCTCGCCGACGTGTCCGGCGGCGAATCGGTCATCGTCGACGGCGACCAGGGTCGCGTCATTCTCTTGCCCGACGAGGCGACCGTCGCCGGCTATCGCCGCCGCGCGCAAGATCACGTCAACCAGGCAGAGCGTCTGGAAGAGTTGCGCGAGCTGCCCGCCGAAACGGCCGACGGCGTGCCCATCAAGCTGACGGCTAACATCGAGTTCCCGCACGAGGTGAAGGCCTGCCTGGAGCGCGGCGCCGCCGGCGTCGGTCTGTATCGCACCGAGTTCCTTTACCTGGGGGCCGCCAGCGAACCGAGCGAGGAGGACCAGTTCTGCGTCTACTCCCAGGTGGTAGCGGCAATCGGCCAGGGGGGTGTCGTCTTCCGCACGCTCGATTTGGGTGCCGACAAATTGGGCCGGGAGCCCCAGCCCGAAGACGAGCACAATCCCTTTCTCGGCCTGCGCAGCATTCGCGTTTCGCTTCGCAACCTGACTACCTTTCGCACGCAGTTGCGTGCTATCTTGCGGGCCAGCGCCCTGGGGAGCGTGCAGGTGATGTTTCCCTTCATCAGCACGCTGCGGGAACTGCGGCAAGCCAAGATGGTGCTGGCCGAAGTGATGGAAGATTTGGAGGAAGAAGGTGTCGCCTTCGACCGCAACATCCCGGTCGGAATGATGGTCGAGGTGCCGGCCGCCGTGATGCTGCTGGATCGTTTTCTGCCCGAGGTCGACTTTATCAGCATCGGCACCAACGATCTGATCCAGTACGCGCTGGCCGTCGATCGCAGCAACAACGAAGTGGCCGACCTGTACCGCGCCACCGATCCGGCCGTGCTGCGTTTGATCGAGATGTCGGTGCAGGCGGCGCAGCGAGCCGAAGTTCCCGCCAACCTTTGCGGGCAGATGAGCGGCTCGCCCGTGTATACGCCGCTACTGTTGGGAATGGGATTGCGGGGGTTCAGCGTGCCGCCGCTCGTGATTCCGGAAATCAAGAAGATCTGTCGCAGCGTTACCCTCGCCCAGTGCGAGGCGATCGCTACTCACGCTTTGTCCCTGGATGATGCCCTTGAAATCGAAAAATACCTTCGCCAGGAGTTTCACAAAATTGCGCCGGAGCTGGTCGTGCATTAGAGCAAGCCAAAGTCCATACCGTACATGTCGTCCATACCGTCCCTGATTCGCGCACTGAACACTGAACACTGAAAACTGAAAACTATGAAAAAAGAAATGTTGATTAACGTATCGCAGCCGGAGGAATGCCGGATCGCGATCGTCGAAGACCAGGTGCTGGAAGAG
>CAYQAJ010000253.1:0-7422 GCA_964415245.1 uncultured Pirellulaceae bacterium | reverse complement strand
GCGCTGCAACTGACCGACTCAAACGTCGAATCGTACTTTCTATCGACGTTCGGCAGGCCCGAGCGCGTGATCACCTGCGACTGTGAGCGGAGCAACGAGCCAAGCATGACGCAGGTGCTGCACCTTTACAACGGCGACACGATCAACGCGAAGCTGCGAGCGGCCGGCAACTGCGTCGACGCGTCTATGTCGGCTGGTGAGAGCAACGAACAGATCGTCGACGAGGCCTACCTGGCCACGTTATCGCGGTTGCCGACCGACGACGAGTGCATGAAGCTGCTGCAGGTGTTTTCGGAGAGCAGCGGCGACACCGATCGGCGACTTTTGATTGAGGATCTGTATTGGGGATTGCTAAGTAGTCGCGAGTTCTTGTTTAACCACTAATGAGCCGTGAGGCTTGAGGCGTGAGGCTTGAGTGAGCAGCCGGAAGTTGTTGTTTAACCACTGACAGAACTATGACGAGCTTTCCAGTCATAATGGGACTGTCGCGACGCGCCTCAGTGGTGCTCGCGCCGTTTGCGCTTGTTATCCTCGCTATCTCGCTTGCCGCTTACGCCGATGAGCCGAAGGGCGACGGTCCGACAAAAGCGCAGACCGACGGTGGTGTCGCGGCTGATTCGCCCGATTACGGTCGCGACGTGGCTCCGCTATTGCGCACGTATTGTGTCGCATGCCACAACGCGGCCGACCGCGAGGGCGGCCTGGTGTTGGAAAGCTACGCCGAGATACTGCAAGGGGGAAAGCACGGGGCCATCATCACGGCCGGCCACGCCGACTTGAGCCGCATGGTGCGCGTGCTCACGGGCCAGGCGAAGCCGTCGATGCCGCCCGAGGACAACGAGCGACCGACCGATGAGGAGATCGCCGCGCTGCGAGCATGGATCGACGCCGGCGCGAAAGGGCCCGACGGCAATGAGCCCGACCCCACGATTCTGGTAACTCCGCACGTCGAGCCCACGGCGCCGATTCGCGAGCCGGTCACGGCGGTAGCGATATCGCCGAAGGGGGATCTGGCGGCGCTGGCGCGGTATGGAGTCGTTGAGTTGGTGTCACTCGTGGGCGACACGCAAAGTGGCTCGGTCGGGAGACCGGCCACAACTGATGACGACGGTGGCTCGGTCGGGAGACCGGCCACAACGCACACCACAACGACACTGCACACGCTTACCGGACATCGCGGCAACGTGAACGCGATTTCCTTCTCGGACGACGGAACTCAACTCGTCGCGGCAGGGGGTGAATCGGGGCTGTTCGGCGAAGCGCGATTATGGAACGTGGCCGATGGTCAGCTCCTTGGCGTGTTCCAAGGGCATCGCGACAGCTTGTTCGCGGCGCGGATCAGCCCCGATGGCGCGCTTCTGGCCACCGGCGGTTACGACCAGAAGATCATGCTGTGGGACATCGCATCGGGCAAGCCGCTGACCACGCTCGAAGGGCACAACGGCGCGGTGTTCGAGCTGGCGTTTCATCCAGGCGGCAAAATGCTGGCCAGCGCCAGCGGCGATCGCACGGTGAAACTGTGGAGCGTGCCGGCAGGCGAGCGCCTCGATACGTTCGGCCAGCCGCTCAAGGAGCTGTACGCGCTGGCGTTCAGCCCCGACGGTCAGCGGCTGGCGGCGGCGGGCGCCGATAACCGCATCCGCGTGTGGCAGATCAGCAGCACGGGGCAGGAGGGGACGAACCCGCTATTGTACTCGCGGTTCGCCCACGATGCACCGATCCTGCGGCTGGCCTGGTCGCGCGACGGGCGCACGCTCGTGTCGGCCGGCGAGGATCAGCTCATCAAGGTGTGGAACGCGGCGACGTTGACCTTGCGCGGCACGTTGGCCAAGCAGCCCGACTGGGTTTCGGGATTGGCCGTTTCAACCGATGGGACGCTCGTGCTGGCTGGCCGGTTGGATGGCACGCACGCATCGTATACCGTTCCGCCTGCGGGCGACGAGGCCGATATTCGTTCGCGGCGTTTGGACGAGGTTCCGCCGACGGTCGACTACGGGCAGCAGCCGGCGATCGCCGAGCTTGCAAAGACGCCCGAGATCGAGCCGAATGACGGGCCGGCCGAAGCGACGCCGCTCGCGGTTCCCGGCGTCGCCACCGGCGTGATCGACGTGGGCGAGAGCGGCAACTCGCACGACTTCGATCTGTACGCATTTGAGGCCAGGGCGGGGGATCAGTGGATTGTCGAGGTGAACGCCGCCCGATCCGACTCGCCGCTCGACAGCAAGGTCGAAGTGCTCACAGCAGACGGCCGCCCCATCGAGCGGATGCTGCTGCGAGCGGTGCGCGACTCGGAGATCGAGTTTCGCGGCACGAGCTCTGGCGCGCGGGGCTTCCGTCTGAAGAACTGGGAGGAGATCGAGCTCAATCAATACATCTACGCGGGCGGCGAGGTGATCAAACATTACCGCCAGCGACGCGGGCCCGACGCGGACAACGAATTCTATCCCGATCAGGGATCGCGCCGCGGGTATTTCGACACGACGCCCCGGGCTCATCCGTTGGGTGAGGCGTGCTATGTAGTCGAGCCGTACGCGGTGGGGACAGTTCTGCCCGAAAACGGCCTGCCGGTCTTCCCGCTGTATTTTGAAAACGACGACGACGCGGAGCGCAAGCTGGGGAGCGATTCGCGGCTGACGTTCGTCGCGCCCCAGGATGGCGCGTATCTGGTGCGCGTGAGCGACGTGCGCGGTTTTGGGGGCAGCGATTATCGGTACGAGCTCGTCGTGCGGCGGCCGCAGCCCGATTTCAAAGTGAGCGTGGACGGGGCTAATCCGACGGTCGGCGCCGAGAGCGGCAAGTCGTTCACGGTGCGGGTCGAGCGGATCGACAACTTCAACGGGCCGATTCGGGTCGATATCAGCGGTCTTCCGCCGGGCTTCGCGGTGACGACGCCCATTGTTATCGAAGAGGGACATTACGAGGCCAAGGGCGTCATCAACGCGCTGCCCGGCGCGGCGGCTCCGACCGAGGAGAACGCGACAACGACAAAACTGACGGCTACCGCCGAAGTGGCGGGTAGAACAGTCACCCACGAAGCGGGCACGCTGGGCACGATCAAGTTGGCCGAGCGGCCGAAGCTGGTGGTACACCTGGAATTGCTCGATGCGGCCGCCGTTGGAGCGACTGAACCGGACGCGCCGGCAGATGACAAGGAAGCGGCCGACGAGGGTGGGCAGGAAGCGGAGAAGCTCAGGCCGCCTGTTCCGCCGGAGATTGTGATTCAGCCTGGTTCGTCGGTATCATGCCGATTGCGGGTCGAGCGAAACGGGTTCGACGACCGCATCAACTTCGAGATCGAAAACCTGCCGCATGGTATCATCGTCGACGACATCGGCTTAAGCGGCGTATTGATTCCCGAGGGGCAGACGGAGCGCGTGTTTTTCCTGTCGGCCGAGAAGTGGGTGCCCGCGACCAGCCGGTTGTTTCACGCCGTGGCGAAGGCCGAGGGAGATCAGGCCAGCTTGCCGATGCTGCTGCACGTGCGGCGGGCGGACGAGGTGGCGACGGCAGACGATGGCGAGTGAGGCTGCAACGACTAGCCGCACCTAACAAACTGAACCGCTAAGTGCGCCACGAGCGCGAAGTAAGAAGCAAGAAAAGATCAACGATGTTTTTTCTTGGCGAACTTTGCGTTCTTTGCGGTTACATGCATCTGAGTCGACGCTAGAAGTAGGTCCCGATTGCCGAGCGGGACCTGGGAGTGGAGACTGTTATCGCAACGCAAGGTCCCGCCCGGCAGGCGGGACCTACTTACGAACTCACAATCTACTGCTAACCAGGAGTCTGCCATGAAACGCCTTTGTTTGGTCTCGCTCGCATGTATCGCTCTGATGGGGTCGGGTTTGAATTCTTCGGTTGCGTCGGCTGATGATGCGGCC
This sequence comes from uncultured Pirellulaceae bacterium, assembly GCA_964415245.1. GTDB lineage: Bacteria > Planctomycetota > Planctomycetia > Pirellulales > Pirellulaceae > CAYQAJ01. Next base: position 3,544 of record CAYQAJ010000253.1, on the reverse strand, counting down.
GACGACACTGCCCAGAAGCCGGCTCGCGTGCTATTCGTCACGCAGAGCATGGGATTTCGGCACGGCTCGGTGACGCGGCAAGGCGATGAGCTGGCTCCGGCCGAGAAGGCGCTCACCGAGCTGGGCGAAAAGTCGGGCGTGTTTACAGTCGACTGCACGCAGGACTGCGCCAAAGACTTCACCAAGGAGAACCTGGCGAATTACGACATCGTGTGCTTCTACACCACGGGCGATCTGCCCATCAAGCAAGAAGACCAGGACTACTTCTTCAACGAGTGGGCCAAGCAAAAGGGGCACGGCGTGATCGGCATGCACTCGGCGGCCGACACGTTTCACAACAACAAAGCGTACTGGGACATGCTGGGGGGCACGTTCGATGGGCACCCGTGGGGAGCCGGCGAGACGGTGACCATCACCGTTCACGACGGCGAGCACCCCGCCAGCCGCCCGTGGGGCTCGGAGTTCACCATCACCGACGAGATTTACAAGTTCAAGAATTGGCAGCCCGAGAAGGTGCGCGTGCTGATGAGCCTGAACATGGCCGAGTGCAAACTCAAGCAGCCGTATCACGTGCCGATTCTATGGGTGAAGGAGTACGGCGACGGCAAGGTGATGCACATGAGCCTGGGCCACCGCGAAGACGTGTGGACCAACGAGACGTACATGGCGTCGCTGCTGGGGGGCGTGAACTGGATTTTGGGCCACGAAGAAGGCGACGCCACTCCCAACCCCGAGCTTTCGGCCGAGCAGGAAAAGAAGGCCAAGGCCGATTTCGAGGCAGCGCAGAAATAGCCGCATCTCCCTTTACTACATCTCCGGCATCACATTCGGCACCATCGGCAAAACCGGACCGGTGGTGCCGACACCGCGCACTCGCGTGACCCGCAGCAGCGGCCTGCGCGCGGATTAGCGCGCCACCTCTTGGCGGCAGTCGTTGCCTGGCAGCTCCCTCAAGCTACGTTTGCGAGTAAGCGGTGCGCGAACCGACGAACCGCGTGAGGGCGGTCCCTTGCGCGCCGACGACCTCCCGTGCTGCGTATTGACCCCCTGGGAGTGCCCGACTGCCATGGACAAGGAATCCCCCCGGCTGTTGCTCGTTGAAAGCGACGAGCTGCTGGCCGACATCACGGCGTTCCGCCTCGAGCTTCTTGGGTACGACGTGACGATGGCTGACAGCGGCGGCGCAGCGTTTACGATGCTCGAATCCAGTTTGCCCGACCTGATCATTCTCGACCTGCACCTGGCCGATATGGAGGGGCTGGACATGATCGACCGACTGAGCAACGACGCGCGCACCAGCTCCGTGGCGATCCTGGCGTTTTCCATCGACGCCGATCTCGACTCCGTGCAAAGGGCGTATGCGGCCGGGGCGCGAGATTACGTCGTTGTGCCGTACGACCCAGCCGTGTTGGAATCGAAGATCGAAAGCCTGCTGCACGGAGTGAAGGTGTAGGAAGAAGCTGTCAGCGGTCAGCCGTCAGCTATCAGCCGGAGGAAGTCCGTTGTCCGTGGTCAGTTGTCAGTTGCTAGTCGTCTCTCGCTCCGCGAGAGAACGTCTGGTTGAGCAGCGAGACGACTAAGAGTTTATCCAATAACCGTCCCAGAAAAGGGGACAGGCACATTTTGCTCCGCGGACCCCTGGAAAGCAGCTCAAGATCCAGCGGCTCCGCAAAATGAGCCAGTCCCCGACGGTTTTTGGATAAGCTCTTAGTTTTGTGAACGGATCGAGCGTCCTCTCGCGGAGCGAGAGGCGACTTAATGCCCCCACCCCCACCCCCTAATCCCTAATCCCTGAACCCCAACCGCTATGGCTGGCAAACTTGGCGACATCCTGGTAGGGCGCGGCCACATCACGCAGGCGCAGCTTGAAGGCGCTCTGCGCAGTCAGGGTTCCGAGCGCGGCATGCTCGGCGCACTGTTGGTGCGCCGCAATATGATCACGATGCAGCAGCTCGGCGAAGCGCTGGCCGAACAGTTCGAAGTGCCCTTTCAGGAAATCGTTCCCCAGACCATCAATCCGCAGGTGGTGCGGCTCTTGCCCGAGACGTTCGCCCGTGAGCACCAGGCCGTCGCGGTGGGCGTGGACCACGGCCGACTGACGCTGGCCATGGCGGCGCCGGACAACATCGAGACAATTGCCGAGGCCGAACAAATCACCGGCTACGCCGTCGAGCCGATCGTGGCGCTGGAGTCGGACGTGCAGTCGGCACTCGATCGTGGCTTCGACGACCGCATCGTCGCCCGACAAACCATCGTCGACATGAAGCTGGCCGAGTTGGCGCAGGCCAAGAGCCTCGAGCCGGCCGAAGAGCAACTGATCGACGGCGAGCAAGACGCTCCCGTCGTGCGGCTCACGCAGGCGATTCTGATGGGGGCCATCAACGCCAGCGCCAGCGACATCCACCTCGAGCCGCATTCGCCCGAAATGCGAGTGCGGTACCGCGTCGACGGGCAATTGCAGCAGGTGATGACGATACCCGCGCACATTGAAGAGGCGGTGATCGCCCGTATCAAGGTCATGGCCGACATGGACACCACCGAGAATCGCCGGCCGCAGGACGGGCACTTGTCGATCGACGAAAACGGGGCCAAGGTCAGCTTCCGGGTAAGCACGATCCCGACGGTGGGGGGTGAAAAGGTCGTGCTGCGATTGTTGGACGAGGGGAACCGCGTATTCGACCTCGAAAAGCTGGTCTTCAGCGACCGCGACCGGCACAGCATCGAGTCGATGATCGACAAGCCGCACGGCATGATCGTGCTGACCGGCCCCACGGGTTCGGGCAAGACCACGACCATGTACGCCATGCTCTCGCGGCTGAATCAGGTGCATCGCAACATCGTGACGGTCGAAGACCCGATCGAGTACCGGCTGCCGGGCATCAACCAGGTACACTCCGACAACGAGTTCGGCCTGGGATTTGCCAACGCGCTCAAGTACATCATGCGGCAGGACCCGGACGTGATCATGGTGGGCGAAATCCGCGACCAGGAGACGGCCGCCACGGCCGTACAGGCGGCGCTCACCGGCCACTTGATTATCACCACCCTGCACACCAACGACGCGGTCGGCACCGTGGGGCGATTGAACCACCTGGGCATCGACTCCTTCAAGATCGGCGGGGCACTGGTCGGTTCGGTGGCGCAGCGGTTGGTGCGGGCCATTTGCAACGAGTGCAAGGAGCCGGCCGCGCCGAACGACGTGCTCATCAAATCGATTGCGCGGGGTCGGTCGCTTCCGCCCGATGCGACGTTCTACCAGGGGCGAGGGTGTAAGAAGTGCCTGGGTACCGGCTACCAGGGGCGTCTGGCAATTGTCGAGACGATGATGGTGACGCCGCTGCTGGCCGCGGCCATCGAACGCGAATCCTCGGCCTCGGAATTGCGCGAGCAGGCGCTGGCGGAAGGTATGACCGATCTGGCGTGGGCCGGGTTGGAACAGGTGCTGGCGGGCCGCACGACGTTGGAAGAAGTGTTCTTTAAGACATCGACATAGAGCTTATCCAAAAACCGTCGGGGACTGGCTCATTTTGCGCAGTCCGCGGAG
>CAYQAJ010000252.1:5374-7452 GCA_964415245.1 uncultured Pirellulaceae bacterium | reverse complement strand
GCGGTGCCACTGGGGCTGGGCGACTTTTTCTTCCCCCCTGAAGACGAACTGCACCCCGACCGGGACGACGATGCGAGCGACGAAGACGACCTGTTCGACGACGATAACGGTTGACGCCCGGAAGTCGCACTCGTGCCGCACGACGCACTACATATCGGTCCGCACATTTTCACCGCGCCGGTGATTCACGGCAGCGGCGACTTCGCGTGGGAATTGCGCCGGTTGCTGTTGGCGCACAAGTTCGACTGTGTCGCGGTGCCGCTGCCTCCTTCATTTCAGAAGGGAGTCGAGGAGGCAATCGATCTCTTGCCGCGCGTCACGCTGGTCACGCAGCGGCACACGCCACGATTCGGTTCTTCGCTCGACGATTCTCTAGGGCTCCCGCCAGAGGAAGAATCCGACCACGAAGCAGAAGACAAGCTGCCGCTGGTCAGCTACGTGCCCATCGATCCCTGCCAACCGGTGATTGCGGCCCTGCGCACCGCCGTGGGCGAGCACATTCCGCGTGCGTTCATTGACGTCGATTCCGATACCGTCATCTCCTACGGCGCCGTGCTTCCCGATCCGTACGCGCTCAAACACACCACGATCGAGCGGTTTGCAGTAGCAGTGCTCCCCTCGATTCCGCGCCCTCCGTCGCCAGCCCCACGCCAGCGTATCGCGCACATGGCCGCGCGGCTGCACGAGCTCGAAGAGCGCTACCGCTCGATCCTGCTCGTCTGCTCGCTATTGGACTGGCCTTGGATTCGCGAGGCGTATCACAAACCGACGCAGGTGTTCGCCCCGACGGACGACGTCGAGCCGGTCCGCACGTACGCCGTCGAACCGCAAACGCTGCTGTTTGTCCTGGGCGAGCTGCCGTTCATCACCCGGCTGTACGAAGATGCCCGCGCCACGCTCGAAAGCGACGAGCACCTGTCGATCGACGGCGTGAAACAGCTCTTGCTCGCCGCCCGCGACTCGTACCGCGCCGAGCTGAAGCGCCGCGCTCGCCGCATCACGCCGCAGCGGCTCTCTACGTGTCTGAAATACGTGCGAAACCTGCTGTTGATGGATCGCCGCATGACGCCCGACCTGTATTCGCTCGTGGTGGCGGCCAAGCAAGTGGCGGGCGACCAGTTCGCCCTGCACGTGGCCGAGAAGTCGCGAGAGTACGAAGTGGCATCGCAACCGTTCGGGGCGGCGACGGACGGTCCCGACACGGAGCCCCCCGGAGCAAGCGGATCGTCCTTTTGGCTCGAATCGATGGTCGCGGGAATCGGCAAAGGGCGGCTCCCCGACGGCGACGTGGTGCGGCTGGTGAGCCGGCTACCAGGTCATCCGATTGCGTGGCGGCGGCTCGATCTGGTGCGTCGCCCCGAGCGGCGCGAAGTCGAGCGTTGGCAAATGCGGTGGAACCCCTACGGTCAGTGCAGTTGGCCCCCCGAGGACGACCGCATCGAAAGTTTTCGCTCGCACGTGTTCGATCGGGCGCGGTGCATCATGCAGGCCGACCACGTGCAGAGCGAAAAGTTCACCACCAGCGTGCGCGACGGCATCGACATTCGCGAGACGCTGCGGCACTGGTACGAAGGCGATATCTGGGTCAAGGTGCTTCCGCCCAGCCGCGGCACGCTCGACGCCGCCGTGATGCTGTTCGACTCGCCGGCCGATCCGCGCGATTACCCGTGGCGCACCACCTGGTACGCAGAGCACGACGAGGAATCGACCCTCGCGTTTTGCGCAACCGACTATCGCCGCGAGCTGGTCGGTCCGGGCATCGCGGTGGCGACGTATGGCGGGGCGCTATTCCTGTATCCGCCCGTGGCGATTCGCGACATCTGGCGCGACCCGCGGCTCGACTTCGCCGAAACGCTGGAAGAGCGATTGCTGGCGGCGGCATGCTTGCACGGCCAAAGCCGGCAGATTGTGCTGGTGAGCCCGGGCGTGCCCGGCGCGGGTTGGCGGCGGCTGGCCCGGCGGTTCAAGAAGACGTGGATTCACATCCCCCTGAGCGGCTTCGGCGAAGAGACGATCCAGCAGCTTCGCATGGTTCACGTGCTCAACGGCCGGCAAGTGCGAAGCTACGCCGAGCGGTT
>CAYQAJ010000252.1:1157-5274 GCA_964415245.1 uncultured Pirellulaceae bacterium | reverse complement strand
CAATCCCATTCACCACGGAAGTGTGGGAGCCCTATCGTGAATCACTTCGAGCTGTTCAAAAACCTGATGGTGATGGCCGCCGCCGACGGAAAGCTGACCGGCGAGGAGATCGAATTCCTCGTGGCGCGGGCCGAGCGTTGGGGCATCACCGACCAGCAGGTCAGCGAGGCAATCGAAAACGCCAAGCAGCTTGACCCGGAAGTCGTTCTGCCTGAGTCCAAGCCCGAGGCCGTGGAAATGCTCCGGCTGTGGATTCGCACCATGGCGGCCGACGGCGAAATCGCCGACGAGGAGCGCCGCCTGTTCGCCGTGGCCGCGGTCAAGCTGGGTATCACGCCGCAAGAGCTCGACGATATCATCGACTCGGTCGTATAGGCTGGCCGTCTTCCGCTCTGATTGGTCGCCGTGTTATGCATCCTCGTCTATGGCCCAATCGACGTGCTGCCGCGGCGGTGTCCGTCGCTCTCATTGCCATATTCAGCGGAACGGCGCGGGGGCAGGACGGCGAGTCGGCGAATGTCCACTTCCAGCGCGGACGGGAATTCGTACAAGCGCTGCGCTGTGCGGCATGTCATACATGGCCCGGCTTGGCGAATCCCGACGCGGAACAGGGATCGTTACGTGCGCCGCTCGATGCGCCCGCACTCGACCGGCTGGTAGGCAACTTGCACGCCGATTGGCTTATCCAGTGGCTGACCGAAACGGACGTCGAAGCGAAGTCGGACGATGCGCAACGGGGACCTATGCGTCGCATGCCGTCGTTTGGCTTGTCGGCCGACGAAGCGGCGGACGTGGCCGCATGTTTGCTCACCGCGGCGAAGGAATCGAAAGACGACGATCGAGCCGACGGTCACGGCGATTCCGATGACTCGGAGGAGTCCCCCGACTCCGCGAAAGGCCAGCGTCTCGCGCTCACGCTCGGTTGTCTGGCATGCCACACGTTGGGCGATGTGGGCGAAAGCGACTTATTTGGCGGAGGCGATCTCACAGAAGTGGCCCGAAAGCGCCCTGCAGAATTCTTCGACAGGTGGCTGGCCGACCCGGCGACGATCAATCGCGACCACCGTATGCCGGTATTCGAGTTGTCGGATCAGGAGCGCCGCGACCTGGCGGTTTATCTCGCGACGCTCGTTGGTCGAGAAGGCGACGAGGCTTCACCGGACACGGCCCGCACCGGTGAAATCGGCGAAGTCGACGATGCCCGCCTCGATCGCGGCCGCCGGCTCATTGCGTCCAGCGGGTGCGTCGCGTGTCATGTTCTGCCCGAATCGGCGGGGCGACCAGCGCCGCCCAAGCGCATTCCGCTGCAAGCCGATTCCGATTGGAAAACCGGTTGCTTGGCTGGGCCGGATGCGGAGCGCCATCGCCCCGGTTATCGGCTTGCCGCCGTCGACCGCGAGGCGATTCGCTTTTTTATCACCCGATTGCAAGCTAAGCCGGAAGGCACCCAGGAATCGATCGACGCCCGTCTGCTGTTGGCCGAGAAGAATTGCCTGGCCTGTCACGCGCGCGATACATCGCCCGGTATCGCGCCGACTGTCGAGCGAATCGTAACGGCGCACAGCGACTTGGCTGCCGAGGCGCCTGCCATGGTGCCGCCGGCCCTGTTCGGCGTAGGCGACAAACTGCAGGACGACGCGCTCGCCGCCGCGATCAGTCGATCGGGACCGCCGCGCCGCCCGTGGCTGCTTGTGCGGATGCCCCGTTATCGGCTGTCGCCAGACGAGTTGAAACAGCTTACCGCACACTTCGTCAATTCGGACCGACAGCCGCCGCCCGACGGCGATCCGCCGCAATTGCCCAATGACGACGTGCTGCACCTGGCCGGAGCGCGGCTGGTGACCAGCGACGGCTTCGGCTGCACAAGCTGCCACGCCATCGGCAAACAAGTGCCTCGCGAGGTGCGGCTCGAAACGCTCGGGCCCGACCTGTCGATGCTGGGCAGCCGCCTCCGCCGCGAGTGGTTCGATCGGTTCGTTCGCAATCCCGCACAGCTCGTGCCGCGGATGGAAATGCCGGCCGTGCAGTTGCCGGTGGGGGGCGTTCTGGCCGACGACCTCGACGTGCAGCTTGCCGCCGTGTGGCACGTCTTGAACGAGCCGGGCTTCTCCCCTCCGCCGGCCGACGCCGTACGTGTCGTGCGGCAATGCGGTGTTCGAGACAGCGGCAATGCTGATCGGGCGGCGATAATAACTGATGTCTTCCAAGTTGCCGGCAAGACGTACATCAAGCCGCTCGCCGTCGGCCTGTCGAATCGGCATAGCGTGCTCGTCGACCTGGAATCGAATCGGCTCGCCGCTTGGTGGATCGGCGACGTTGCCCGACTGCGAACCGAAGGCAAGTCGTGGCACTGGGAGCCGGGCGGCGGCGACCAGTTGCAAAGCGGTTTTGCCGACTCGGAGCTCTTCCTGGTGCGCGATGGCAAGGTCGAAGCTCCACTCGTAGTCGGTCAGTTTCCCACCGAGCTCGACGGTTGGCGGCACACGGCAGACGGCGTGGAGATCGAGTACCGATTGCGCTTCGCGAACCAGCGCGACGACGCGAGCAACGAAGATGAACGCTCCCCGATTGTGCTGCGCGTGCGCCAGTCGTTTAGCGCGATCTGGCCCGAGCAGGATACGCCGCCGAGTGGCTTCACGCGCACTTTCGACATATCGCGTTTCCCCAACAATGCGACGGCTATGCTGCGGCTGGTTTCGTTCGACCGGTTGAAAGAAGGCGCGCTGTCCGGCAGTGGTCGCGCGCTAGCTCTCGACGGTGGCGCGCTGCGGATCGAAGTCGTCGAACCGACCGAATGCCGCATCGAGCGCGACGGTACCATCGCCTGCTCGCCGACCGGCGATGATCGCACCGTTTCGCTGAAGCTGCGGTACTTGAGCAACCTGCCGGTCGATCGTTTTCCCGTGATTCCGCCGACTCCGCCCGCGCCCGATGCGCGCGAGCTGCACGTCGTGCCGGGCTACACGGCGGTGCGACTGCCGCTGTCCGACGAAATCATGCCTACCGCTTTGGCGTGGCAGGCGGACGGCGCACTTATAATCGCTTCGCTCAATGGGCGCGTGTGGCAAGCCCGCGACACCGACGGCGACGGCCTGGAAGACGCCATGCAGCCGTTCAGCGACGATCTCGCCGCGCCCTACGGTTTGGCGACGGGCGAAAACTACGTCGACGTGACAACGAAGTACGCGCTCGTGCGGCTATTCGACCACGATGACGATGGCCGCGCCGATCGCACTCAGGTGCTCGCCTCGGGCTGGGGGCATACCGACGACTATCACGATTGGACGATCGGCCTGCCGAGCGATGCCGAAGGCAACTACTACGTGGGGCTCGCCTGTCAGCAGGACAAACGCCCGGCAGCCGCTGCGAATCTGCGCGGTCAGGTGCTTAAGCTGGTGCCGCGTGAGGCTACGCCCGACGATCCGCACCTGTTCGCCATCCAGCCCCTAAGCCGCGGGCATCGGTTTCCCATGGGTTTGGCGCTCGACCGCGCGGGCGAACTGTTCGTCACTGATAACCAGGGAAACTACAACCCGTTCAACGAGCTGAACCACGTGCGGCCCGGTGCGGATTTTGGCTTCATCAACGCTGTCGACACGGCTTCTCGCGATGCGCGGCGAACCGATGAGCCGGCGATCAACATTCCGCACCCGTGGACTCGCAGCGTCAACGGCATCTGCTTCCTGTACACACCGCCCGACGTGAAAGAGCGCACGGGTCGCGACCGCTTCGGCCCGTTCGAGGGGCACTTAATCGGCTGCGAGTACGACACGCGGCGGCTGGTGCGGATGAGTCTCGAATGCGTCGACGGAGTGTACCAGGGGGCTGCGTACCCGTTCAGTCTCGACGAGCCGCCAGTCGGACCCCCGATGATGGGGCCCGTGGTGTGCGCGGTTTCACCCGGGGGCGATCTCTACGTCGGCAGCATGCGCGACAGCGGCTGGGGAGGCGGGAACAACGTGGGCGAGGTTGTCCGCCTGAGCCCGATCGAAGGCGCGCTCCCCTGTGGAATCGCCGAAGTTCGCGCGCGCAACGGCGGATTTTCGATTCGCTTCACCGCGCCGGTCGATCGCCGACTGGCCGGAAAAGCCGAGAACTACAACATCGAGTCCTACAC
>CAYQAJ010000252.1:0-1057 GCA_964415245.1 uncultured Pirellulaceae bacterium | reverse complement strand
GTTACACTCGCGTTACACCACGGAAACGAGTTTTGCATTACGCTACGGAATGCCCAGAAACTGTCCGCGTCCTGGAGTTCGGGAGAAAACGATGAAGGCTTTCCAGCGAACGACCGCAGCTTCCCTCGTTGTCGCCGTTGTACTTGGCTCCGTCGCGAGTGCTCAGGCAGGCAAAGGTCGATTTCACAAGACCGTTTCGCCCGACGGATCGCTTGTCGCGTTTGTCAGTAACGTGGAAAGCGGCCACGCGAAAATCTTCGTCGAACGAGCCGACGGAACGGGCCGCGTTCAATTGACCGACAAGACATACAGCGACACCGCGCCGGAGTGGTCGCCCGACGGAAAACGCATCGCCTTTATGTCGGACCGCAACGGCAGGTGGCAGCTCTATGTTATGGATCGCGATGGCACCCATGTTGCGCAGTTGTCGCGCGACGACACCGCAAACAGCGACGGCTCTCCGAGCTGGTCGCCCGACGGGAAGCGCATCGCGTTCGCCTCGGACCGGAGTGGCAAGCAGCAGGTCTATGCGATGGATACCGACGGCGCCAATGTTGAGGAGTTATCGCACGACGACACCGGCGCCACGCGTCCCCAGTACGCGCCCGACGGTCGACTGGCATTTCTCGCCGAACGCGGGACTGCCTCCCTGGCCCCCTTGTACGATCTCGTGATCCTCGAAGGCGACAAGCGTACCACGCTACGCGCCAAGTCTCCCATCAAGGACTTCGCGTGGTGCCACGACGAGATGATCGCCTATGGCGTCGGCGGCGAGATCGTGTTTCACGATTTCGCCAAGGGCACGGACCGGACGGTGCGGCTGGTCGACATCGACGCGCGTCTCGACTCACATGCCGCGTTTGAGTTTCGCTGGCAACCGATGCAGAAGGTGCTGTCGTGTCGCATTCGCTTCATGGGCGGCGTCCCGGAGGGGACTATCATCTACGGCGACAATCAGTTGCTCACGATTACGCCGACCGGCATGGCGCAATTGATGGATCGGGAAGACGAAAGCTAGAGCGTGTTTCAATACCGTCTCGGAGAAGGGGACAGGCAC
>CAYQAJ010000251.1:0-7458 GCA_964415245.1 uncultured Pirellulaceae bacterium | reverse complement strand
GGGCGGCGGTTTACGAGGATGGGTGGCCGAGTGGTCTAAGGCGGCAGTCTTGAAAACTGCTGTACGCGAAAGTGTACCGGGGGTTCGAATCCCTCCCCATCCGCTGTTCCTGCCGCACCATGTCAGAATGCGAGGGCGGCGGCGATCCGACTACAGCGCATTGCAAAACCGTCGGGGAGAAGGGGACAGGCACACTTTGCTCCGCGGACTGCGCAAAGTGAGCCAGTCCCCGACGGTTTTGAAATGGGATCGAGTAACACGCGACGAAACTGCCACGACAACGCGCGACTTATAGCCACGCCATGACCGTCATTGGGATCGGAACCGACATCGTCGAATGCCTGCGGATCGCGCAGATGATCGATCGGCACGGCGAGCTGTTCATCTCGCGGGTCTACACACCGCACGAGATCGAGTATTGCCGCTCGCGCCGCGCGGCTACGCAGCACTACGCCGGCCGCTGGGCCGCCAAGGAGGCGGTGCTCAAGGCGCTGGGCACCGGCTGGGCCCGCGGCATAAGCTGGCGCGACATCGAGGTCCGCAGCGAAGCGGGGGGGAAGCCGACCATCCGCCTGGCCGGCGGCGCGCGCGAAGCCTGCGAACGCCAGGGCATCACCCAAGTATTGGTGAGCATCTCCCACTGCCGCTCGCACGCGACCGCCTACGCCCTGGCGATGGGAAAGCCGCGAGAGTGACGGGCAGCATCGTAGAGAACGGCCTCTGTACCGTTCCGCGGCCCCCTGTGCCATTCCGGTTCACTTGCACGGAACGCCGCGGAGGGCGTTCCCTACAGGCAACGGCACGCAGTTACGTGTCCGTGTCGCGGCGCGAAGTTCGGCCGGAGCGTTTCGTGCTCGCTTTCGAAGCGGCTTTCTTGCGGCCTGTCGATCGACGGGTCGCCTTCTTCTTTGCCGCGGGTCCCTTGGCAGCCCGTTCGGTCAAAAGCGAGAGCGCCTGGGAAAACGTCAATTCTTCGGGGTTCGAGCCACGAGCGAGCGAGGCGTTCGTCTGGCCGTCGGTGACGTAGGGACCATAGCGGCCATCGAGCAGTTTCACCGGCTCGCCCGTCAGCGGCGACGCCTCGAACACCTTGAGCGGCTCGCGCGGCGCGGCGGCGCGTCGACCGCGCGTCTTGGGCTGGGCCAATAGATCGAGCGCTTCTTTCAGGGTAACTTCCAGCGGCGAAACGCCGGCGGGGAGCGATCGGCTCTCGTCGCCACACTTGACGTACGGGCCGAACTTGCCATTACACGCCAGCACCGGCTCTCCCGACTCGGGGTGCGGGCCCAACGTGCGGGGCAACGACAGCAACTTGAGCGCCGTTTCGAGATCGACCTGCGAAGGCTCCATGCCCTTGAGCAGCGAGGCGTTCTTGGGCTTCTCGCCGTTGGAGCCATCGCCCAACTGAACGTAAGGGCCGAAGCGTCCCTGTTTGAGAAACACGGGCCGCTGCGTTTCGGGGCAGTAGCCGAGCGGCTCGGCGTCCTGCTTACCCCGCTCGAGCATTTCGAGAGCCACCTCGACAGTCATCTCGTCGGGCGCGATGCCATCGGGAACGCTGGCCTTCCGTGAGCCTTGTTCGAGATACGGACCGAACCGCCCCACGCGCACGAAGATCGGCTCGCGGTGTTCCCCTTCGCTTGGCTGGCCAATGGGAATGCGGCCGATGTCGCGGGGGTCGATGTCCTTCAGGCTGGTTTCGACCTTGGCCTTAAGCCCCGGCATGCCGTTGCCGTAATAGAAATCGTGCAGGTAGCGAACGTGCTCGGCCTCGTGGCGGCTGATGGCGTCGAGATAGTCTTCCATCTGCGCCGTGAACTGGTAATCCACCAGACCGGGCAGGTGTTCCTCCAAGAGTCGCACCACGGCAAACGCCACCCACGTGGGAACCAGCGCGCCACTTCGCTTGAAGACGTACTCGCGGGCCATGATCGTATCGATAATGCTCGCGTAGGTGCTGGGGCGGCCGATGCCCATCTCCTCCAGCGCGCGGGTCAACGAGGCTTCGCTGTACCGCGGCGGAGGCTGTGTCTGATGGCTTTTGGACTCCAGATCGCGGCAGTCGATGCGGTCTCCCTGCTCGACCGCCGGCAACAGCACTTCTTTATCGGCGAGCTCCGCTTGCGGATCGTCCGACCCTTCGACGTACGCCCGCAGGAAGCCGGGGAAGTCGATCGACTTGCCGGTCACCTGAAACACCGCCCCGCCCCCCTCGACGGTAATGACCAGCCGATTTCCGCGGGCATCGGCCATCTGGCTGGCGATGGTTCGCTTCCAAATGAGCTCGAACAGCTTGTGCTGGTCGGCGTCCAATTCGCCGCGCAGCGATTCGGGCAGCGCAAACGGGTGGCCCGCCGGACGGATCGCCTCGTGCGCTTCCTGGGCATTCTTGACCGTGGCGCGGTAGGAGCGAGGCGAGTCGGGCAGGTATTCCTTACCGTATTGAGCGGCGACGAGATCGCGTGCGGCATCGATGGCAACCTGGGCCAGGTTCGTCGAATCGGTACGCATGTACGTGATGTAGCCGTTCTCGTACAGGCTCTGGGCCACGCTCATCGTTCGCTTGGCTGTGAAGCCCAGCTTGCGGTTGGCCTCCTGCTGCATGGTGCTGGTGATGAACGGCGGCGCGGGGCGCGACGTGAAGGGTTTGACCTCCAGGGCGGTGATGCGGAACTCGGCGCTGCGCAGCCGCTGGGCCAGGGCGCCAGCCGCCGCTTCGTCCAGCAGCAGCATTTTCGGGTCTTTGAGCTTCCCCGTCGCCGGGTCAAAATCGCGGCCGGCAGGAATGCGGCGTCCTTCGTGCGAAACGAGCGTTGCCTGGAACGCCTCGCCCTTCTGCGTGGCGAACGTGCCCAGCAGGTCCCAATACGATGCGCGAACGAACTCACACCGCTGCCGCTCACGCTGGACGATCAGCCGCACAGCCACGCTCTGTACGCGGCCAGCGGAAAGTTTGGGGCGCACCTTTTTCCACAACAGCGGCGACACTTCGTAGCCGTACAGCCGGTCGAGAATGCGACGGGCCTCTTGCGCTTGCACCAGGCCGGTGTCGATGTCGCGGGGGTTCTTGAGCGCGTCGAGAATCGCCTCTTCGGTGATCTCGTGGAACACCAGCCGGCGGACGGGCACCTTGGGTTTCAGCAATTGGCAAAGGTGCCAGCTTATGGCCTCCCCCTCGCGGTCTTCGTCGGTCGCCAGGAACAACTCGCGGGCACCTTTGAGCGCCTGGCGAAGCTTGGTGACCTGCGACTTCTTCTTGAGGGGCACGACGTAGATGGGCTCGAAGCCCTCCTCGACGTTCACGCCCAGGCGGGCCCATGAATGGACCTTATACTCCTCGGGAATGTCGCGGGCGCTCTCGGGCAGATCGCGCACATGGCCAATGCTGGCCTCGACCGTATACTGGCGGCCGAGGAATTTGGCGATCGTTCGCGCCTTGGCTGGCGACTCGACGATCACCAGCGATTTCGCGCCGTTTCCGCTCGATTTCTTGGCCATTGCTGCTGTTCCACCGATGCCGGTCAAGGCATCGCTTTTGTTACGTTCCCACGGCCCACTCGCCGCCGTGCTATGGGGGATCCCAGCCGCTCTCCGGCGGGGTTAGTCCCGCGCGGGGGCGTGTATCCTCACTGCGGCGCTCCTGCCCCTCATTACTAAGGACAAACCTACGACGAATTGACGGCCCGCTCCTTGTTTCGGCTCGGGCGAGACCATGGGGCCGCCCGTGGCGCGAGAACCGTCCGAATCGGCACGATCGGTCGTCGGGGTAGCACGACTAATATGGGCTGTCATCGGCAAGCAGTGGGCCTCGCCGATGGGGCCCATTTGAACGACATTCCTCATTGGCATTGAATTTACGACGATGGGGCCTACAATCCTTTTGCTGCCATTCGGCCCAAATTGCTGGCCCCTCAAATAATGCGCCGTATGCCAGACTGTCAAGTCTGGCATACGCGGCAAACCTTGCCCAACGAGGACTAAGTCAAGATGTCGAACCCTCTTAGCGCTATTCGCAAGCACCAGGCCAAGCTACTGGTCATATTCGGCATCATCATCATGTTCTCCTTTACCGTTGGGCCGATCATTATCCAGGTTCTCCAAAGCGTCGGGAACCGTTCGCCGGTTTCCCACGAAGTGGTGCTCACCTGGAATGGGGGTACCCTGCGGGAACAAGACTTCGACGAGATGCGTGTCGCGCACTCCCACCTGATGCGGCTTCAGGAGGAGATCGTCCACCAGGTGACCGAAAACAAGGGATCGCCGAAAGTCCCGCCGATGGCCGACGACGACTCGGACCAAACTCTCGCCATGACGACGATACTGGCCCGCAAGGCCAAGGAAGCCGGCATCGTCATCTCTGACGACGACGCCGAGAACTACCTTTACCAGTTGGGCGACGGTCAGATCCCCCGCCCTCGGTTCGCCGAGATCGCCGAGTCGCTGAACGTCGATTACGACTTGGCTCTCAAACAGCTCAAGCAGGAACTGACGGCGCTCAACCTGGTGTATGTCGTGCAGGGATCGGCGGGCGGCGTTTCGCCCGTCGATGCCTGGGAGTATTTCAACCGGCTCCATCGGTCTGTGACCATGGAGGTCCTCCCCCTGCCCGTTGAGGATTACCTCGACGACGTCACGACGGAGCCGAGCGAGTCGGAAATCCAAGCTCTCTACGACAAGCACAAATACGACTACAAGCTGCCCAACAGCACCGATCCCGGCTTCAAACGTCCGCTGCGCATCGCGCTCTCATACGTTCGTGCCGACTACGAGCAATTTCTCGACCGGGCCAAGGCCAACATCACCGACGAGCAGGTTAAGGAGGACTACGAGAAGAATAAGGATTTGTATCGAGTTCCTATCCTGGACGAAGGGCAAGGGGACAAGAGCCCGGACGGCGACAAGCCGGAAACCGACTCGACCGATAAGCCCAACGGCGAAAGTTCGGACGGCGACAAGCCAACGACGGACGCCACCGACAAGCCCGATAGCGAGAGTCCGGACGGCGACAAATCGGCACCGGACTCGACCGACACACCCAGTGACGATTCGTCCGACGGCGACGCGCCGCCCACCACCGACTCGAGCGACAATTCCAAAGCTGACAAGGGCGGCGGCGAGGCGCCGACGACGGACTCGACCGACGAAACTGACGCGGAACCGACGCGCGGCGACGAGACGGATTCATCCAACTGCGATGATCCTGTGAGTGCAGCAAGCGACGAATCCTCGAGTGAACCGAGCGGCGACGAAAACGACGCTGCGAGCGGCGACGACGAACCCCGACCCGCGAACGGGCAACCGGGCAGCGAACCGGCCGACCATCAGGACGACGAGTCGGGTGACCAGACAGACAGTCCGCCCGACAATCCGTCGAACGGTCAGCCGGAGAATCCGTCCGACGGACAGCCTGAAAACAGCGCGACCGACAAGTCGGATGCGGGAGATGATCCGACGACGACTGATCCAGAGCTCGAAACGCCGAAGGACCGCTATCGACCTCTTGAGGAAGTGGCCGACCAGATTCGGGGCAAGCTTGCCAGGGCGCCGGCGCAGGCAGAAATGATCGCCGCGATCAGGGCCGTCGAGTCGGCCGTGAATCGTTACCAGCCCCGTTACAAGCGTTGGCAGGTGCTTACGCAGAAGAATCCCAGCGCGTTGCAGCCTGAGCCTCCCGATCCACAGGAGCTGGCCCGCACATACGGCCTGACGGCCGGGACGACGCCTCTGGTCGACATGATTTCGATCCGCGAGTACGACATCGGAAAGCTTTCCGACACGAACGAACAGTTCCGGGGGGAGGCATTCCGGGAAGGAGTGCCGGAGTATAAGGCATCCTACGGTTTCGACACGCAGTGGGGACGTCAGTTTTTCGCACAGGGACTGGTCGCCGGCGATGTGGCCTACGTCTATTGGCGGACGTCCATTGCACTCACCGAGGTTCCCGAATTGGACGAAATCCGCGACGACGTCGTGTACGCCTGGAAGCTCCAACAGGCCCGCACCCTCGCTCTCGAAGATGCGCGGCAGAAGGCGCGGGAGGCATCCCAGGCTGGATCCCTGAAAGACTTGTATGGCGAGGCGACGATCACCGTCGGGCCGTTCACCTGGATGCGTTCGCTTGCCGTTCCGAGCGGTGGCGGCAACCAGGCCGTCTTGAGCGAATTGCCCGACATCGAGCAGCCGGGCGAAGAGTTTATGCGAAGCGTGTTCTCGTTGGAGAAGGGAGACACAGGTGTGGCTGTGAATGCTCCCGAGAGCGTGGTCTATGTCGTGCGGATCGTGGACCAGTCGCCTACGGACAAGGAGCTGCGCGAGCGGTTTTTCCGATCGCGGCCGAATACTTCCGACATTCAGTCGATCGGCCAGGGCGAGCGATACGCCTTAATGGCGGACTGGTACCGAGGGCTCGCCAAGGAAATGGACGTCCAGTGGAAGCGCGAGCCGAAGAGCAGCGGCCGGTAATCCCCGCGCTATTACGCTTGCGGCTTGAGCACCACGACCCCCAACGGCGGCAGCGTGAGCGAAAGCGCAAAGGGCCGACCGTGGTGCCCCGGCGTCGCGGCGGATAGGCCGGGGAAGTTGCCCACGTTGCTGCCGTCGTAGTATTGTGAGTCGCTGTTGAAGATCTCGCGATACCAGCCGCCCTGGGGAACACCCAATCGGTAGCCGCTTCGCACCACGGGGGTGAAGTTGCAGGCCACGACGAGAAAATCGTCGGGATTGTTGCCGCGGCGAATGTAGGACAGCACGCTGTCGTCGCGGCTCTGGCAGTCGATCCACTCGAAGCCGCGGCTCTCCAGGTCGGCCTGATGCAATGCCGGCTCATTCTTATAGAGCGCGTTCAGATCGGATACCAGTCGCTGCACCCCCTGGTGCGAGTTCCACTGCAGCAGGTCCCACTGCAGCTCGGTGTCGTGGTTCCACTCGTTCCACTGACCGAAGTCGCTCCCCATGAAGAGCAACTTCTTGCCGGGGTGCGTCCACATATACGCGAACAACAGCCGCAGGTTGGCGAACTTTTGCCAAAGGTCGCCCGGCATCTGCCCCAGCAGCGATCCCTTGCCGTGCACGACTTCGTCGTGCGAGAGGGGCAGCGCGAAGTTCTCGCTGAAGGCGTAGATCAGGCTGAACGTGAGCTCGTCGTGGTGGAAGCGGCGGTGGATGGGGTCGTGGTGCAGATACCGCAGCGTGTCGTTCATCCAGCCCATATTCCACTTGAGGCTGAACCCCAGTCCGCCGTACGTCGTGGGCCGCGACACGCCTCCCCAAGCCGTCGACTCCTCCGCGATGGTCAACACGCCGGGGTATCGGCCATGGGCCTGAATGTTGAACTCCTTCAACAGCGAAATGGCCGCCAGGTTTTCCCGGCCGCCGTACTCGTTGGGAATCCAATCTCCCTCGCGGCGGCTGTAGTCTAGATACAGCATCGAGGCCACGGCATCCACCCGTAAACCGTCT
>CAYQAJ010000250.1:0-7477 GCA_964415245.1 uncultured Pirellulaceae bacterium | reverse complement strand
GTTCGGGCACGCTGGCCAACGACGCCGTGGCGGCGCAGTTGGCCCGCAAAGGAGAACCGGGCGTGGTGGCGGTGAACGGCGAATTCGGCGAGCGGCTGGTCGATCATGCACGCCGCGCCGGGCTCGCGTATCGCACCGTCGAGGCGGCGTGGGGTGCGCCGCTTCCATGGGATGAGCTGGAGTCCGCGTTGGCTAGGGCGCCCCGGGCGAAGTGGCTTTGGACCACGCACTGCGAAACGTCGACCGGTGTCTTGAACGATCTCGATCGCCTGCGGGCGATGGCGGCCGAACACGGCGCGCGACTTTGTCTCGACGCCGTGTCGTCATTCGGGGCCGCGGCGCTCGATTGTCGCGGCGTGGCATTCGCCACGGCCACCAGCGGCAAGGCGCTGGCCGCGTACCCGGGCGTGGCGCTGGTGTTTCACGATGCGCCGATCGCGCCCGACTCACGCGTTCCACGGTATCTCGACCTGGGGCTGTACGACGTCGACGAGGGTGTGCCGTTCACCCATTCTTCGAATCTCATCGCGGCGCTGGCCGTGGCCGCACGGCGACTGGAGCACGAGGGAATTGCCGCGCGGATCGCGTCGCGCCGACGACTGCACAACATGCTGCGTCCGCGCTTGGAAGCGGCCGGCTGCCGTGTGGTCGCTCCGCCCGAGATCGCGGCGCCGACAGTCATCACGTTCGAGCCGCCCGCGGGAAACTCCGCCTGCGAGCTGGGCGAGTGGCTCATGGAACGAGGCTTCGCCCTGAACCACCGCAGCGTGTACCTGGAAAGGCGGAACCTGATTCAGGTGTGCTTGTTGGGCGCCGTCCACCGCTCATCGATTGCGGCACTGGCGGCGGCGATTGACGAGCGGCTGGGAGTGGCAATCCGGGCGACGGGCGAGAGCCGCAGCCCGGCCGCCGTTTCTGTGTAATCCAAAGCAGTGTGTCGGATTCGAGTCGCGTATGTCACAATAGCTGTAATGGGCGGTGGAGCGAACAGAGCGCCCGCGCCACCCGATTTGATCGAGCATCCGGTCTTCCCCCTCCGTGGAGTTTCCCATCATGCGTATGTCATTTCGCACAGTTCGAACGTTTGCGGCGGCGATCGCGCTTGGTGCGCTGATAGTGATGCTCGTCGGGAGTGGAACCGTTGCCGCGGACGATGAGTCAATCGGCGCCGCTCGCGAAACCGCAAGCGGGGTGGATGACTCGGGCGGTGACAAAACCGCGAGTGAAGATGCAGATTCAAAGTCTGCCGCCGCAGCGGGCGACACGGAGAAACCGGATCCCTCATGCCCATTTGTCGAAGAGGCGGACGACGTACCGGTGGCGCGAACTACCACGGACACCGCAGACGATGCGAAACCCAATACGAAGCGCGCTACCGTGGCCGGCCTGTCGCTTTCCGGGTCGCTCGACGAAACAACCGGGTCGCTCGGCCTGTTTGTCGAAGTCGGATCGAGCCTGCCCGTCATGATCTCGCGGCTCGACCGGGCCGCTGACGACAGCAAGGTCTCCGCCATTCTGCTCACCGTGAGCGATGCGTCGATCGGCCGCGGCAAGCTCACCGAGCTGCGTGCCGCTATCGCCCGCGTTCGCGCGGGGGGCAAGAAGGTTTACGCCAAGCTCACCACCGCCTCCACCCCCGACTATCTCGTCGCCGCCGCGTGCGACTCGATCGTGATGCCCGAGTCGGGCTCGCTGATGATTCCCGGCGTGCGGGCCGAGGTGACCTTCTATAAGGGGCTGTTCGACAAACTGGGCATCGAGGCCGACATGATGCAGGTCGGCGCGTTCAAGGGGGCCGCCGAACCATACACCCGCGATGGGATGAGCCCCGAGTTCCGCAAGCAGTACGAAGGGCTGCTCGACGACATCTACGCACAGATGGTCGAGACGATCGCCGCCGATCGCCACCTTGCGCCCGAGCGAGTGCGGGAGCTGATCGATATCGGCATGTTCTCCGCCGCCGAGGCCAAGGAAGCCGGGCTGATCGACATGGTGGCCTACGACGACCAGCTCGACTCCCACTTCCGCGAGTCGCTGGCCGCCGACAAGGTCGACTTGGTACACGACTACGGCAAGAAGAGCGTCGACACCGACTTCAGCGGCATGACCGGCATGCTCAAGCTGCTCGATCTGTTCGGCGGCGGCCAGCCCACGCGCCCCGCCAGCACCAAGAACAAGAAGATCGCCCTGGTGTACGCCGTGGGCACGATCATGTCGGGCGAAAGCTCGATCAGTCTGTTCGGCGGCGAGACGCTCGGCAGCGACACGATCGTGAAAGCCCTCCGCCAGGCCCGCGACGACGAGAGCGTAGCCGCCATCGTGCTGCGGGTCGATAGCCCGGGCGGCTCAGCCCTGGCCAGCGACCTGATCTGGCGCGAGATCGCACAAATCGACAAGCCGGTCATTGCCAGCATGGGCGACGTGGCGGCCAGCGGCGGTTACTACATCTCGATGGGGTGCGATCGCATCTTCGCGGAACCCGGCACGCTCACGGGCTCGATCGGCGTAGTGGGGGGCAAAATCGCCTTGGGCGGGCTGTACGAGAAGATCGGCCTCAAGACCGACATCATCAGCCGAGGACGCAACAGCGGACTATTGTCGGGCGAGGATCGTTTCACCGACTCCGAACGCGAGGTGTGGAAGCGGCAGCTCGAGGAAACGTACCGTCAGTTCACCACTAAGGCGGCCGAGGGACGCCACCTCGAACCCGAGCGGCTCGAAACGCTAGCTGGCGGACGCGTGTGGACCGGCCGACAGGCCAAGGAAAATGGATTGGTCGACGAGCTGGGCACGCTCAGCGACGCCATGAAACACGCCAAGACGGCGGCGGGACTGAAGGAAGACGACAAAGTCGAGACGCTGATCCTGCCGACGCCCAAGAGCTTCTTCGATCAGCTTCTGGGATCGGCTGAGGGGCAGGGCGATCCGCTGGTGGGCGGCGGCCTGGTCGATGGCGCCTCGATCGGCGGCGCGATGATCGAGCCGAAGCTCGCGCGGCTCTTGGGCGAGGCGGAGATTCTGCGGCGGCTGTTCGCGGAGCCGTCGGTGCTCGTGCTGCCGTATCATGTGAACATCCGCTGACGGTGGTTGAGTAGGTCCCGCTTGCCGAGCGGGGCCTCCGTCCGGCGCGGGTTTGTTCTGTTCGGCGCGGGTCTCTGTTCGGCGCGGGTCTCGCGACCCCGCCGAAGCGCTCGACCGCAGGTCTCCGGCATTGAGACCTTCGGTCGCCTTGCGCGTGGCTTGGTCAGGAGACCGGCCACAACACAAATCAGGTCCCGCCCGGCAGGCGGGACCTACGGCTGATCCGACACTTGGCAGCACGCCCGCGAGCCGTCATAATCTCGTCGAAACGGAATCTCCACGATGGGCGCGCGACAAGCGCACCCGTGATGACTGCACCGCGCGCCCGACTCGCCAGCCACCTGGAACACGCACCATGACTCACCGCGTCGTCTGGTTCGATATCCCGGTCCTCGATCTCGATCGGGCCATCGAGTTTTATTCGCAGGTGCTGGGCATCAAGGTCGCCAAGGATTTCCCCGGCATGCCCGTTGGCGTGCTCGGGCATGGCGAGGGTGAGGTGTCGGGCTGCCTGGTCGAAACGGACGAAACCAAGCCCTCGGCCGACGGCATTCTGGTGTATCTCAGCGTCGAGGGGAGCCTGGACGACGCGGTCGGCAAAGTCGAAAAGTTGGGCGGCCGGGTCATCAAGCCCAAGCACGCGATCGGCGCGTACGGGTATCGCGCCATCGTGCTCGACAGCGAGGGGAACCGCATCGCGCTGCATGAGCGGTAGTGGGTCGAGTGTTCAGTTTTCAGTGTTCAGTTTTCAGCCAGACAAGAGTCGAGTCCAGAGTTACGACAGTCAACGGAAATTGAACAGGAGGGCGCGGAGGGAGCAGAGAACAAACCACACTCTGTTACTTCTGTGTTCTCCTGTTCGATTCCCTGCAGGCAAATCTTGCGTATTGGCTTGAGCGAGCCGTGTCACGGATGTCCGATCCTATGCCCCGTTCCGTTGCTTCCAAGCCGGTCACGTCGCGAAAAGGGAAGTCGCGTCGTCGCGCCGCCAAGGCGAACCCAGCGCAATCGACTTCGCCCGAGTCGCAGCTTGAAAACGGGGTCGCGCTCCTTCCCGAAGACCTACAGGGCCGCATTCATCTGGGCGACTGCATAGCCGGCATGAACGCGCTGCCCGCCGGTTCGATCGACCTGGTCTTCGCCGATCCGCCGTTCAATATCGGTTACGACTACGACGTCTACCACGACGCCAAGCACTGCGACGAGTATCTCGAATGGTCGCGGCAGTGGATCGCCGCCGTGCATCGCGCGCTCAAGCCCGACGGCACGTTCTGGCTGGCCATCGGCGACGAATACGCGGCTGAGCTCAAGCTCGCATCGCAACGGCTCGGCTTTCACACTCGCAGTTGGGTCATTTGGTACTATACGTTCGGCGTGAACTGCAAATACAAGTTCAGCCGCTCGCACGCCCACCTGTTCCACTTCGTCAAAGACCCGGAGCGGTTCACGTTTCTGCACGAGGAGCTGGAGAACCGTATCCCCTCGGCGCGGCTGCTGGTTTACGGCGATCGCCGTGGAAACCCCATCGGCCGACTGCCCGACGACACGTGGATCATCCGACCGGCGGGCACTGGCGAAGGGCTCTCGGCGGAAGAGGCTGTGCTGGCGGAGTTGCCCGTTGCGGACGACGCGGACGATCCACAGCGCGGCGAAGCGCCAAATCACAAATCACAAATCACAAACAAATCTCAACTCCCAACTCCCAATGCGCAAACGGGAAAACAGAATCCGCATCCGGCCGACGATACCTGGGTCCTCCGCCCGCAGGATTTGGCCGGCGACTTTTCGCCACAGGAAGACACGTGGTACTTTCCCCGCGTCGCCGGCACGTTCAAGGAGCGGAGCGGTTTCCACGGCTGTCAAATGCCCGAGCAGCTTCTGGGCCGCATTGTGCGCATCTGCTCCCGTCCGCGCGACATTGTGCTCGACCCGTTCAGCGGCAGCGCGACCACGCTGGCCGTGGCCAAAAAGCTCGGTCGGCGCTTCCTGGGCTTCGACCTGTCGCCCCAGTACGTCGAGCGGGGCACTGCGCGGCTGGCCGATACGTTCGTGGGCGATCCGCTCGATGGCGCGCCCGAACCGACGATGAGCGCCCCGGCCACCGTTAAGACCCGCGGCGAATCGCGGGCAGCAGGCAAAAGCCCGCTGGAGGAAATCCTCGACGCATCGGCCGACGCGCGCGACGCTCGTTGCCGTGAAGCGTTTCTCGACGCGCTCATTGAGGCGTTCCGCCGCGTGTACCAGGGCTACTCGCTCGACCGCGTCGTCGTCGACCCCGAACTCAGCGTCGCGTTAGCCGACGAGTGCGGCCGACTCGGCCTGCCCGGCGACCTCGGCTGGTGGAACCGCGGATTGTTCCGTGCCCGCAAGGCGGGTCGACTGGCCCATTTGCCCACGACGCGCCGCACGGAGCTTTCGTGGGAGCACTGCGACCAGTTTTTGTTTGCGGCCGAGATCGCCTGGCGACAGCTTCTCGACCAAGGCTACAAAAGCCTCGACGAGATTCTGTGCGACCCGCGAGCCGCCCAAGAATTCGACAGGCTCGCCTCGCGGTTCGCGTCCGGGTTCACGTCGCTCGATTATCGTTGGGCGGCGCTGAAACTCCGCAAGCAGCGCAAGGTGTCGCGGTCGCGGGCCGCGCTGATTCAGAAGTTTGACCTGCACTTCGGCGAGCCGGTTGAGCCGACGCCGAGCGCGCTCTCGGCGGTGACAAAAGATTCCGGGCTGTTCCTCGTTGAGGGCGAAAACCCGGGGGCTCAGGATTGGGGGTTAGGGGTTGGGGATCGGAAACGCGGCTCGCAGTCGGCAACCCCGAGTCGCCGATTCCCAGGACTGAACGCCGAGAACTCAGTACCCGGTACTCAGTACTCAGTACCTGCCCTTTATCTCGGCACGGCATTAAACCTGCATGCACGCCTCGAACAAACGATGACTCGCATATCCGGCAAAGCGTGGACCGACTGGTCGGAGTCGCCGACTATCCGCCACGTCGCGATTCCCGGCAACGTGCCGCTTCTACTGGCTTATCAATCGCTCGCGACTGCCCGCCACACTCCGCTGCTCAACCTGCCGGCGTTAGCAACTGCGTGATCGCCGATCGATGCTGGATTCCCGCCTTCGCGGGAATGACGCGCGCTTCATCACGGCGCAGCGCGACGGCGAGACCCAAACCTCACGCCTTAAGCCTCAAGCCTCGCGACCCAGTAGCCGGGCCATTTCGCCGGTCAGGCGGTTCAGGCCTTCGCCCGTAACGGCTGAGATGCGGAGCACCGGGCGATTGAGAGACTCGGCCAGGCGCCGCTCGACGTCGGCCGATTCGGGCAGGTCGGCCTTGGTGATGACCACGATCTCCGGCCGCTTTTCCAGGTCGCGGCTGTGCAAGAGAAGCTCCCGGCGGATGGCGTGGTAGTTTTCGACCGGGTCGCTGCCGTCGGCCGGCGCCGGCTCGACGAGATGAACCAGGATTCCGGCCCGTTCGATGTGCCGCAGAAATTCGTGGCCCAGTCCGGCGCCGGCATGCGCCCCTTCGATCAGGCCGGGCACGTCGGCCAGCACGAACGAGCGGTCGGCGTCGATTTGCACCATGCCCAGGTTGGGGTACTTGGTGGTGAACGGGTAGTCGGCGATGCGCGGGCGAGCACGGCTGAGGCGGCTCAATAGCGTGCTCTTGCCGGCGTTGGGCAGACCCACGAGCCCCACGTCGGCGATTGTCTTGAGCTCGAGGATGACGAGGCGGGACTCGCCCTCGTCGCCGCGGGTCCACTGCCGCGGAGCCTGGTTGGTGGCCGACTTGAAGTGGGCGTTGCCTTTGCCCCCTTTGCCGCCGCGAGCCGCAGTGACCTGGTCGCCCGCGCGGGAAAGGTCCTTGATGCAGAATTCTTCGACGGCGTCGATGACGAGAGTGCCCGGCGGAACGGGCAGAATCAGATCGTCGGCGCTGCGGCCGTGACGGTCGGAGCCGCTGCCATGCCCGCCGGATTCGGCTTTCCATTGGCGGCGCTGGGCCACGTCGACCAGGCTGTTGACGCCTTCGCGGGCGACAACGATGATGCTGCCGCCGTCGCCGCCATCGCCGCCGTCGGGTCCGCCGCGAGGCACAAAGCGTTCGCGGCGAAAGCTGAGGCAGCCGTCGCCCCCATTGCCGCCACGGACTTCAAGCTGTACGCGATCGACGAACATAGGAGCCCGCTTTGCGGGCAAGCACCAAATCCCAAATCACAATGACCAAGTGGTGCAAGTGCAGAGCGCACCATGCAGAGCGCACAGTGCGGGTTGAGCTAATTCTCGGATGCAGCCAGGACGTTGACGCGGCGGCCCTGGCGGTCGAACTTGACGACTCCATCGACCAGGGCGAACAGCGTGTAGTCGTTGCCCAAGCCGACGCCGAAACCCGGGT
>CAYQAJ010000249.1:0-7531 GCA_964415245.1 uncultured Pirellulaceae bacterium | reverse complement strand
GCTCCGCAGACTCCGCAAAATGAGCCAGTCCCCGATGGTTTCGAAACAGGCTCCAGGAAAGGCAGACTCCCCCGGAGCGTTGGCCACGTGGCTCGACGACTTCTTCGCCGAGCCGATGCGCTGCGTTTCCCGAGAACAGCGCGAGTTTCTCTCCTCGCCCGAGAGCAAGAAGTCCGACTGGCATCTCATGGCGGCGCTGTTGGCGACGGCCGCCATTCTCGCGCTGCAGTACTATCTATTCCATGGTGGGGCGCTCGTCACGCCGTTCGATCTGTTAGCCCGCGTGATTCCCGGCGGAAACGAAGCGCCCCTTGTGAAGTGGCTCGATTCGCCCGAGAACGCCCGGCTCATCACGCTGGGCTGGTGGGCCGTGGGGCTCAGCATTACGTACGTGCTGGTGCCGATCATAATCGTGTGCGGCATTTTCCGCCGCCCGCTCTCCGACTACGGCATCAAGCTCCGTGGTGCGGCAAGCTGCTGGTGGGTGTACCTGCTCATGTATCTGGCGATCGTGCCGTTCGTGCTGCGGGCATCGACGACCGCATCGTTCTTGCGCACCTACCCATTCTACCGGCTCGACGCGGGCGAACCCCTGTGGCCGCGGTTCTTCATCTGGGAGCTGTTCTACGCGGTGCAGTTCGTCGCGCTGGAGTTCTTCTTCCGCGGCTTTCTGCTGCACTCGATGCGGCGGCGATTCGGGGTGTACGCCATCTTCGCCATGACGATCCCCTACTGCATGATCCACTTCGGCAAGCCCATTCCCGAGACCTACGGGGCGATCTTCGCCGGGGTGATCCTGGGCTTCATGAGCCTGAAGACGCGGAGCATTTGGCTGGGAGCGGCCGTGCACATTGCCGTGGCGTGGACCATGGACGCCGCGGCGATCTGGCAGCGGTTCCACTGACCTGGGATCCGCCGGCACGTATTGCATCGACGACGATCATACCCACGACCAACTACCCCACTCACGTACGCGATTCCTGCGGCGACACTCACGACGCGGCGCTTTTCGCTCAAGCGTCCACCCGGCTTGCCGTTTCGCGCTCCGGTTAACCCGCCCGCCGGCTTGCGGCTATAGGCATGTGGGTTCAGGCGGGTTCGATAGGAACGGCTCCACGGCGGAGACATCCCATGAAGATTCCCGTGATTCGCGGCGTCATCGATCGCCGGATTCTGGTCAACTACCGCGTCGATCCCGAGGTTTTGGCAAGGCACCTGCCGCTACCGTTTCGCCCCAAGCTGGTTCATGGCTACGGCGTGGCGGGCATCTGTCTGATCCGGTTGCGCAACATGCGGCCGGTTTTCGCCCCTTCGTGGCTCGGCATCCACAGCGAGAACGCGGCCCATCGCGCGGCCGTCGAGTGGGACGATCAGGGAAGTGTGCGCGATGGGGTTTACATCCGACGACGCGACACCGATTCCCGGCTCAACGCGTTGGCCGGCGGGCGAATCTTCCCGGGCATCCACCACCACGCCCGATTCACGGTCGAGGAGACGGCCGAGCAATTCTGCGTCGCGCTGTTGAGTGACGACGGCGTGACCAGCATGTCGGTGCGCGGCCAACGCGCCGACCGATTGCCGGCGTCATCGGTGTTCGCGTCGGTGGACGAGGCGTCGCGATTCTTCGAGGCCGGCTCATTGGGCTACTCGGCGACCGGCAATCCCGCGCGGTTTCAAGGAATGGAGCTGCGCTGTCGGAACTGGGAGGCTGAGGCGCTCGAGGTCGAAGAAGCGCGATCCAGCTTCTTCGACGACGAGAGACTATTCCCCCGCGGCTCGATCGACCTCGACTCCGCACTGTTGATGCGCGGCATCGACCACCAATGGCACGGCAAACCCGACCTATGCTGCGTAATCCAAGACGCAGTAGCGCCGATCCACGATCCACCCGGCTTGCCGTTTCGCGCTCCGTCGCCGCGCTGAGCGCATCACTGTTCGAGAATCCCCGCGTCGCCGCGTCGCCGCGTCGCCGCGTCAGGACGTGAGATTCATTGGTCATTGGTGCTTGGTTATTGGTGCTTCGCCGGTCACGGCGCCACCAGCTCCAGCGTCCCCCACAAACTGGGGTCTTCCATGAAGGGCAACTCCGGCCCCACGCTGAACGTCTGCCAGCCCAATTCGCGATCGATCACCGCGTAGGTGAATCCTAGGCGGTTGTGCTCGGCCGGGTTGTAGCCGGTGAGCGCCGACGTGGCGATGCGAGCCACGAACTCGTATCCGCCGGCGCTCACCTCCCCGTGCACCGAAAGCGAAGCGTTCGGGCACGGCTTGGGGTTCTCCCGGGCCCGATGAATTGCCACGTGCGCGGCGGTCGGCCGATCGAACCCCCTCCCCGATCCGGCGGGCAGAAACGCCATTCGGTGGCAAAACCGACCGGCGCGATGGATGCTGTGCGTGTCGCGGGTGTCGATCCACAGGTGCAGCCCGTCGCTCTCCTCGGCGCGAGTTTCGCGGCACCACGCCGGCTGCCGCTTGCCGGCGACGCGCAATGTGAACACCATTCCCTCGCGGCACCAAGCGGCCCGCAAATCGGCGAACACGGGCCGCCCTTCGAGCTCGCCAAAGCTGGGGAGCCGATGCGATTCGTCGAGCTGGGGTGATTCGTCGCTCCACGAACCCGGCAGCGGCAGACACGCCACCGAGAAGCGAAACAGAAACGTCGAGGGGATGAGTAGTTCGCTCATGGATTGGCGGATTCCGCGCTTGTTCAAAGACCGCGCATGTGGCGGCGATAGTTTTCAGTTTTCAGCGTTCAGTTATTAGTTCGGACAGCGGAGCATGGACTAGATGGACGGTATGGACAAAATGGACGTTCGGTGACCAAGTTGCAACCGACAACTGACGACCGACAACTGACAACTAACAACGGACAACAGCCGTTCATCGCGTCGGTTGCTCGGCCGCGGCGCCGATTGCCGCCAAGTGCTCGGCCAGCAGTGCCGCCAGATCGCCTTTGCGCAGATCGGCGAGCGTGCGGAATTTCAGTTTGAGCACGTCGTGCCCCTTCACGTTTCCTTCCAGTTCGCGGTCACGCCCCAGGTCCTTCACGCGGCCCAGCGCCACGCATCCCCGCGGACCGATCAGCCGCAACAACACCGACGCCGGGCGTTTGGTGTACACACTGGCCCAGGGTTCGCGCTGCGCGGGCACCATGCGATGCACCACCTGCTGGTTGTTCCACAGGAATTGCCCGCCGGGCGATGCCGCCTCGACCAGCGCGAGCAACTCTTCCAACACCGGCGGCTCCCACAGCACGCGCTTCCCCAGCGGAAAGCCCTTGCGCATGAGGTGCCACTTCTGCCCCAGCTTCTTCCAGGGGAGATAGTCGTCGGGCTTGCTGGCGATGCGGCTCTCGCGCTTGCGGAATGCGGCCACCGCCTGCTCGACGAACTCCCAATACGCGGGCGTGTCGATCTCGACCAGGCTGTGTACGTTGATCTGCACCTCCTGTTGCCTGACTCCGGCGCTACGGCACACGACGCGCGGCTCGTTGCCGTACACGGGCAACTCGGGCATTTCGTTGAGCGTTTTGAGACCCAGGCGGCGATCGAGCTCTTCGGCGCTGAACGTGCTGCGCGGCACGCGGAACTTGAGCTTCAAGATCCAAGTTTCGCCGGTGATGGCGTGCAGGAACCAGCCATCGCTCTTGCGCTCGGCGGCAACTTCGACCACGCTGCGGGCGTTCCAGTCCGTATCGCTGAAGGGGCCCAGCTCGTGGATGCGGTCGATCGTGCTAGCCAGAATCTCGCCGTCCCAGCGGCAGGGCTGCCCCTTGCGATCAACGCGGTCGCGAGTATGCCAGCCGCGGCCGTCGACCTCCCAGGGCATTTTAGTGCCCCGTCCCACGTCGTGGATGTCCAAATCGCCGGTTCGCTCGACCATGTGAGCGGCGGGGTCATGCGCATTTCGCTCGGCATGCGGACCGGCTGCGAGCACGGGTTCGAGCGCTTCGCCGGTAAAGCTGCGCGGCAGGGGGCCTTTGGATTTGGCGCGTGTCCGAAAACCGTCGGGGACTGGCTCATTTTGCGCAGTCCGCGGAGCAAAATGTGCCTGCCCCCTTTTCCGCGGACGGTTTTTGGACACGTCATTTGTTCGCGCGACGCGCGCATATTCGACAACCTGCTCCGGCGTGCCGGCCGCGACGATGCGCCCGCCGCCGCTCCCCGCCCCGGGGCCCATGTCGATAATCCAATCGGCCGACTTGATCACGTCGAGGTTATGTTCGATCACCACGACCGTGTTGCCGAGATCGACCAGCCGGTGCAGCACTTCCAACAGCCGCGCCAGATCGCTGAAGTGCAGGCCCGTGGTCGGCTCATCCAACAGATACAGCGTGCGGCCGGTGTCGGGGCGGGCCAGCTCGGCCGCGAGCTTCACGCGCTGCGCCTCGCCGCCCGAAAGCGTGGGGGCGGGCTGGCCGAGCCGCACGTAGTCGAGCCCCACGTCGCACAGCGTGGCCAGGATGCGGCGGACCTTGGGAATGTTCTCGAACAGCCGCAGCGCGTCGCCGCACGTCATGTCGAGCACGTCGCTGATCGAGTGGCCGTGAAACGTGACCTTGAGCGTTTCGGGGTTGTAGCGGCAACCGCGCCACGTGTCGCACTCGACCCACACGACGGGCATAAAGTGCATTTCGATCCGCCGCTGACCGTTGCCTTCGCATTGCTCGCACCGCCCGCCGGGCACGTTGAAGCTGAACCGCCGCGCCGTGTAGCCGCGCAGCTTCGACTCGGGCAATTGCGCGAACAGCGTGCGCACCAGGTCGAACGCCCCGGTGTACGTGGCCGGGTTCGAGGTGGGGGAGTTGCCCAGCGCCTGCTGATCGACGCGAATCACTTTGTTCACGTGTTCCAGTCCGCGCACTTCATCGTGCGCCCCGGGCACGATGGCCGCACGGTGCAGCGCGCGAGCCAGGGCGCTGTAGAGCACGTCGTCGACCAGCGAGCTTTTGCCACTGCCGCTCACGCCGGTGACGACGGTCAGCGTGCCTAGCGGAACGCGGAGGTGCACGTCGCGGAGGTTGTTGTGCCGGGCGCCGAGGACTTCGAGCCACTCGGCCGAAGCGGCGGGGCGCGCTTTTGACGGGGCTTGGGATGCCCGCGATGCGCCCTTCATCCTTTTGGACTTCGATCCTTTGGATTCAGTCGCTTTGGTCTTGGCGGTGGATGAGGAGCTGAGAGTCGCTGCGCCATTGTCGGAGCTCGCATCCACCGGTCGCCGGTTTGTCGGCACGGCGATCGACTTCTTGCCGCTCAAGTAGGGGCCGGTGATCGAATCGCGCTGGGAGTCGAGTGTCGCTGGCGCGCCTTGGGCAACGACCTGCCCGCCCAATTTGCCGGCCGCGGGGCCGAAGTCGCACACGAAGTCGCTGCCGGCAATCACTTCGCGGTCGTGCTCGACCACGACCAGCGTGTTGCCCAGGTCGCGCAGCCGGTGCAGCGCTTCGAGCAACCGACCGTTGTCGCGGGGGTGCAGGCCGATAGTCGGCTCGTCGAGCACGTACAGCACGCCGCACAGGCCACTTCCCAATTGGCTGGCCAGGCGGATGCGCTGGGCTTCGCCCCCGGAGAGCGTGGGAGCGGGGCGACCCAACGACAGATATTCCAGGCCGATGTCGTTCAGGAATCGCACGCGGCTCTCGATCTCGCGGACCAACTCACCGGCGATGCGTCGATCGCGAGCCGCGAGTTTCCACGACCGCACCTGGTCGAGCAACTGGCCCAGCGGGAGGCGGCAATACTGGTCGATCGTCAGGTCGGCGAACCGCACGGCCGCCGAGTCGTCGCGCAAGCGGCTGCCGTTGCATGTCGAGCATTCCACTTCGTCGACCAAGTGATCGAGCCGCGACCGCAGCGCGGGCGACAGTCGCGAAGCCTCTTCCAGCGCCGGGTACAGCCCTTTGAACTGAAAGCGGAACAGCGGCGGCCCTTTCTTCCGCCGGGCGGCGCGTACTTCAAACCACTGTTCGCCCGTGCCGTGCATAACCAGCCGTCGCTGCCGCGGGCTCAGGTCGGCGAACGGAACGTCGGCCGGGATGCCGGTTCCCGCGCACAGCGCTTCGAGCATAAGGGCCGAAGCGCGGCGATTCAGGTCGGGCCACAGCCGCAGTGCCCCCTCGGCCAGCGTGAGTTTCGAGTCGCGCAAGAGCGCCGCCGGATTGGCGCCCATCTGGATTCCCAGCCCCATACACGAGGGGCACCAGCCGAGCGCGCCGTTGAACGAAAAGTGATGCGGCGCGAGCGGTTCGAAGCTTCGACCACAGCGCGAGCAAGCCAGGTGCTGGCTGTGCACGACCACGTTCCACTGCGGCTCGGGCAAGTCGTCGCGGGGGTAGGCCACGTGAACGACGCCGCGACCGAGCGAAAGCGCGTTCTCGACGCTCTCGGCCAGGCGCGACCGGGCATCGGGCCGGATGACGACGCGGTCGACCAGCACTTCGAGCCGCTGCTTGCGCCGCCGATCGATTTGCGGCGGGTTTTCCAGATCGTACGTCTCGCCGTCGAGGCGGACTCGCGCGTAGCCGGCGCGGCGCAGCTCGTCCCACAGGTTGCTAGCCTGGCGCATTGCTTCGTCGTCGAGCGGCGCCAGAATGTAGAGCCGCGTGCCGGCCGGTTCGGCGGCGATTTTGTCGACCACTTCGTCGGCGGTTTGCGTGCCGACCGCAACATCGCAATCGGGGCAGTGCAGCACGCCCAGCCGGGCCATGAGAATCCGCAGGTAGTCGTACACCTCGGTCACCGTGCCAACGGTCGAACGGGGCGTGGTGCCGAGGTTTTTCTGTTCCAGCGCGATGGCCGGCGACAGGCCGTCGATGTGGTCGACCAGCGGCTTCTGCATCTGGCTGACGAACTGCCGGGCGTACGCGCTCAGGCTCTCGACGTACCGCCGCTGTCCTTCGGCGTAGAGCGTATCCATCGCCAGCGAGCTTTTGCCGCTGCCGCTGGGGCCGCAAAACACGGTCATCCGATCGCGCTCGATATTGAGGTCGACCCCCTTCAGATTGTGCTGCCGCGCCCCCCGCACGGTAATCTGCGAGAGCTCCCTCCCATTACTTGCACCGACAGACGTGGTTTCGCCGGTCCGGGAATGTACAACGCTTGCAGTTTTGCGCTCCGGAACGCTACCCCGCGATCCCCCAACTCGCTCCTTAGAAAGAACCTCCCCCAGCGCCCGCCCCGTGTACGACCCCGGCGCCTTCGCCACCTGCTCGGGCGTTCCCACCGCGACAACGTTCCCCCCCGCGTCGCCCCCTTCGAGCCCCAGGTCGATGATCCAGTCGGCGGTCTTCACCACGTCGAGATTGTGTTCGACGACCAGCACGGTGTTGCCTGCGTCGACAAAGTCGTGCAGCACCTTGAGCAGCATCTTGATATCGGCGAAGTGCAGCCCGGTGGTCGGCTCGTCCAAAAGGTACAACGTCTTGCCAGTGCTGCGCTTCACCAACTCGCGGGCGAGTTTGATCCGCTGGGCCTCGCCGCCCGAGAGAGTAGGCGATGGCTGGCCGAGCTTGATGTAGTCGAGCCCCTCGTCG
>CAYQAJ010000248.1:0-7565 GCA_964415245.1 uncultured Pirellulaceae bacterium | reverse complement strand
TTCAACAATCGCATCTACGGGCTTACCAAGGGGCAGTATTCGCCCACGTCGCCCTTGGGCAAAGTGACGAAGAGCACGCCCATGGGGGCCATCGACAACCCCTTGCATCCGCTGTCGATCGCCATCGGATGCGAAGCTACCTTCGTCGCCCGCAGCATCGACGTGAACATCAAGCACCTGGGCGACGTGCTGAAGCGGGCCGCCGAGCACAAGGGGACCGCGTTCGTTGAGGTCTACCAGAACTGCAACGTGTTCAACGACGGTGCCTGGGAATACGCCACCAATCGCGCGACGAAGGCCGATACCGTCGTCGAGCTCGTACACGGAAAGCCGCTGGTCTTCGGCAAGGACCGCAACAAGGGAATTCGTCTCCATGGCATGGAGCCCGAGGTCGTTCAGCTCGGCAAGGGCATCACGGAAGACGATCTTCTGTTCCACGACGAGAAAGCCACCGAGCCCAGCCTGGCCTACTTGCTCAGCCGCATGCGAAACCCCGAGTTTCCCGAGCCGATCGGGGTGTTCCGGGCCGTCGAGCATCCGATGTACGATACGGAGTTGAACAAGCAGATCGAAGTGGCGCGTGAGAAGCGCGGCAATGGCGATTTCACGAAGTTGTTTCAGTCCGGCGAAACGTGGACCGTGTCATGATTGAATGCCCCTTTTGCGAAGCGGAGAATATCGAGGGGGCCGACGTGTGCGAACAGTGCGGCCAGCCGCTGAGCGATATGCACCTGCCGACACCGGCGACGGCCGTCGAACGCAGCTTGCTCAAGGATCGCATGTCGGCGCTTTCGCCCAAGGCGCCGCTGACCGTGGAATCCGAAACGCCGGTGGGGGACGTGCTGCGGATGCTGTTTGACCACGGAATCGGCTGCGCCATTGTAGTCGACTCGGGTAGTCTGGTCGGCATTTTCACCGAGCGCGACGCGTTGGTGAAGCTCAATGTCGACTTTGCGGAAATGGTCGACCGCCCCGTCTCCGAGTTCATGACCACCTCGCCCGAAGCCCTCGACATCGGGGCGAAAATCGCCTTCGCCGTGCACCGCATGGACCTGGGAGGTTATCGGCACCTACCCATCGTCGACGACGAAGGGCACCCGACCGGCATCATCTCGGTGCGCGACATTCTGCGCTATCTGACCGAGAAAATGACCACGGCGGACAAGGCGTAAGAGTCTCCCGACCGTTCTCGCAGTCGACGCCGAGTGTCGAGCAAATGACCAATGATCAAATCCAAATGACCAATTTCGCTTGCAACGCGCTCCGGCATTGGTCATTTGGATTTGATCATTGGTCATTTCCCCCCGCTACGTGTACTCCTGCACCAGCGGCTTGATGATCAGCTCGGGCACATGGGCCCGTTGGGGAAGACGGGCCAGTGCCACCACCATTGCCGCCACGTCGTCGGGCTGAACCATCACCGCTTTCTGCGCGTCGCTCACGGCCACGGGGCGATTGTCGAGAATCGGCGTGTTCACTTCGCCGGGATAAACGTTCGTGACGCGGACTCCGTGCCGGGCCTCCTCGTTTCCCACGGCCGTGCCCAGGGCCGACATGGCAAACTTCGATGCGCTGTACGCCACGCCACCCAGTGCCGACGCACGCTTGCCCGCGATCGAAACGATGTTCACGATCAGGCCGTCGCCGCGGCTGCGCATCTCGGGCAGCACCGCGTGCATGCAGTCGTAGGCGCCCGTGGCGTTCACCGCCAGCACCTCGTCCCACTGCTCGGGTTTCATGTCGGCCATGGTGCGGGTCTTGATGTTGATGCCGGCCGAGTTGACGAGGATGTCGATCGATCTCAGCTCGCGCTTGGCCCACTCGAAAAAGGCGCGGGTGCTCTCGCGCTTTCCGACGTCGAGCACGTGGCACATGAGCGGCGGCTCGCCCGAGAGCGAGGCGATGGCGGCGCGGAGCACTTCGAGGCGGCGTCCGCCGATGGCGACCCGGCAGCCTTCCGCGGCCAGTGCACAGGCAATGGCCAGACCGATGCCGCTGCCGCCTCCGGTGACGACCGCGCGTGATTGATTCAGCTTCATGGGGTTTTTGATCCTCGTGGTGGCGAATCGACGGTGAGGCAGTTCGGAGGCGAACCAGGCGCCGCCGCCGATTAGCCCTATACGGTAGAGGGAAGGCGCGCGGATGCAAGAGCGGCACCAGGGCGCGCGGGGGCGAATCCTTGCGGGGATCGCGCCCTTCGGCCAATAATGGTCGCTGGCCATATCGGGCAATTTCGGGCCAGCGAGACCGAATAGACACGGACGAACACCGACTAGCACAGACTCATCCGGACGCCCACAAACTCCGAACCCCCAAATCCAAACCTCCAGTCCCAAATTTCCAGTCCCTAATCCCCAGTCCCCAGGCCCGCATGACGAATCAATCCGCACAGCTCGACACTTCCATCAAGGTAGTAACGCCCGAGAACATCGCGTTCAGCTACCGCGTGGCGGGTCCGATGCGGCGACTGGTGGCGTTTCTGATCGACCTGGGCATTCGATTCACGGTGGTGATGGTGCTGATGATGGTGGTGATGTTCGTTGGCATGGCTACGTCGGTGTTTCTTGGCAACTGGTTGACAGGCTTGGCGGTTGCGGGGCTGATGGTTTTCCTGTTTCTGCTCGAGTGGTTCTACGGCGCGCTGTTTGAAACGTTCATGAACGGCCGGACGCCCGGAAAGATGATGATGGGGCTGCGCGTGCTGACAGTCGAGGGAGAGCCGATCAACGGGCTGCAAGCGGTGGTGCGGAACCTGCTCCGCTTCGCCGACCTGATGCCGCTCTTGTCGCTGGAGGTTCTTGGCCTGGGCGCGCCCGTCTACCTCATACCTACGGGCATCGTGGGGCTCGTGGTGATGGCGATGAATCCACGGTTCCAGCGATTGGGCGATCTGGTGTGCGGCACGATGGTGGTGGTGGAAGAGCGTCACTGGTTGACCGGCGTGGCCCGGCTGGAAGATCCGCGTGCGGCCCAGCTCGCGTCGTTGCTTCCCTCGAACTACGTCGTGAACCGCCGCATGGCCCGAGCGGTGAACAACTATGTGGAACGGCGCCGACACTTTTCGTTCGCCCGACGGCGCGAAGTGGCCGCGCACCTGGCCGAGCCGCTGTTGGCCCTGTTCGGCTTGCCGGCCGACACCAGCTACGACCTGTTGTTGTGCGCATTGTACTACCGCGCGTTCATCGCCGACCGAGGCGACGACGCGCGCTCCATCGGTCCACCCGCGCCGGCGGACGTGCAGCCGGGCCTGGGGCAACAACCGGACATCGTGTTTCTGCCCCCGGGCCAGTTGTATGGGGCGCCGACGGCCGGGCGGCAAGAGTCGGCGCCGATGCGCTGACAAACCCAAAGTTGAGAGGCGGTATCGGATATGACAATGACCAATGACCAAATTCCAATGACCAATAGAGTGTGAATCCCCCGCACGGATTTGCGGTAGTCTCGAAATACTTCGCACGCAGTCGTCGTAAGAGAATCGTATGAAAGTCGCCGAGTTACTGGAACGCCGCCGTCGCAATTGGCAGCAGCTCGAATCGATGTGCGGCCGCATGCGCTTCGCCAGGCTGTCGATGACGCCGCAGGAGGTCGCGCGGTTTGCGGCATTGTACCGGGCGGCATGCGCCGACTTGGCGCTGGCCGACGCCTACCAGCTTCCTCCCAGCACCGTTCAGTACCTGCACGCGCTGGTGGGCCGCGCCCACAACCGCCTGTATCGCACTCGCACGTTCGACTTCGTCCGCTGGGGCCGATTGCTTCTGGTCGACGTGCCCTATCGAGTGGTGCGCGACCACTGCATTCAGTTTGTGTTCTGCCTGTTCTGGGGGGTATTTATTCTGTCGGCCGTGCTAGCTTATCTAGAGTCGGTCTGGCCCGAGTACGCCGAGCAAATGCTGGGACACGCCACCATCGCGGAACTGGAGGACAAGTTCAGCCGTCCCCTGGACGGCCGCAACTGGGAAGACAACGTCGTGGCCGCCTCGACGTACATTCGCCACAACACGGGCATTGGCTTGCAATGCTTTTCCGGGGGCCTGCTGATCGTGCCGGGGCTATTCATCACGCTGTTCAATTCGGCGTATTTGGGAGCGGCGTTCGGCTACATGGCGCGGCCCGACGTGGCGGCGCGGCCGAACTTCTTCGAGTTCGTCACGGCCCACGGCCCTTTCGAGCTGACGGCGATCGCGTTGTCCGCCGGAGCGGGTTTGCGGTTGGGCGTTTCGTGGCTTGCTACGGGCGGCCTTTCCCGCGGCAGCGCTCTGCGCAAGGGCGGAGCCGAGGCGATGCCCATGGCCGGAGCCGCCATGGTGCTTTTCTTCCTGGCGGCCATGATCGAAGGGTTCCTCTCCCCGTCGCCGGCCCCCTTCGCCGTCAAAATTGCGGTGGCGGTGGCTTCGACGATGCTGTTGGTGCTGTACTTCGGCGTGCTGGGAATACTGGGGCCGGGACGTGCAACTTGATCGAACCACCATCGTGATCCGCGAGCGCGGCTTGCTCGATATCCTCGACCTGTCGCTATTGGTATTGCGGCGCTACTTCCGGCCGCTGGCGGCGCTATTTGCGCTGGCGATCGTGCCCCTCATGGTGTGCAATCACTTGTTGATCGGCTGGCTGATCGGCGCCGATGCGACGAGCGGAATGACGGCACGCTATCTGTGGTTGATGCTGCTGTTGGTGGTAATCGAGGCGCCGCTGGTTTCGGTGTTCGCCACGAGTTACCTGGGACAGGCGGTCTTTCTCGAACGGCCCAGCCTGCGGAGCGTGGTGTGGGACGTGTGTCGCATTTCGCCGCGCCTGTTGGTGACGCAGGGCCTGTTGCGCGGCATCGTGCCTGCCGCGCTGCTGACCCTGGTGATCGATCGTTATTCCGACGTCAACGTGACGGTCGAGATTTTCCTGCTTCCCGGGATCGCCCTGTACGCGATCGGCTTGCGGGCATTTCGGCCCTACTTGAATGAGATCGTTCTGCTGGAGCGGCACCCGCTGCGCAGCAGCGAGAGAACCGTCCCCTCGATCGGTCGCCGATCGTCGCAATTGCACAGCTTCAGCACGGGTCTTCTCCTGGCCCGTTGGTTGGGGGCGGTGCCGGTGGCGGTTCTGCTGTTTTTTTCGCTTTGGGGCGCGCTACGATTCTTGCCGGGAATACTACTGAACGACTGGAGCTATGGCCTGTTGGGCGGCCCGCTGTTGCGTCCCATCGTGTATCCGCTGGCGATGTGGCTCGTCGCCGCGTACTTGAGCATCGTCCGGTTTCTCAGCTATCTCGATCTGCGCATCCGCGACGAAGGATGGGAGGTGGAGCTGCTGTTGCGAGCCGAGGCAAGCAACCTTTTGCAAAAGCCGACATGATTGGCCGCGCTAACAACGGGTGTGACTTTGCATGGGCCGCTCCCTTCGCGCCGAGAGCGAGAGAACATGCGACCGCGCGATTGATTCGCGCCGCCTGCGTGGCGCTGGGGGTGCTGTGCGCTCTGGCCGGCGCCACGGCTCGCGCCCAGGACGGCGATGGCGGTCGCTGGGTGGAAAGCGGGCGCGATTCGCTCCGCGACCAAGGCGATTATCCCTGGTACGATTCCGACGGCGATCAGGTACGCCGCATCGACCTGAAGGCCGATCCCCAGGAAGGCGGCAAGACCGCGACGAGGCCGGGAATCTCTGTGTTCTTCGGCGCGTTGCTCAATGCGATAGCGGGATCGATCTTCTGGATCTTTCTGCTCGTCGTGTTCGCGGCGGTCGCGGCGCTCATCATCTGGGCGCTGTTTCGGTCGGATTGGCGACAGGCCAAGGGACAGAAGCTGCGCGTGACCACCAGCACCGGCGTCGATCGCGTCGACGACCTGCCCATCCCCGTGCCGCCGACCGGAGACCTCCTGGCCGAAGCCCGGCGGCTGTACGAGTCCGGCCGCTTCGACGAGGCCATCGTGTACCTGTACGGGTATCAGTTGGTGCATTTGGACAAGCATCAGTTGATTCGCCTGGCGCGCGGTAAGACCAACCGCCAGTACCTGCGCGAGCTGATGAAGCATCCTCGGGTGCGCGATCGGCTGGAAACGACGATGGTCGCCTTTGAAGACGCGTACTTCGGGCACCACACGTTGCCGCGGTCGCGATTTGAGAGCGTATGGAATCTGCTGCCCGACTTCCACCAGCACGTGGAGCAGAGCGCCGCATGAGCCGATCGATACCACCGTCGCAATCGCACTTCCACGTGCGCGAACGCCGCGCGATGGTTGCTGCGCCCCAAACGCTCGCGCCCCGCTTGCGGTTTCGCGCTCCGCTGCCGGCCGTCGCATCGCTGCTCACCATCGCATTTTTGCTGGCGGCGTGTGGCGGCTGTGGCAGTAGCGGCGGCATCGACGACCGCTACGGACGACGCGAAGGCGAAAGCGTGAACGGAACCGGCGTGCTCGCCGGGATGTTCGAAGAATCCGGGCACACCGTCCGATCGTGGCACGCCATCTCACCCGCGCTCGATCGCTTCGATGTCGTTGTGTGGTTTCCCCCAGACTTTCAGGTCCCCACCGAAGAGCAGCGCGAGCGGCTTGAAGAGTGGCTCGGCGAGAAGCCGGGACGCACGCTGATCTACGTCGGCCGCGACTATGACGCCGCCGTCACTTATTGGAAAACCGTCGCCGCATCGGCGCCGGCCGATCAGGCCCCGCTCGTTCAGGAAAAACTGGATGAGGTGAAGAGCTGGTACGAGCTGCAGCGCATGGCCCTGCCGGCCGACCGCGATTGCGGGTGGTTTACTCTTCATCGCGACGCGGAGGAGCGCGGAGTGAAGAGCCTGCAAGGGCCCTGGAGCGCGGGCGTCGATGCCTCGCAGGTGGACATCTCGCTGGCGGCTCGGCTCGAACCACCCGACGACGACCCGCCATCGAACGACCTCGTATCGCCATTCTGGGTGCCGCCATCGTTACACCGTTATCGTTCTGAGCCGCTTCTCTCCTCGCGGGGCGAAGCGCTCGTAGCCCGCGTGATCGACGCCGACTGGGATCAGAGTCCAAGCGAGCAAAGTCAGATTCTCGTCGTAACGAACGGCTCGTTTCTGCTGAATCTGCCGCTGGTCAACCACGAGCACCGCAAGCTGGCCGGCCGGCTGATCGACGAGTGCGGCACGTCCCAAAGGATCGTCTTCCTCGAGGCAACGGGCGATTTGGTCGTCGCCGATTCCGATCCGCAGCGAAGCGAGATCACGGGAATGGAGTTCTTCCTGGTCTGGCCGATCAACGCCATCCTGCTGCACGTGGCGGCGTTGGCGATTCTTTTGTGTTTCTACGCGTTTCCCATTTTCGGCCGGCCGCGCGAGCTGCCCCCGTCGAGCCGCTCCGATTTCGGCAAGCACATCGACGCGCTGGGCCGATTGCTCACGCGCGTCGAGGCCAATGCCTACGCGCGCGATTGTCTGGCCGAGTACCAGCAAATCGTCAAGCGCGAAGCATTGTCCGGTCCAAAACAACGAGGCCGCGCGTCGCCGACCAAATAACCGATCAGTCAAGGGTCTCACATTGCCAGGAGCTTATCCAAAAACCGTCG
Organism: uncultured Pirellulaceae bacterium; assembly: GCA_964415245.1. Taxonomy (GTDB): domain Bacteria; phylum Planctomycetota; class Planctomycetia; order Pirellulales; family Pirellulaceae; genus CAYQAJ01. Next base: position 32 of record CAYQAJ010000248.1, on the reverse strand, counting down.
GGGACTGGCTCATTTTGCGCAGTCCGCGGAGC
>CAYQAJ010000247.1:0-7574 GCA_964415245.1 uncultured Pirellulaceae bacterium | reverse complement strand
ACACCACCGATCGCCGCGCCGGGTACGACTGGTGGTCGCTGCAAGCGGTGACGCGCCCCGAGCCGCCGGCCGCACTCAACGCCAAGTGGCCCATCAACGACATCGATCGCTTCGTGCTGGCCCGGCTGGAAGCCGAGGGGCTCGAACCCGCGCCAGAGGCCGACCGCCGCACGCTCATCCGGCGGTTGTATTTCGACCTCATCGGCCTTCCGCCCGAACCGGAGGCGGTCGAGCGTTTCATCAATGATCCGTCGCCGCGGGCCTACGAAGCGCTGGTCGACGAGCTGCTCGATTCGCCCCACTACGGCGAGCGGTGGGCCCGGCACTGGCTCGACGTGGTCCGTTTCGGCGAGTCCGAGGGCTTCGAGTACAATCGAATCCGCGATAACGCCTGGCGATACCGCGATTGGGTCATCGACGCCTTCAACCGCAATCTGCCCTACGACGAATTCGTGCAGCGGCAAATTGCCGGCGACGTGCTCTACCCCGGCGACCTCGACGCCCTGCTGGCCACCGGCTACCACGTGTGCGGCACGTGGGATCAACCGGGCAACCTCGAAGGCTCGAAAAAGATGCAGATGGGCGTGCGGGTCGACCACGTCGAAGACCTGGTGGCCACGTTGGGACAGGCGTACTTGGGCCTCACGATCAATTGTGCCCGCTGCCACGATCACAAGTTCGACCCCATCTCCCAGCCGGAGTATTACCAGATCGTGGCCACACTGGCCGGCGTGTACCAGGAAGCCGAGGAGCGCCACGACATCCACGCCACGCGCGACGCCCGGCGCCAGAAGGAAATCGAGGAGCAGCTTGCCCAGGTGCGCGGCGAATTGTCGAAGCTCGAAGCCGACATTCGCGCCGAGCATGGGAGCAACGAAGGCACGCACGGCGTTGATGGGCTGCAAGTGCTGTATCTGTTCGGTGGTTCTTCGCAGGACACGATCGAAGATCAGTCGCAGGCCGGCGAACCGATTCCGCTCAAGGCAGGACAGCCCGCGCGATTCGCTACCGAGAACGCGCCCCAGCGACTGATCGACGCCATTCGCTCATCGAACGAGCTCACCATCGAAGCGTGGATCATGCCCGGCCGTGATAAGCAAAGCGGGCCAGCGCGCATCGTCACGCTTTCCAAGGACACAAGCCAGCGCAACTTCACGCTGGGCCAGGACGGTGACCGATTCGACGTTCGCTTGCGCACGACCAGCACCGACGCCAACGGCCTGCCATCTCTGGCATCGCCCGACGGATTTCTCAAAACGGCGCGGGTACACGTCGTGTACACGTTCGACCGCAACGCCAAGGGCCGTCTCTACATCAATGGCCGGCCCGTCGCCGAGCGCGACATCGGCGGCGATTTTTCCAACTGGGACGGCGAATTCCAGCTCGGCCTGGGCGACGAACTATCGGGCGAGCGCCGTTGGGAGGGAGAGTTTCACTTCGTGGCCCTGTACAGTCGGGCGCTCGGCGAAGACGAAGTCCGCCGGCACTTCGATAACCAGTCGCGCGACATTCGGGCCTTGGAGCCGTTCAACGAGGTGTTGGCCCGCGCTTCCGACGGGCAGCAAACCGCGCATCGCGAGCTTGCCAGCCGCCGCGACACACTGCAACGGGAGCTCGACCGAGTGAGCTTTTCGGGCACGGCGCACGTGATTATTCCCCGCCAGCCGGAGGTGACGCACGTGCTGGCGCGCGGCGATTATCGCCAGGAGCGGCAAGTCGTTTCGCCGTCGGGACTCAAGGCGCTCACGGGCGCGGGACTCTCGGCCGACTTCGGCCTGGCCCCCGACGCACCTGAAGCCGAACGCCGCATCAAACTCGCCGAGTGGTTGACCAACCGCAAGAACCCGCTCACCGCGCGGGTGTTCGTCAATCGCCTGTGGCACTATCACTTCGGCCGTGGGATCGTCGATTCGCCCAGCGACTTCGGCTTTAACGGCGGCCGCCCCTCGCATCCCGAACTGCTCGACTATCTGGCGTCGCGATTCATGGACGACGGGTGGAACATCAAAAACATGCAGCGGTTGATCGTCACTTCGGCCGCGTATCGGCAGCCGTCGCGCGTGCATAACGAAAAGGCAGAGGCCATCGACGCGGACAATCGGCTCTTGTGGCGATACTCAACATGCCGCCTTGAGGGAGAGCAAGTGCGCGACGCGATATTGAGCGTCTCCGGTGCGCTCAACCCGCAACTGGGCGGTCGCAGTTTCCGCGATGTGCACGTCAACCTGGGCGCCCAAAACCACGAGTTCACCGACCCCACCAACGAGTTCTCGCCCGACACGTGCCGCCGAACCATCTACCGTCTGTGGGCCCGCTCGGGCAACAATCCCATGCTGCAATCGCTCGACTGCCCCGATCCGTCGGTGATGGTCCCGCGGCGGTTGGGCACGATCACGCCCGTGCAGGCGTTGTCGCTATTGAATAATCCGTTCATCGAAGAGTGCGCCGACCGGTTCGCCGAGCGCGTGCGCAGTGAGGCGGGCGACGACACTGCGGCGCAGATCGACCGCGCCTACCGACTCGCGCTGGCCCGGTCGCCCTCCGACCAAGAAGCCAAACTGGCCCACGACTTCATCGCCCGCCGTGGTCTGCCCCAGTTCTGCTTGGTACTGTTCAACACGAATGAATTCCTGTTCGTGAACTGAGGAATATGGTCATGACTCCTTGCCCTCACTGCTCGACCCGCCGCGATTTTCTGCGTGATGCCGCATTCGGTATCGGCGCCATGGCGGTGGCGCAGCTTCTGGCTCGTGACAACCGGCTGCTGGCCGCGGAGGGCGAAGTGCGCGGTCTCGCCGGTCTGCATCACCCGGCCAAGGCCAAGCAGGTGATCAACATCTTTCTGGGCGGCGGTCTGAGCCAGGTCGACTCGTTCGACCACAAGCCTGAGCTCGAAAAGTACCACGGCAAGGAGATTCCCGAGAGCTTCGGCGAGATCGACCCGTTCTTCGGCAAGCTGGGCCTGTTGCACAAATCACACTTCGAGTTCAAGCAGCGCGGCAAGAGCGGCCTGTGGATGTCGGACCTGTTCCCGCAGCTTACCGAAGTGGCCGACGAGCTCACCGTCATCAACTCCATGGTTGCCGAAACCGCCAACCACATTCCCGGCATCTTCCAGGCCAACACCGGCTTTCGGCAGATGGGCTTCCCGGCCATGGGAGCGTGGCTGTCGTACGGCCTGGGCACCGAAAACGACGACCTGCCCAGCTTCGTGGTGCTGCCCGATTCGCGCGGCATCCCCAACGCGGCGGGCGGGGCGTTCAACTGGACCAGCGGTTTCTTGCCCGCCGAGCACCAGGGAGTGCCCGTCGATGCCGGCCGCTCCACGCCGATTCTCGACCTGGAACCGTCGAGCGGCGTCGACAAAGACACCGAGCGCGACCGCCTGGCGCTGCTCCAGTCGCTGAACGAGCTGCACTTGGCCGAGCAAACCGAGACCGATCCGCTGGTGGCCCGCATCCACAGCTACGAGCTGGCGGCGCGAATGCAGCGGGCAATTCCCGAGGCGATGGATTTGGCCGGCGAACCGGAGCACATTCAAAAGCAGTACGGCTTCGACCGCGACGAGAGCCGCGGCGTGGGGCAGAACTGCCTGGCGGCGCGGCGCCTCATCGAGCGCGGCGTGCGGTTCGTGCAAATTTGGACCGGCGACGGCGTCTCGTGGGACGCCCACGAAGATATCCGCGGCACCGGCTACAAGAGCCACCTGGGCGAAGCGCTGCGGGTCGACCGGCCGATCGCGGGCCTCATCGCCGACCTGCGGCAGCGGGGGCTACTCGATACGACGGTCGTCATGATCAGCACCGAATTCGGCCGCACGCCATACGCCCAGTCCGATAGCGGCACGCTGGGCAACGGGCGCGACCATCACCCGTTCGGCTTCAGCAACGTCCTTGCCGGCGGCGGGCTCAAAGGCGGAATCGCCTACGGCGCCACCGACGCCATCGGCTACTCCTCGGTCGAAAACGTCGTCACCACGTACGACCTGCACGCCACGGTGCTGCACCTACTGGGCATCGACCACACGAAGCTCACGTTCTACCACAACGGCATCGGGCGCCGGCTAACGAACGTGCACGGGCATGTGGTGAAGGAGATTCTGGCCTAACGGCAGCCACCTCGTCGTTCCCGGGCAGGCGGGAATCCAACGGCCAAAAGCTGTCAGCCGTCATCTATCGGCCGTCAGCTTTTCCTTGCCAGCCGTCGTTGGTCAGCGGTCGGTTGACCAACCGGCTGATGCCTGCTGCTCCCTTGCGGACGTCGCGAGCAAGTAATGAACGAATCGCGAAGATTCAGGGGACTTCCAGTTCGTTTCCCAGCTCGGCGATATTCCGGCCAGTGGCCTCGGCGTATAGCACGTCGGGGCAGAAGTCGACGCCGTTGGGCCAGACAAGGGTTCCCGCTTCGGGATCGACCATCACCTTGGCGAAATACTCGACGCTCTGCAGCGGCTCAAACACTCCGCCCCGCCCACGAATGCGCCCGGCAAAGTCGAGTGTGGCGACCGTGCCATCCGTAAAGCCGATCTCGATCTCGAAGTCCTTCACGTGCCGGACACGTGCAACTCGCGGAAACATGTTACCAGTCCCCATTGCAGAGGAGCGATCGGCTCGGGCACTTCGTCGTTGTGTAGCCGCCGCCAGTTATCGAGCAGTTCCTGCTGATGCTCGGCCGCCCACTCCAACACCATACCCAATGCTCGTCGAGGAAACCGCCCGCGAAGCACTGTAAGTGGGTCGATCCCGACCTCGATCTCCGAACCGGCATAGATCGCGTGAAAGTGGGGCGGGGCATGGTCGTCGAAATACATGCGTATGGAAATGCCGAAAAAGCGACTGATCTCGGGCATGCGCGCGCCCCGTCAGGTAATTGTTACGTGAGCGACACACCCGATTCCAGTCGGATGCGGCGAATTGCGGCCGCATTCTTTTCGATGCCCCGATGTAATGGGGGAACGGCAACCAAAAATCCTCGAACCGACGACCACTCGCAGTGCCTTTCGCGCCTACGGCTCAGAGTTGACGGCTGAAAGCTGACCGCTGACAGCTTGTAATCGCCCGCAAGCGCCGCCCCTACGCCAACAGCTCGGTCAGCACCGTGCCGCTCACGTCGGTCAGCCGCATGTCGCGGCCCATGTGTTGGAACGTGAGCTTCTTGTGGTCCAGCCCCAACAGGTGCAGGCAGGTGGCGTGCAAGTCGGGGAGCGGGACGGGATTCTCGACGGCCGCGTAGCCGAACTCGTCGGTCGCGCCGTACATCGTGCCGCCCTTGATGCCGCCGCCCGCCAGCCACATGGTGAAGCCGCGCGGGTTGTGGTCGCGACCCACCGAGCCCTGGTTGGTGGGCATGCGGCCGAACTCGCCGCCCCAAATGATGAGCGTCGAATCCAACAGGCCCCGCTCCTTCAGATCGGTGATGAGCCCATACACGGGCCGGTCGATCTCGGGGCAGTGCACGTCGTGGTTGGCGGTGAGGCCGAAGTGAGCGTCCCAGCTTTCCTGCTGGTGTCCGCCGCCGGAATAAAGCTGCACGAACCGCACTCCCCGCTCCACCAGCCGCCGCGCGAGCAAGCACTGCCGCCCGAAGTATGCCGTGGTCGGGTTATCGAGCCCGTACAGCGAGTGAACGGTGTCCGGCTCCTGGTCGATGTCGACTGCCTCGGGCGCGGTCATCTGCATGCGGTAAGCCAACTCGTAGCTGGCAATGCGCGCGGCCAGGTCGGCTTCGGCCGGGTTGCGGCGAAGGTGGTCTTCGTTCACCCGGGCCAACATCGCCAGCCGCGCCTTCTGCCGCTCGGGGCTGATACCGTCGGGTGGTTTGAGGTCGACGATGGGGTCGCCGTTGCTACGAAAGGGGGTGCCCTGGAACGCGGCAGGCAAAAAGCCAGCCGTCCAGTTCTGCGCGCCGCCGATCGGGCCGCCGCGGTGGTCCCACATGACAACGAAGGCAGGCAACTGATCGGTTTCCGAGCCCAGGCCGTACGTGATCCACGACCCCATGCTCGGCCGCCCGGGCAGGATGAAGCCGGTGTTCATCTGGAACAGGGCGGGGGCGTGGTTGTTCGATTGGCAGTGCATCGAACGGATGACGCACAGCTCGTCGGCCACCTTGGCGATCTCGGGAAACTTTTCGGAGATGTCGATGCCCGACTGGCCGTATTTGGCGAACTTGTACGGACTTTTGAAGGCGGTGTTCTTGGTGTCGCCGAAGAAGGCGTCCTCGCGGTTGAACACGGGAATCGGCTTGCCGTGCCACTCTTCGAGCGCCGGCTTGGGGTCGAACAAATCGACGTGGCTCGGCCCGCCGTAGCAGAACACGAAGATTACGCTCTTGGCCTTGGCGGCGAAGTGCGGCTCGCGAACCGCCAGCGGATTCTGCCGCGCGCTGGCCGGCGGGGCATCTCCGGCCAACAGCCCATCGCGCGACAACAAATAGTTCAGCGCAAGCGACGCGAATCCGGCGCCGCTGGTCTGCAGAAATGCGCGTCGATTCCAGATCGAGCCGTATCGACCCCAGTTGCAGGGCGGATGGTGTCGGTTGCCGGAGTGGGGGTCGTTGTGAGGGGTGTTCGTTGTCATTGGCTCGTATGCGAATCTGCCGAAACGGCACCGTCTTCCGAACAATCGAGTAATTTGACCTTGCCCAGCCATTTTAGTCCAATCCACCGGTGGCCAGCCATAGCTTGCCGCTGTCGGACAGGCGTGCTAAAATGTCAGACAGGAGCAACACCATGCCGTCCGAGCGATTGACGATCCGGCTGCCGAAGCCGCTGCAAGAGCAACTCGATGCCCTGGCCCGTCAAACGGGGCGCACGGAGTCGGAACTGGCCCGGGAGGCGCTCGCGGACTACTGCGAACGTCAGCAAGGGGCGCCGAGTTGCTACGATGTAGCCAAGGAGGCCGGCTTCCTCGGTTGCGTCGAAGGCGGCGCCGACGACTTGAGCGTGAACCCGGCGCACTTCAAAGGATTCGGCCGTGAGTGAAACGCCGCTCGAAGCGCGCGTGCTCGTGGATACCGGCCCTCTGGTGGCACTGCTGCGGCGAAACGACATCCACCATCGAGTGTGCACACAGACCCTGCGCACGATTCGCCCGCCGCTTTGGACCTGCTGGCCCGTTCTGACTGAGGCGGCCTGGCTGCTGCGTGATCTCCCCCGCGCGCTCGACAGATTGTATGCAGGTCCGCGAACCGGCGTATACCGGGTGCTGCCTCTCACTGAAGAGTCGCTCGATTCGATTGCCGAAATGGCGCGCAAGTATCGCAGCCTGCGGCCGCAACTCACCGACCTGGCCCTGGTCCACCTCGCCGAGCGCGAGAAGATCGGCGCCATCTTCACCCTCGACCGCCGCGATTTCTCCGTCCTCCGAACCAAGCGCGGCAAACCGTTTCGGCTGCTGCCGGAGTCGCTGTAAGCATCGCGAAAGTACGAAGCGCTGCGCAACCGTGTGGGGAAACGCCGGATCGGGCCAAACGAAGATGTCAGGCCAAACAAAAGGGCCCAACAAAGGTGGCCAAACAAAGGTGTCAGGAACGAATGGCACTTGCGCAGTATTCAAGCGGCGTGCAGTAAACGC
>CAYQAJ010000246.1:5916-7579 GCA_964415245.1 uncultured Pirellulaceae bacterium | reverse complement strand
GCCGCGCGGAGGATGCCGAGAAGATCGTCGAGCGAAGGGGTGCGCGGGCTGATCCACATCAGGCGGCGGATGGCGAAGGATTTTTCGGCGAAGGCGGGGAGTTGTGCTTCGGTTCCGCCGAGGTCGCGGATGCGTTGGGGGATTCCCACGGCGCGGCTCAGCTCGACGACCGCTTCGATCGCACTCTCAGCCGCTTTTCGCTCGGTCATGGCGTCGGTGTTGCGGCCCAGCAGGCGGGCGACGCGGGCCAGGTCGGCTTGGCGAACGTCGAGGTAGTAGCGCATCACGTGCGGCAACAGCAGGGCGTTGCCGGCGCCGTGCGTGCAGTGGACGGTGCCGCCGAGCGGGTATTCGAGCGCGTGAACCAGCCCCACGCCACAGTTGGAGAACGACATGCCGGCGATCGTGGCGGCCTGGGCCATGTTGTGCCGGGCCTCGATATCCTTGGGATCGGCGACGGCGCGGCGCAGATAGCGGCCAATCAGTTCGATGGCCTTCTCGGCCAGGCAGTTGCCCAGCGGATAGCGCCCTTCGTAGGCCGAGGTTTCGCCCGGCGGCACTTCGAGGGCCGAGGAATCGACCGCGGTGAGCGACTCGATCGAATGCGTGAGCGCGTCCATGCCACTGTCGGCGGTTACCTGGGCCGGGCAGGTGTAGGTGAGTTCGGGATCGACCACGGCCAGGGCGGGGCGCAGGAAGTTGCTCAGCATACTCACCTTGATGTGGTTGGCCGTGTCGGTGAGCACGGCGGCGTGCGATACCTCGCTCCCGGTGCCGGCGGTCGTGGGGAGGCAAACCAGCGGCAGCACGGGGCCGGGCACTTTGTCGAATCCAAAGTAGTCCGAAGGCGTGCCGCCGTGCGTCAACACCACCGCCGTGGCCTTGGCCAGGTCCATGTTGCTGCCGCCGCCTAGACCGAGCAGGGCCTCGGGTCGGAAGCGCCGCGCCTGCGCGAGGGCCGCTTCGACTGCGTTGAGCGGTGGTTCCGGCGAGCCGCCGTCGAACACTTCGGAGGCGATGGACTGCTCATTGAGCGGAGCCAGTACGCGGTCGACCATGCCCGCTTGAACAAGCGGCTTGTCGGTCACCAGCAGGACGCGGCCAATCCGCCGTCGGGCCAACAGCGAGCCAAGCTGGGAAACGGCCGACTCGCCGAACACAAGCTGCCCGGCCGTCGTGAAGCTCCAGGTCTTACGCATACGTTTTACCTGCGAGAGAGAAGGGGACAGGCACAACCAAAGTTTTCAGTGTTCAGTTTTCAGTGTTCAGTCAGCGAGAAGAGCAACTGACAACGGACAACTGACGACGGACAAAGACGTGGGAAAATGAGCCAGTCCCCCATGGTTTTGGGAAACGCCGTGCGGCCGTTCGCTTCGTAGCGCAGCAGTCACTCTTTGTTCGGCAGCCGTCCGAGCAGCGTAACGAGAAGCTCCGGCTTGTCGCTCTTGACGAGGTGGTCGATCTGCTTCTGCGGCACTTCGAGCGCCTTCAAGTGTATCGCCACGTTCTTCCATTGTTGCTGCCGTCTTTTGCCGGTCGACAAATACAGCTCCGTGGCCAGCTCGCCCAGCCGCTGCACGGCGATGGCGCGGCGGTTCTCGTAGTAGCCCCGAACGACCTTTTGCTGATAGCGTGAACGCTCTGGCATGGGCGGCTGATGTCC
>CAYQAJ010000246.1:0-5816 GCA_964415245.1 uncultured Pirellulaceae bacterium | reverse complement strand
AACTCGCCCGCCGAAAGGACACGCTTGCCTTCCGGCTGCACGGCGTCGAGCGACAGCACGCCTTGTCCGGTGACGACCCAGAACCGGGCGGCGTCCTTGGTCGAGTCGGCGGCGACGATCGTCCCGGGATCGGCTGATCGGCTTGCAGTTTCGCGGTGCGACGAGTCGTCATCTGTTACGACCGAAACGCGAACGAGGAGCAGCCGCAGCGCTCGCCCTTCTTGCCGCTGCCAGGTGGTGTACGTGCCAGGCCACGGCTTGAGAGCGCGATGTTGGTTGTAGATCTGCTGGGCCGAGCGGGACCAATCGACCTCGCCGTCGCTCTTCTTGAGGCGCGGGGCGCGCGTGGCCTGGGAGGCATCCTGCTTTGTGCCGATGGGCGATTGGCCGTCCCATTGCTCCAGCAGGGTGATTGCCTCGTGTACGGCACTCGCGCCAAGCTGCGAGAGACGCTGTTCCAGCTCGATGGCCGTCTCCTCCGGCCCGATCGCAGTGCGTCGCTGCGACAATATGGGCCCGGCGTCGAGCCGCGGCGTAACGTGAAACACGGTGACGCCCGTCGCCGTCTCACCGTGATAGATGGCCCAGTTCACCGGAGCCGCGCCACGGTACTTGGGCAGCAGCGACCCGTGCAGGTTGATGCCTCCTAGTCGCGCCGTGGCCAGCACACGGGCCGAGAGAATCTGCCCGAAGTCGCAGACCACCAAGAGGTCGGGTTGGATGTCGGTTAGCGCCCGCACCGAATCGTCGGCGTTCACGTCCTCGGGCGCCAGCACGGGCACGCCACGTTCTTCGGCAGCTTGGCGCATGGGATGTGGTTGCGCGGCGCGACGACCGGGCGAAGATCGCTCGGGTCGCGTGACCACGGCGGCGACTTCGTGGTGGCTATCGCACAGGCAGTGAAAGGTGGGCACGGCAAAGGGGCCCGTGCCCAGCATGAGGAGGCGCATGCGTGAGTTTTCAGTGTTCGGTTTTCAGTTTTCAGTCGGCGAAGCAGCCGCGCTCCGCTTCGCGTCGCGGCTAACCGAGGAAGCATTCGACATGGCCACCCGTTGCGTTATTCCGTGCCGCAGTAGCGGCGTTCGATTTCCGCCAGCCGCGAGGCGATCTCCTCGTCGCTGGGGACTTCGCCCGAGCGGCGCTTGCTCTCAAACTCGACTTCGAACTCCTCCAGCGCCTCGCGCGCCGACATGCGACCTGTCTCGCTCAGCCGGTCGATAAACAGCGTGCCGTCGAGGTGGTCGACCTCATGCTGCACGACCCGCGCGGCCAGGCCGCTGAGGTCGGCGGTTACCTCGTTTCCCGACAAATCGTAGGCGGCGACTTTCGTCTGTCCCGCGCGTTGCACCTGCCCGTACAGTCCGGGTAGGCTCAGGCAGCCCTCTTCCGCTTCTTCGTTTCCCTTGGCTCCCGAAAGCACGGGATTGATGAAGACCAACTCGTCGCCCTCCTCGGGATCGCCCTTGAGATTGACCACAAACAGCCGCAGCGGCAAGTCGACCTGATTGGCCGCCAGCCCGACGCCCTTGGCCTCGTACATCAACTCGAACATTTTTCGAACGATCCGCCGCAACTCGGCGTCGACGCGCCGCACCGGTTTCGACTTGTGCCGGAGTGCCGGATGGGGGTAATGGACGATGTGCAACGCGGTCGACTCCCACAACGGTCGCCTTGTGCCGCGGCGATTGCGGCGGCGAATTCGGGCGAAGATTGGTACTGCGGGATTATAGGCGCCTGGGCGGGCGTCGGAAGGCAGGCCACTCGCGTTGACCTATCGCGCAGCGCAACCTAAAATGAGTAATTGGCGCGTCGTAATTCTTTATCTGCAAACGTTTTGGTACATCTCGCACCATGCAGACGAACGCGGCACTAGCATATGCGGGCAAGGCGGATGCCGCGGCGGCCCCGCGCTGGTCGCTTCGTCGCGAGGTGCCGGCGTGGCTTCTGTCGTGGGTGCTGCACCTGGGCGTATTCGTGGCACTGGCCTTGCTCATTCGTACCTCGCCGCGGCAGCCTCCCGGCGAACCGGGCCGGGGGGGCGGAATCGTGCTGGTGCAGCAGTCGCAGGGAAAGGTCGAGTATTTCTCCGAGCCTGCCGAGCAGCAGTCGTCCAGCTCGCAGGCGGCGGCGTTGCAGACGCCGGTGAATCCGTTGCCAGGCCCGCGCGAAAGGCCCGTCGATCCGACCGGCGCCTTTCCCACGGCGGCCGACCTGGTGGCATCGGGGGCGACTACGGGCGACTTGTTTCCCAACGCCGGCGATCTGCTGCAGGGGTCCCGGCCCAGCGGTCTACCCGACGGACAGACGCAAACCAGCGTGTTCGGGGCCCAGGGCACCGGCACCAAGTTCATTTATGTGTTCGACCGCTCGGGCAGCATGGAGGGCTACCAAGGCCGTCCCCTGGCCGCCGCCAAGGCGGAGTTGATCGCGAGCCTGCAAAACCTCGACTCGGTGCACCAGTTTCAGATCATATTCTACAACGACGAGCCCAGCCCGTTGAATCCGTTCGGCGGGCAGCCACGAATGATGTTCGGCTCGGAGCGCGACAAGCGGTTGGCGGTCGATTTTGTCAAGGGCGTCGTCGCCAACGGCTCCACGCGGCATCTCGAAGCATTGAAAATGGCCTTGCGGCTCAAGCCGGATGTGATCTTCTTTCTCACCGACGCCGACGAGCCGCGGATGACCTACTCGGAATTGGAGCAAATCCGGCGGATGAACGGTGCGGGAGGATGCTCCATCCACGCGATCGAATTCGGTTCCGGCCCCTACCAGGGCGACGACAACTTTCTAGTGAAGCTGGCACGGCAGAATGGCGGCCAGCACGTGTACGTGGACGTCAATTCGTTGCCGCTTCCCCGCTGACGCGCCGCGCCGCGGAACACTTCGCATGATTTCTCTAGGTCGATTCCGGCCCGGTTCACCGAGAGCCTGCTGCAAAACCGAATGCGGAGAAGGGGACAGGCACCCTTTGCCTCGCAGACTCGGCAAAGTGAGCCAGTCCCCGACGGTTTTGCAACAGGCGCTCCGCGGGGCGGCGCTCGTGTTCGTGGCGTGCGTCGCCGGTGCGCTGGCGTCGCTCGGCGGCGTTGATCGGGTCGCGGCCGAAGACGTAGTCATCTACGCATCGGGTGCCGAGGGGAGCGGCCGCGCTCGCGCCACCGGGCGAATTGTCGATTTCACGGGCCGAGAGCTTTCCATCGAGCAGAACGGCATCGGTGTGCGAAGCATTCCCACGTCGCGAGTCGTTTCGATCGATGCCGACTGGCTGCCCGATCACCGCTCGGCCGACGAAGCATTTCGCAAGGGCGATTACGCGGCGTCGCTCGATTTGTATCGCAAGGCGGGGCGCGACGACGATCGCACGTGGGTGCGGCGCCGCATCCTGGCCCAGTGCGTGTGGTGCTATCGCAACCTGGGGCAGCACGAGCAGGCGGTATCCACGTTTTTGCTGATCCTCCAGAGCGATCCCGACACACAGTACTTCGACACGATACCGCTCTGTTGGTGGCCGCAGCAGCCGCCCGCCAGCCTGGAACAGCAAGCGCGCGGGTGGCTCGAAGACGCGGACAGTTCGGCGGCACGTTTGTTGGGCGCGAGCTGGCTGATCAACCTGGAACGATCGGCGGCGGCCGACGTGCTTTCGGTCCTCACGACCGACAGCGACCCACGCGTGGCATTGCTGGCAGAAGCGCAGTTGTGGCGCATGCGGGCCGCGGTGGCGACGGCGGACGACGTGGCCCGATGGAATCGCCAGCTCGACCGACTGGCTCCCGCGCTGCGAGCCGGACCTTACTTCACGTTGGGACAGGTGCAGGCGCGGCTGGGGCAACATGAGGCGGCGGCGTTGTCGCTGATGCGGCTGCCGATCCTGTATCCGCGGGAGCGCTTCATGACGGCCGAGGCACTGCTGGCGGCGGCAACGTCGCTCGAAAACATCGGGCAGCAGCGCGAAGCGGCCGACGCCTACCGCGAGGTGGTCGCCCGATATGCCGACACCCGAGCCGCCGACGAAGCACAGCGGCGGTTGGCGGGCGCCGACGGACAATGATGCGAGGCCGTACCGAAGAATGCCTACGGATTCCGCCACCATGGATCATTTGAACCGATATCGCGCTCTTTTCATGTCGGCGACCCTGGCGGTGGTCGGCGCCGTGGCCGTCGCGGCAGTCTGGTTGCCCACCGCCGTCGCGCGTGCCGAACCGTTGACTGCCGAAGAGGGCGGGCGCGCCGCCGACACGGCCCACCAGAGCTTTTTCAGCATCGTGTTCTCCGGCGGACCGGTGGGCATCGTCATTATGTTGGCTTTGGTGGGGTTGTCGCTCACGGCGGCCTACCTCGTATTCGAGCACGTGATCGCACTGCGGCGGTCGGAGATCGCGCCCGAGTCGGTGGGAGAGGACGTACGGCAGATGGTGATAGCGGGCCGCGTGTCCGAGGCCGACCAGGTGTGCCGCGCTCGTCCGTGCTTCCTGTCGTTTGTGCTGCTGCACGCTCTGGCGGAGGTGGAAGGGGGCTGGACCGCGGTGGAAAAAGCGCTCGAAGATGCTACAGCCGAACAGGCGGCGCGGCTGATGCGACGCATCGAGTATCTATCGGTGATCGGCAACATCGCGCCGATGCTGGGCTTGTTGGGCACGGTCGTCGGCATGATCATGGCCTTCCAGCAGGTGGCCAGCACGCAGGGAACCGCGGGAGCGGCCGATCTGGCCGACGGCATCTACCACGCCCTGGTGACCACCGTGGCGGGGCTGGTGGTGGCCATTCCGTCGCTGGGTGCGTTCGCGGTTTTCCGCAACCGCGTCGATCAGCTCGTTGCCGAAGCGGCCTACATGGCACAGCACGCGCTCACGCCGCTCAAGCGTCGCCGCATGAGGTCGTCGTCCGCCGCACCGGCCGCACCGGCTGCACCAGCCGCGCAAGCCCCCCCTGCGCCGCCGGCCGCGGGAGGTCGCTGATGCGCGTACCGTCAACTGCCGGCGACCGCTCATTCGGGTTCAACATGACGCCGATGATCGACGTCGTGTTTCTGCTGATCATCTTCTTTCTCGTCTCCAGCCACCTGGCCAAGCAGGAGGTGCACATGAAGCTCCCCCTGCCGTTGGCAGAAAGTGGTCAGCGTCCGACCGAGTCCGAATCGCCGCGACTGACGGTAAACGTGCTGTCCGACGGCGCTCTTGTGGCCGGCGGCCGACAGCTTTCGCCCGATGAGCTTCGCCAACACCTGGCCGAGAAGGCGGCCCAAAGCAGCCAGCCGCTCGAGGTGCGAATCCGTGGCGACCGGCAGGCGACCTACGACGTCGTTGAGCCGGTTCTGTTGGCGTGCGCCCGCGCCGGAATCTGGAACGTGACCTTTGCCGTGTACCGTCGGGAGGAGGCTCGCTGATGCGTTGCCCTTCACAGTTTACCCGACGCAGCACCGTCGAGCTGAAAATGACGCCGCTGATCGACGTGGTGTTTCTGCTGTTGGTGTTTTTCGTGTGGACGTCGAGCTTTCAGGCGATCGAACAGATCTTGCCCAGCCGGTTACTCGAGGCGAGCGGTAGCGGGCCCACCACGACGACGGAGCCCGACCCCGAAGACGATTACCCCGACGTGGTCGTGCGGATTCAGTGGCAGTCGGGCAAGCCCGTATGGCTCGTGAACGACACTCCGGCGGCCAGCCTGGCCGAGTTGCGCGCGACGCTGGAGCCCATCGCTCGCAACAAGCGCAACGCGCCGGTGATCCTGCACCCGGATCGGGAAGTTCCGCTGGGGGACGTGATCGACGTGTACGACGTGGCGAGGCTGTCGGGATTCGAGCAGGTGCAATTCGCCGT
>CAYQAJ010000245.1:0-7694 GCA_964415245.1 uncultured Pirellulaceae bacterium | reverse complement strand
AGGGGACGGGGATCATTTCTCGAAGCTTTGCGACCTCGCCGCCGACCGAGAAACCAGCCGGCATGCAGCCGAAAGAAAGAGCATCCCCAAAAATGATCCCCGTCCCCTTTATTTAGCCCCCCTACAGGAGACCGCGGTAGCTAAGCCTTGATGCTAAACATTGCGGTGCCCTCATGCTTCGCGACCTCGACTGGCGCACGTCGCCCATCAGGATCAACATCGGTGACCATTGGCGACTTTTGCTTTGCATAGTCGTCGGCGCCGCGGTTTCCACGCTGATTTGGCACGTTTTCTTTCCGCATACGGACTGGTTCACCAAACTTTGCACGGGAGGCGTGACAGGGGCGGCCGCAGGTATGTTGCCCGGCACGTGGTGGCAACTCCGCAATGCCAAACGACGAGCAATCACGTCTGGATGTTTCATCGTGATGGGCATCTCGGCGTGGGGGCTGCTCGCTGGGGCCGCCGTCTTTCTCGAGATACCCGATCTGCGTGCCCAAGAGACCGAGCGTGCCAGAGTTCGCTCGCTTACGGCTGCCGACATCTCGTCGATCTTGGTGAAAGTCGATGGCCAAGATTCTCGCCGTATTCGAGGCAAGGACTTGATTGCGTCGTTCGTCGCCCACTCGAAGCAAGCCGAACTGTTCTACCCCAGCCACGAACTGTCGGTGGTCGAGATGCAGCTAACCATTTACCGTAGCGACGGCACGTTGCTATATTACGACGGTCGAGTTCCCGAGCGACATCCAGACTCTATCGCACTCGGCTTTCACGGGTACTTCGTTCAGAGCGAGATCATTGTTCCCGGCGGCGTGGAATGGCTCGAGTCGCTGCCGGAACAGAACGCCGGATAGCAAAAACTTCAAATTCACTCCGCCGGAACTGCCGTACCGGGCGGAGGTGCGGTTGTTTGGTTGCTCTTCGGGTTCGAAGCCGGCACCTGTGGGGCGACAGGGAGGACCAGTCGGCGCGGTTTGGATACCACATTGAGCACGTACCACGTCGACAGAAATAGCAGCGTGATCAGCAATAATCCACCGATTACCCCGCCAAAAATGAAATAGCGACGGCCGCCGATTGCCCACGCAACCGCGACGCCGATCCAAGCCCCGATGAGGAATATCGCGGCTATCCCCGCAAGCGCCGATACATCTTCCTCGTGCCGCATCAACGCACAGACGGTTGCAGCCATCACAATCCAAATCAGAAAGTCGCGGATGTACAAGCGGCGGTCGGCCGTTGCGCGGGTCGTCATGGCTTAATCATCCAGCACCTTGAGCTTGATGTTCTTGAACCAGCAGTCGGAGCCGTGGTCTTGCAGGCCGAGGTAGCCCTTTCGGGGGTGTTCTTTGTAGGCCACGTCGAACTTGTGGGGGCTGCCGTCGGGGCGCTTAAATTTCTCGGGCCATTGGTCGGTGTTCATGCGGGTGACCGTTTCGCCGTTCAGCTCGACCGCGATGAGGTTCTTGTCGCTGGTGAGCACGAGGTGATTCCACTCGCCTACGGGCTTCATGGCGTTCTTGGTGGGCTTCACCAGGTCGTACAGAGCGCCCGTGTCGTGGTAGCCGGCGCCGCGAGTGTCGTCGATGGCGACTTCGATGCCATTGAAGCCCACGTCGCGGCCCTCGCGCGGGGTGAGCGAATACGTGCGAAAGAACACGCCGCTGTTGCAGCCGCCGCTGATCTTGAAGTCGAGCGACAGCACGAAGTTTTCGACCGGCTCCTTATGGACCATCATGTATGCCCCGCAGCGGTGCGGGTTGATGGCGCCGTCTTCGATGTCGCGGGCGCTCTCATTGCCTTCGCTGGTCATCCAGCCGTCGAACGTGCGTCCATCGAAGAGCAGCACCCAGCCGTCGTCTTTCTCCTCGGACGTAAGCTCGTTGTCGGCGGCCGCGGCTCGCGCAACGGCCACGAAGCAGACAAGCACGGCGTACAGCGTAGTCCAGAGTTCGGCACGTCGCATGGAAATGGCTCCCGAATCGTTGGTGCATGAGGGTCGGAAACGGAACGGCGACAAGCAGCCGGTACCGCTATTGGGTACCATCACGTGCTATTGCTGTGACGATACGTGATGACGCGAACTCGCTCGAGCGTCACCAGTCCTTCGTCCATCAAACCATCGAGTACCGGCAGGAAGTCGGCGATCTTCTCCGGCGTATCGACGATTTCCACCACCATGGGCAAATCTTCCGACAGCCGCAAGATCTTGGCCGTATGGATGCGGCTATTGGCGCCGAATCCAATCGTGGCGCGGAGCACGGTGGCTCCGGCCAGTCCATGCTTGCGGGCTTCCTCTACGATTGCCTCGTAAAGCGGGCGTCCGTGGTGCTTGTCGCTATCGCCGATGAAAATGCGGAGCAGTTCCGCCTCGGACGGCAGTTTCATGATATTGCCTCCCCTCTATAGCAGCTTCCCCAGCGCCATGCCAAGGAGCAAAAAGACGATGCCCAACACGGTGTTGCCGAGGTAATTGCCGATGGCCAGGAGCCACTCGGAGTCGCGCATCAGCGCTTCAGTCTCGAAGACCAATGTGGAAAACGTCGTGAAGGCGCCCATGAATCCAACAAGGATCACGAATCGCGTCTCGGGACTGATGCGAACGCGCTCTTCGGCCAGCATCCACGCTAAGCCAAATAGAAAACACCCCAGCGAGTTGACGGCCAGCGTGCCCCAGGGAAAGCTGCCGCCACAAATGCGCTGCACGATGCCCCCTAAGGCATAGCGCGACAACGTACCGAGTGCGCCCGCCAGGGCCAGCGCGACGAGCTTTCCGGCCATGTAGCTTCTCCTTCGTGCTCTGCCGATCCTTGGTGTTGTGTTATAGCCCGTCCACGCGCCAAGCCAATCAAGTTAGTCCACCGCGCCGGGGCGCCGAACTTGCCGCGCGGGCCCCTTTCACTGGCGCTTCCCGCACGATCGTCAACGGCGCCACGCGACGGACAATCGTTACCGCCCCGACCATGCACACCGATCGGTGAGCGCCTTTGCTCGGCATTGATCGTGTCGTGACGGTTCTCGCGAGCGTACGTGCAGGCAAAACCAATTCTACACCCTCTACGGGGTAGTCTTAATAATTGCGGCCCACGGTTCGGAACGATTCTACATAACGTAAGGGAAACCGGGGCCGATCGCGGTGCGTACGGAGACGCACGCCAGAGGCCCCGGCCGAGCAACGGAGTGCCAGAACATGCAGCGCGGCATCGGTATCGCGGGTGTGATTATATCGGCAGCGGGGTTGCTATTGGCATCGCGGCCAGCGCAGGCCCAGCACTTCGGCGCGACGACGACGCCGTGGATCGAAGGCTACGACGTGATCGGCCCGGCCACAGTCGATCAGCATCTAGGCCGCCCGAGCGGGTACGCGGCGGAAGTCGAACGCGTCGACTACCAGCGGCTTCCCCCGGTCGATGCGCCGCGCAGCGGCCGCGGCGACGTGGGCGGATACATCTCGCTCGGAGGGGACGAGGAGCCGTCGATCGACCAGCGCGTCGAAGTACTCGAAGAGAACTGGCGCAAGCAACAGGATGGCGCCGCCAAAAAAGCGGCCGACGACGCCAAGAAGCCCTCGCTCAAGGTGAGCGGTCGTATTCACCTCGACTACTGGGGCTACCCCGATTCGTCGCTCGGGGCCAACGCCTTCGAGACCGGCGACTCGACGGAAGATCCACTCGACCGGTTTCTCTTCCGGCGGCTGCGGTTCGGCGTGGCAGGCGATCTCCCCTCGAACATGCAATACAAGATCGAAATCGACTTCGCCGGCGGCAGCGAAGTGAAATTCAAAGACGCCTACCTCGGCTGGCACGATCTGCCCTTCTTGCAAACTCTGCGGCTGGGCAATCAGAAGCGGCCCTACGGCCTCGATCACCTGAACAGCAGCCGATACAACGTGTTCATGGAGCGGCCGTTCGTCATTGAGGCGTTCAACCAGGACGCGCGGCGGCTCGGCATCTGCTCCTACGGCGTGTCGGAGAATGAGGCCTGGAACTGGCGCTATGGCGCCTTCATGATGGAGGACATTTCCGAGGTCGGCCAGACGCTCAGCGACCACTACCAGGTGGAGTTCGCCGGCCGACTGGCCAACACCATCTGGTACGACGAGTGCTCCGACGGCCGCGGTTACGCCCACTGGGCGCTCTCCGGCACCATCGCCGATCCCGATGGTTTCTCCGCGGACAACCAGGGAGAATTCCAGACGCGGCCGGAGGCGCGCACTTCGTCGAAGTGGCTCAGCACGGACCAGATTGACGGGGCGAATACCTACGAACTGCTGGGTACCGAGGGCGTTGTCAACTTCGGTCCGCTGCAGGTCGTGGGCGAGTACCAAATCGTCTGGCTGCAGCGCTCCACCGGATTCGGACCGGATCTCGAGTTTCACGGCGGCTACGTCTATTTGTCGTATTTTCTCACCGGCGAGCACATGCCCTGGGACCGCGAAGAAGGCATTCTCGGCCGGCCGAAGCCCTTTGAAGATTTTTTCCTCGTCCGCATGCACGACGGGTGCATCGGCCGCGGCTGGGGCGCCTGGCAGGTAGCGGCGCGCTACTCGCACGGCGATCTGACGGACGACGACATTTTCGGCGGCGTCGGCGACAGCTTCACGTTTGGTTTGAACTGGTATTGGACCGCCCACGCCAAGATGCAATTCAACTACATCTACGGCCAGATCGACGACCACGCCGCGGTCGACGGCCAAACGGCCGGGTCGTACAACATCTTCGGGGCGCGGTTCATGGTCGATTTTTGATATCGGCTGAAATCGGTACAGCGGGATGATGGTTCGATTTGCAAACTGCGGGGAGACAGGGGAACAACGATCATGAACAGGCTGCTTCTTGTGGTGTGGGCCGCTGCAATCGCCGTTTCGGCGTTGGTGACGGTTGGTGCGGTGCGGGCCGGCGTGGGACACGGTCATGACGGCTGCTGCGAGGCACGCTGCCCATCGTGCGATAAAACGTGCCGCCCCGAGTCGATTACGACCAAAGAAAAGAAAACCACGTGGGATGTCGAGTGCGAGGATATCTGCATCCCTGCCATAACGTTCCCCTGGCAGAAGTGCTGCGGGCCGCGCTGTGGCAAAGTGATCACCGTCAACCGGCTCAAGAAGATTGAGTACGAGTGCGAGTCTTGCGGCTGCAAGTGGAACATCGAGTCGCTACCGTGCAACTCTGGTGGCAACTGCGATTGCGGTCACGCGCATTACGGTTGCCTGGGGGATTCCGGCTACGGCAATCCCGGATCCGAGGTCATCGGTCTCGGCAAACCGGATTGGGAAAAGGTGGGCTTGCCGGAATCCAGCACCGCCTCGCCTGGCCGAACCGATTCGGCAACCAGAGCGCGACGCGGTTCCCGATCGGCCGAGTTTCTGAATCTCGGTCCCCCGCTTCCTTCTCGAACGTCGACATCGCCATCGGCACGCTAGCAGCCGGTTGAAAATGGGGGACCGTTCCCCCCTTTTTCACGGGTTTTGTAAGAGGCGGTTTTCCGCGGTTTTGCACCGCCTTCATACAATCTTCACATTCGACGCACACCATGACGGGGCGCAAACGTTGCGGCATGAGCGAATGTCGGCCGTGAGACGTGTTGTGCCGAGGCGACGTTGGGAGGCGGGTCTCGCCATCGCACTGTAAGTAGGTGCTATTCAAGGGCCTACGCGCCCTCCATTCGCCTCATGCGGGGCGACTCGTCGGTGGTTGACAGTCCCCGCCCCGGAGACGACGCTACCGGGAACGTGGGTTCCATGATCCAGGGTCGATTCATGCGGGCGCACGACACGACTTCGACGGCCGACCGCGTCTCCCCTGCCGAGCGATCCCGCCACCGTACATTCGCGCAGTCCATGCAGTCCGCGTCCGACGAAACGTCCGAACGGGTGACCGAAGCGTCGCGGCCTGCGCCGTCGCAGCCTGCGCCGACGCAGCCTCTGGCGGCGCCCCCCATCGCAGCGCTGCGCGAAGCGCGGCACGAAACGCAGCCCAACACGGCCGTTCGGTTCACTCGGTTTTGTGCCTACTACGGCGACTTACAGGCTCTGCGGAACGTAAGCCTGGAGGTTCCCGAGAAGTGCGTTACCGCGTTTATCGGTCCCAGCGGCTGCGGCAAGAGCACGCTGTTGCGGTGGATCAACCGCATGAACGACATCATTCCCGCCGCGCGAGCCGAAGGAGAGCTGGCGCTGCACGGCGAAAACGTGTTGGCGCCCGGCACCGACGTGGTCGACCTGCGCCGCCGCGTCGGCATGGTATTTCAGAAGCCCAACCCGTTTCCCAAGTCCATCTACGACAACGTCGCCTTTGGGCCGAGGCTGCACATGCGAATGTCGCGCAGCGAACTCGACGCCCTCGTCGAATGGGCGCTCCACAAGGCCGCCGTGTGGGACGAAGTGAAAGACCGCTTGCGCAAGCCCGCCCTGGGACTCAGCGGCGGGCAGCAACAGCGGCTGTGCATCGCGCGGGCCATCGCGGTGGGGCCCGAGGTGCTGCTGATGGACGAGCCCTGCTCCGCTCTCGATCCGCGCTCGACCGACGCCATCGAGACCCTCATCGCCGAACTGGCCAACGACTATACGATTGTCCTGGTCACGCACAACATGCAG
The DNA here is from genome assembly GCA_964415245.1 of uncultured Pirellulaceae bacterium. GTDB lineage: Bacteria > Planctomycetota > Planctomycetia > Pirellulales > Pirellulaceae > CAYQAJ01. The sequence goes on along the minus strand of CAYQAJ010000245.1, from coordinate 1,099 downwards.
CAGGCCGCGCGCGCGTCGGACTACACGGCGTTCCTCGACGAGGGCGAGCTAATCGAGTTCGGCGCCACGCAGAACATCTTTACCAAGCCCCAGCACAAGCGGACCGAAAGCTACATCACGGGACGGTTCGGCTAGCGCCGGTTTTCAGTATTCGGTGTTCCGTTTTCAGTCGGACACCGTCAGTTGTCCGTCGTCAGTTGTCCGTGGTCCTTCGAACGCGATGGATATGCGCGCAGGAGGGAACCCGAAACGTTGTGGCTGGTACTTCGTACGCCGTACCCAGTACTTGGTACGTGCAGAGGTGCAACCACGAACCATCAAGCTCGAACATTGAGCGCGACGCCGGAAACACTCCCCGCGTCGCCGTGTCCCCGCGTCGCCGCGTCGCCGTGTCCCCGCGTCACTGTTTGCGGCTACGGCGAACCGGGCGCAAGCATCGGCATGCCCGATTGCGGCAGAACGCCCGGTTGCACGAGCGACGTGCCGGCCAGTCGACCCTGGATCTCGCGCAGCATCTGCTGTTCCAGCGATACATCGCGCCCCTGAGGAATCCAGCCCAGTGCCGGCGAACCGACCGGCGTGCCCGGCGACGTACGATCGAGCGAGCTGTCGTGCCGCAAGGTCGCTTCGCCGACCGTCGAGTACTCGGGGTGCCAGAGGTCTTCGAGTTCCTTGTACACGGCCACGTCGACGAGGTAGCCCCCTTGCACCGGCACGAGCCGCAACTGCGCGCGGCGCCGCACCGACTGCAGCGTGGCGTGCTCCTTCTCGAACCCCGGAGTGGAATCGTGTCGCCACGGCTCCAGCAGCGTCGAGCCGACGGCCGGGAACGTGTCGATCTGCCCTTCGGTCAGCACCTCACCTACGGCTCGAGGGCGCGCTTCGCGCTGAATCTTGAAGTAGTCGTCGACCGTGTCGACGAGTTGATTCCACAGGAACTCGCGGTCGATGCCGGGCACATAGAGCGGGTTGTCGATGGCCTGCTGGGGCGCGGCCATTCCCCACGGATCTCCTAGATACCCCGGCGGCGCAAACGCGCAGCCGGAAAGCATCGCCGTGAGCGCAAAAAGTAGCAGGCACGCTCCGCGTGCCGTCCGCC
>CAYQAJ010000244.1:399-7730 GCA_964415245.1 uncultured Pirellulaceae bacterium | reverse complement strand
ATCCAGCGGTTGTGCGAATCGACGATCGCCGCCCCCACCACGCTCGAACCGCGCATCGAGTCGCCCACCAGGTGAAAGTGAATCGGGTAGCGGCCGAGCGTGTTCTCCTTGCCCAGGCTGTCGAACCGCGCGTAACTGATCGAGCCGCGGCTTTGCTGGTGATAGATGGTGTGCCCGCGAACTCCGCCTGGATCGGCACTCGCAACTACCACGTTGCGCGACAGATTGGCCACTTCGCTCCGCATCCGCCCGTTGCCCGAGTGCGGGTGGGCAAGCGGCTCGTCGAGAACCAGCCGCCTTTCTTCGAGCGAGGCGATCTTGCGCCGCTCGGTGCTCAGGCGATCGGGCGACTCGCGGAACCGCCCGCCCAGACTGTCTTGTTGCTGCGAGCCGGTGACGATCACTTCGTCGCCCACGCGCCAACCGGTCACCTCTTCGTCCAGCAGCACTTCGCGAGCGCCTGGCTCGACGTCGGCCCCCAGATCGACCCACGTGCGGCTCATGGGCGCCCCGTGCAATTCCATGCGCGCCGAACAGCAGGCCAGCGCCGGGGCGTCGTTGCGATTCATTCCGTCGACGTAGTGCAGCACGATGCGCGCCCGTACGCCGGCGGGGATCGGATTGTCGGCCGTGCCGACTTCCAACAGGGGGATGTCGCCGGCGGGGCGCAAGTACGGCTCGCCGTTCTCGTTGGTGTCGTGCATGTCGCACGCAAAACCTTCCTCGGAACAGGCCTCGCTGTTCTGCACTTTGAGAATGCCGACCGAGAGCAACGTGTCGCGATCGCGGGCGAACCGTAGCGTGCCGACGACCTGCACCAGGCGAATGACGTCGGTACTTTCCACGTCGTAGACAACCGTGGTGCCTCGCGCGACGCGCACCCGGTCGCCCGCTCCGGGCACGCGCTTCGGCTCCCACGTTTCGGGGTCCGACCAGTTTCCGTCGCGCACCGATTGGATCGAAAACTCGATCGGCGTGAACGCCCGTCCGCCGGCAGTCTCTACCTTGGCGGGCGTGGTGTCGTCTGCCGATTTTGCGTCTTTCGCCCCGTCCGTGTCGTCGGCACCGGCGCGCGATCGAATCGCAAGTACCGCAACCCCCATGACTACCAGAATTGCCGCTGCGCAAGCACCTCGCCGCCACTTGATTTTCCGCAGTATCATTTCTCGCTCCCTAGGGGGTCATCGGTCGAAATTCCCTCGCCGCCTGCCTTGGTTGCCAGCGCGTAGCGCACAAAGTGGTCCATGTCCTGGCTGAAAAACTTCACGCTGGCGTCGGCGAGGCAGGCGTTTGCACCTCCGTGATGGTTACTGCTCCAACCGTGGCAGCGAACGTCGCCGGCCTGCCCCAGCCACGCCTTGTTTCTGGTGTTCATCGGCAGACGAAGGTTAGAAATCGCCGCCAGTGGGTTCATCCAGGCCGAGTCGGGCGTGTTGCCGGTGTCGAACCGTGCCCTGCGATCGTTGCCTCCGCGCCAGTGGTAATCCTCGATGAGCATGAGCGTGTTGGCCGTACCATCGAGGCACTCGTCTAACCTGGCCGAGCCACGGTAATAGAACAGCCCCTGACAACGCGGCATGTGGCTATCCCAGTCCCCGTCGACCCAGGGAGTGCCCTGTTGATCGCGAATGAACACATTCGTGGTATGACCGAAATCGGGAATCGCCGCGCAGTCACGCCATCCACCCCACACATGCCCCATGTTGCCGGTATAGTCGGTGCGAGCCGCGGGAGGGCCGCTACCGCCGCCGTCTGCATATCCACGGTTTTGACCCTTAGGCACCGACGGTTGCAAATTAGCAGGGCACAACAGCGACTTCAGCACTAGCTCACGAGTGAAAAGGTTGTTATTGACTTTGCCCCGGGGCTGGTCTCGCATACTCGCGCCGTTGTCGCCTGCGTTTCCCTGGTCGACGTCAAAGTCGATTTTATCGTAGACCGCCTGCTCCTCGAAAAAGGGCAGAACCGCCACGATCCAAGAAAACGGCCGATCGGGATACGCATAGGGGTCCGGTTCCCGGTGACTGGGATGACCGCCCCAAGCGGAATCCCAGTTCCACGGCAAGCAGCCCCATGCGTCGGAATAGGAATGACACGCCAACCCCAGCGCCCGCAGGTTGTTGCGGCACTCCGCCTGTTGCGCGCGCACGCGCGTGGAGTACGTCATCCGGAGCGCCACGATGGCCCCAATCGCCACAACGATTAGCACAACCAGCACTTCCACGTGCCTGATGCGGCCGCGCGATCGTGTCCGGCGTGTGAATGGCCGCATCACGTCATAGCTCCCTCGCCAATGGCGAAGCCGGCGCACCGCAAACGGTGGCGCGCTCGACCGCGATAACTCCGCGTCGCGCACGGGCTCGTACCGTCGACGCTTCGCGGGCCCGTTTCCAAGTTTCACGGGCTTGACTCCTCGCACGATACGTTTCCTGCGATCGCGGTCAATATCGCGCGCCGTGCGGCAAGATACAAGCAACTTTTGAAGGGCCCGTGACCTTGCCGAACGCTTCAAACCGCGTATTTGCTTGCCAGCCGAGCGACCGGTTTGTAAGGTAAACGCTGGCTGGGGCTTGAGTCTTGATCCGCCCGATCTTAAATCGCAACCTTCGCAAGCAATTGGCACTCCCGGAGAAACCACCCATGAAGCGCCGCATGTCGCTCGATCTGCTCGCCGCGCACCTTCTGATCGTCGCCGCAGCCACTGCTGCCGCAGCCCTTGCCGCCGCCACGCCGCTTGCGGTTTCGCGCTCCGCGTGGGGCGCCGATCCGCCCGACCCGGGCAAAGTCGAAACGGTCGAGCTCTTCACCGTGCCGAAGTACTGCGAGGGGGTCGTGTTCGATCACGCGGGAAACGGTTACGTCTCCTGGGACAAGTCGATTACCAAGTTCTCGCTCGACGGCAAGAACGAAGTGTGGGCCGAAACGGGCGCTCCGAACGGCCACAAGATACTGGCCGACGGAACGCACCTCGTATGCGACGCCAGCCAGCACGCGGTGCTGCGACTGTCGGCCGATGGCAAACTGCTCGATCCCGCCTCGAAGGAGTGCGACGGCAAACCGCTCCGCGGCCCCAACGACCTGACGCTCGACACGCCCAACGGCGGTTTCTACTTTACCGACCCCGGTGGGAGCGGCGTCGACAACCCCATCGGCACCGTCCACTACGTCGACGCCAAGGGAACGACTCACCTGATCGACGACGGACTGGCATTCCCCAACGGCACCGCGCTGACACCCGATGGGAAAAAGCTCTACGTGTGCGAGAGCCAGAAGAACCGCATGCTGGTCTATGAAGTGCTCGGCCCCGGCAAAGTGCGCGAGCGTAAAGTGCTGGCCGAACTGCCCAAGAAGAACGAATCGAAGGGGCAGATCGACAACCAGCCCGACGGCATGTGCCTCGACGCGGCCGGCAATCTGTACATCGCCCACTACGGCATGAAGCAGGTGCAGGTACTGAGCCCCGAAGGAAAGCTGATCGCCCGCTACGACGGCGGCAACGTCACCACCAGCAACGTGGCGTTCGGCGGCCCGGAGATGGATCAGCTCTTCATCACCGGCGGGCTGGGCGCCGAATCGGGCGGCGGCGGTGTGTTCCGCATCGACCTGGGCGTGAAGGGCTTGGTCATCCTGCCCGCGAAAAAGCGCGACTGAAGCTTACGGAAAGCGACGATGCAATCTCCTTCGCTGTACGCACGCGCAATGCGCGCGAAACGCCGGCTCGTGCCGTGCGCGATGATCGCAGGCGCGTTGATCGGTGCGTCGTTCTTTGCAACGTCGGCTCCCACGCAGGAGCCCGCGTCGGCTGAGGAGCCCACGTCGGCCGAGCAGCCCGCGTCGGACCAAGAATCGGCCGCGACCGAGAGTTTCTACCTTCGCGAGGTGCGGCCCATCCTGCAAACGCGGTGCATCAAGTGCCACGGGCCCGACGAGCAACAGTCGGGCCTAAGGCTCGACACGGCGAAGCGTGCGCTCAAAGGAGGCGAAAGCGGTCCCGCCGTCGTGCCGGGCAAACCGGACGAGAGTTTTTTGTTCCTGGCCGTCTCGGGCTCCGACCTGCTCACGAAAATGCCCAACGAGGGGCCAGCGCTCACTGATGCGCAGATCGCCGTCCTGCGGCAGTGGATCGAGCAAGGGGCCGCGGCGCCGGACGACGAATCGGACCTGGCGTCGGCAAGCGATCACTGGTCCTTCCAGCCGCCGATTGCCTACGTGCCGCCGGACGTCGATCCGTCTATCCAATCAACCGATGACAGCGCCGCCCGGCCCATCAACGGCATCGATTCGTTCGTGCTCGCCCGACTTCAATCCGAGGCAATCGCGCCGTCGCCCGAGGCCGATCGCACGACGTTGATCCGCCGGTTGTCGCTCGACCTGCTGGGGCTGCCGCCAGCGCTCGACGAGATCGACGAGTTCACATCTGACGAGCGACCCGATGCTTATGAGCGGCTGGTCGATCGGCTTCTGGCATCGCCGGCGCTGGGCGAGCGGTGGGGACGTCACTGGCTCGACGTGGCCCGGTACGCCGACTCGCATGGTTACACGCGCGACTTTGCCCGCGAAATCTGGCCCTATCGCGATTGGGTGATCGCCGCGTGGAACCGCGACCTGCCGTTCGACCAGTTCACCATCGACCAGATCGCCGGCGACATGCTTCCCGACGCGACGCTCGATCAGCAGGTGGCCACGGGCTTTCACCGTAACACGCTCATCAACGAGGAAGGGGGCACGGACGCCGAACAGTTCCGCGTCGAGGCGGTGGCCGACCGCGTCGCCACAACCGGCTCGGCATTCCTGGGCCTCACGCTGGGATGCGCCCGCTGCCACGACCACAAGTTCGACCCGATCACGCAGGCCGACTACTACCGCATGTTCGCGCTCTTGAACAACTGCGACGAGCCGGAAATCGAAGTCCCCTCGCAATGGCAGGTACGCACGGGAGAGCTGGAGAAACGCGCCGAAATCCGCCGCCGCATCGACGCGATGCAGAAGGAACTGGAAGCACAGCGCTCCGAATTCGAGGCCAGCCAGCGCGAATGGGAGAAGTCAGTCACGCCCGAAGAGCGCTCGCATCTGCCCGGCCCGGTGCAGGTGGCGTTCGACATGCCGTTCGACGAGCGCGACGCGGCGAACAAAAAGCTGCTCGAGGACCATTACAAGCGCACCGAGCACGCACGCGCGGCTTTTCCGCTGCTGGAGGAAATCTCGCGTCTGCGGGGCAGCGAGCCGAAGATCGCCACCACGATGGTGCTAAGCGAGCGGAGCGAGCCGCGAGAAACGTACGTGCACCGCCGCGGCAACTTCCTCGATCATGGCCCACGCGTCGAAGGGGGCGTTCCCACCGTGCTGCCGCAGCTTGCGCCGGGAGACGAACCGGCCGATCGCCTCGACCTGGCCCGCTGGTTGGTCGACGCGGAAAATCCGCTCACGCCGCGGGTCGTCGTCAACCGCTGGTGGCAGAAGTTGTTTGGACGCGGCTTGGTGGAGACGGAAGACGACTTCGGCCTGATGGGCACGCCGCCCTCGCACCCCGAACTGTTGGATTGGCTGGCGGTCGAGCTCGTGCGGCGCGAGTGGAGCCCCAAGTCGGCGCTGCGGCTCATCGTCACCTCAGCCACGTACCGGCAGGCGTCGTTGGCCCGGCCCGATCTGGAGTCGGTCGACCCGCAGAACCGGCTGCTCGCCCGGCAATCGCGGCTGCGGATCGAGGCCGAAATCGTGCGTGATGCGGCGCTGGTGTCCAGCGGACTCTTGACCCGCACGATCGGCGGACCGAGCGTTTACCCCCCGCAACCCGACGGCGTGTTCGACTTCACCCAGGACCCCAAGCCGTGGCGAACCGAAAAGGGAGCCAACCGCTATCGCCGCGGCATGTACACGTTCTTTTGGCGATCGAGCCCGTACCCGGCACAGGCGGTATTCGACGCGCCGGGGGGCAACGTCACCTGCACGCGTCGGCTGCGGTCGAACACGCCGCTGCAAGCGCTCACCCTGGCTAACGACGAGGTGTTCGTCGAAGCGGCCCAACAGTTCGCGCGGCGCGTGCTGAGCGAAGCCGCTGTGGCCGACGACGCGGCGCGCGTGCGATACGCATTTCGCTTGAGCATGGCGCGCGAGCCGAGGGCGCCGGAATTGGAGAGATTGTCGGCGTTTCTCGTGCAGCAGCGCCAATCGCTCGCGCCCGACCAGATCGAGGGCAGCGCCACGATCGGCGCAACCGACAATGAGGCCGCTCCTTCGAACGAAGCAACCGAGCAAGCTGCCTGGACCGCGCTCTGCCGCGTACTTTTGAATCTGGATGAATTCATTACCCGCGAATAGCCGAAGCCTCGGCCCAACGCCAAGGGAAACTCGAACGGTATTGACAATGATGAACGATTACGAACGACATCGCCTGCTTCTGGCCCGGCGGCACTTTTTCAGTCAGTGCGGCATGGGCGTAGGGGCCATGGCCCTGGGATCGCTGCTGGCAGAAGACGGGCTTCTGGCTTCGGAAGGTGCGGCGACGATCTCCGACTCCCCGCGCGATGCCCAGAACCCCATGGCGCCGCGGCCACCGCACTTTCCACCCAAGGTGAAGAACGTCATCTTTCTGTTCATGGCCGGCGGCCCCAGCCAGCTCGAGCTGTACGACTATAAGCCCAAGCTGCAGGAGCTCGACGGCGACGTGATCCCCGAGTCGTACGTCGAGAATCAGCGGTTCGCCTTCATAAAAAAGGACGCCAAGCTGCTGGGCACGCGGCGCAAGTTCGCTCAGTACGGTGAAAGTGGGCAGGAGATTTCCGAATGTCTGCCCCACATCGCCCGCATCGCCGACCGCGCCGTGTTCATCAAGTCGATGGCGACCGACGTGTTCAACCACGGCCCGGCCAAGTTCTTCATGAACACCGGCACGGCCCTGTTCGGCCGACCCAGCATGGGGGCTTGGGTCACGTACGGTATCGGAAGCGAGTCGCGCGACCTGCCCGGGTTTGTGGTGTTGCAGTCGGGTCCGCGTGGTCCGCGGGGCGGTGCTCCCAACTGGGGAAGCGGGTTTCTCCCCACCACCTACCAGGGCGTTCCCTTGCGCAGCCGCGGCGCCCCGATTCTCGACCTCGACAATCCCGCCGGCGTCGACAACACGAGGCAGCGGCAATTCGTCGACGCCGTGAACGACTTAAACCGCTTGCGGCTCGATAGCACGGGCGACGCCGAAATCGCCACCCGCATCGCGTCGTACGAGATGGCCTTTCGCATGCAGGCCAGCGCCCCGGAACTGATGGACCTTGCAGACGAATCGGCCGAAACGCTCAGCCTGTACGGCGTGGACGACAACGACACGGCTGCGGCGAACA
>CAYQAJ010000244.1:0-389 GCA_964415245.1 uncultured Pirellulaceae bacterium | reverse complement strand
CGGCGCCGAGCCGGGCAAGGCCAGCTTCGCCAACAACTGCCTGTTGGCCCGGCGGATGGTCGAGCGCGGCGTGCGGTTCGTGGAGCTTTTCCACACCGACTGGGACCATCACGGCAACGCCGGCACGGAGCTGGGCGAATCGCTCGACAAAATCTGCCGCCAGGTCGACCAGCCGTCGGCCGCACTCGTGCTCGACCTGGCCCAGCGCGGCTTGCTCGACGAAACGCTGGTGATCTGGGGAGGCGAGTTCGGCCGCACGCCGCAGGGAGAGCTCCGCGAGTTCATCGGCCGCGACCACCACATCGAGGCCTTCACCACGTGGCTGGCCGGCGGCGGGCTCCGTGCCGGTACGTCGATCGGCAAGACCGACGACCTGGGCTTCTACGCCG
>CAYQAJ010000243.1:5319-7737 GCA_964415245.1 uncultured Pirellulaceae bacterium | reverse complement strand
CTTCTCCGCCCCTTATTCGCAATCCTCTCCATCCGCTGCCACGCCTGGGCGAGAGCCGCCAGGTCGCCGCTGTCGCGCATTGCCGGCAGAGCGGCCTTGATCGCCTCGAACTCGCGCCGCGCCACGGCCACCGCCGGGTCGAGGTCGTACGGTCGGTTCGCCTTGTCGATGCCCGCGAACACCGCTTGCAGGCCGTAATACTCGCTCTGCGAGATCGGGTCGAACTTGTGGTCGTGGCACCGTGCACAGTGCACCGTCGCGCTGACGAACGTCGACATCACCGTGCTCACGATGTCGTCGCGGTCGATGTACCGGGCGATCTCGCGGTCGAGCGTGTCCTCGCGAATGTCGCGCAGCGAGCTCTCGTCCCACGGCCCGGTGGCGAGCATCCCCGTGGCTTCGATAGCGTCGGGCGAATTCGGGAAGAGCGTGTCGCCCGCCACTTGCTCCTGAACGAACTGGGCATAGGGCACGTCGCGGTTGAAGGCGCGAATCAGGTAGTCGCGGTACGGCCAAGCGTTGGGGCGAGGGCGGTCCTGATCGTGCCCGTGCGTTTCGGCGAAGTGCACCACGTCCATCCAGTGCCGCGCCCACCGCTCGCCGTAGCGGGGACTGGCCAAGAGCCGATCGACCACGCGCTCGTAGGCGTCGGGGCGGTCGTCGGCCAGGAATGCCTCAATCTCTTCCGGCGACGGGGGCAGGCCCACCAGATCGAAGCTCACGCGCCGCAGCAGTGAGCGCCGGTCGGCCGGCGGCGAGGGGGAAAGTTGCTCGCCGGCAAGCCGGGCCGCGATGAAGCGGTCGATGGGCGAGCGGCTGAAAGGCTGCTCCGCGCTACTTGCCGCGCCGTCGTTGGCGCTGTCGCCACTGCTGCCGAACTGCACTTCGTCGGGCAATGCGGGCACGGCGAGCGGCCGGTACGCCCAGTGCGGTGTCCACGGCGCGTCGGCGACGATCCACGCTCGCAGCTTTTCGATCTGACCGGGTTCGAGCGGCGGGCCCTCGGGCGGCATTCGCTCCGATTCGTCGTCGGCCGACACGCGCCGCAACAACTCGCTCTCCTCGGGCTTGCCCGACACCACTGCGTGGCTTCCCGATTCGAGCTCGGCGGTCGCGGCATCGCGCCCGATCAGCCGCAATCCCCCTTCACCCGTTCCGGGCCCGTGGCACTTGAAGCAGCGGCTGACAAAGATCGGCCGGATATCGCGGTCGAAGTCAATCGCGGCATCATCGCCCCGCGCGGTCGCAGCGGCAAACCACAGAAGCGCCCCGAAACCGGCCACAATGCCGACAACGCTCGCGCCCAACTTTCCAACGAACACGCGTGCCTTCAAGTGGGATCGGTTCATGGCACGAGAACCAAAGGTGGGAATGCTGCCCGGTGTATTCGATTTCGCCGCCGCATTGCACGACCGGCGATCGAGATACCGACTCGGGCCGCGACTGTTCGTGCGGGAGTCGGTAAGCGACCCCATTGTAACCGACCAAATGAGGCTATTGAAAGCCGCGCGATCACCCCGTCAGTCCCGCAATCGGTTCGCCGTGGTAGATGTGGTGGGGGCGGTCCAGCTCGTCGTGCCAGGCGGCGGTGGCGGGCAGACTGAGCGAGTGGTAGATCGTGGCGGCCATGTTCTCGGGCTTTTGCGGGTCGGCGGCGGGGTAGGCGCCTTTGGCGTCGGATGCACCGATGACCGTGCCGCCGCGCACGCCGCCGCCGGCGAAGAACACCGTTTGCACGGCGCCCCAGTGGTCGCGGCCCGGCAGCTTGGCGTTGGGAATCGAGAAGATGCGCGGCGTGCGGCCGAACTCACCCGCCATGACGACGAGCGTCGATTCCAACAGGCCGCGCTCGTCGAGATCGTCCAACAGGGCCGACACTGCCTGGTCCATCGGCGGCAGTAGAAAGTTTTTGAGGTTGGGGAACGCTGCCTGGTGCGTGTCCCACGTTTCATCGTTGCCCAGGTTCACCTGCACTAGCCCCACGCCCGCCTCGACCAACTGCCGCGCCATGAGCAGCGACCACCCGAACGAGTTGCGGCCGTAGCGGTCTTGCAGCTTCTCGTCGGCCCGCGTGACGTCAAACGCCCGCTGCGTGCTCGGGTCGGCCAATAGCGAAATGGCCGACTGGCGGTAGCGGTCGAAGCGCTCGATGGCCGCGGCCCCTTCCAATTGCCGCCGCTGTGCATCGAGCAGACGGACCAGCTCTTGCCGGCTCGCGAACCGTCCCTGTGAAAGTCCCTGAGGCAGCGCGAGGTTCGGCGCCTCGAAGCTCACGTTCGGCGCATGCTCCTTGCCTCGCTCGTGATGAAACTCGTAGTCGGGATACGCGCCGTACGTCTTGGGGTTGTACGGAACCGCGGTGGCGAACCACGGATCGCGCCGGCTGCCCATCTCGCCCGCGAACTGCCCGGGAATCAC
>CAYQAJ010000243.1:0-5219 GCA_964415245.1 uncultured Pirellulaceae bacterium | reverse complement strand
CGAACCACGGATCGCGCCGGCTGCCCATCTCGCCCGCGAACTGCCCGGGAATCACACGGCCGGTGTTGTGGATGAGCCGCTCGGGCAGAACGATCGCTGGCGGCAGATTGTTGATGGTTGGGAGTTGATCGCCCGCCACGGCCGCGATCGACGGCCAATCGCCGGGGCGCGGTTCATTGGGGCTGAAGCCCGGCGGCATGGGAGTCCGCCCGCTGAGCATCACCATGTGCCCCTGCGAGTGCTCGTTGTACGGATGCGTGAGCGAGCGGACGAGCGCCCACTTGTCGCTCCGCTCGGCCAGCCGCGGCAAGTGCTCGCACACGAAGACGCCCGAGGTCCGCGTGGCGATCGGCGAAAACTCGCCCCGCACGTCGTCGGGCGCCTCGGGCTTGGGGTCGAAGCTGTCGTGCTGCGCGAGCCCGCCGGAAAGAAAGATATAGATGACAGCCCGCGCCGGCGGCTTCGGGCGCTCGCCTGAGTTACCCGCCCCCTCCGCCGCGAGCGCCCGCAGCGCCGCGACGTGATTCATGCCAAGCCCAAGCAACCCAATCGCCCCCGCCTGAATCGCCGCGCGCCGCGAAACGCGCGGGTGTGTCGGTGCCGCTCTGGGCAATGTACTTTGAGCCGTTGGGTTCATTGTGCGTAAACGCGATGAGCGAAATCCCAGTCGATCCGGTCGGCGGAATCCCAGAAATCGTCGGGAAAGGATCCTTTGGGAAGCAAATTCGACTTTACCGATTCTTCCGAGAGCTTTCCAGGAAGAAGTTTCAAACATTCCTTGACAGTATGAATCGTGCCCAGCATATGGGTATCGAAGTCGACATCGCCGATCCCATACTGAATCCCTCGCAATCCCCAATAGGCGCCCGTTCGCAACTCCATGGAATTATGATCGTCCAGCACGATTTGTGCGACACACTTCGATGCGATCGAATCTCTCGACGAACTCCATGCCCTGCCCAGCACGCCAAGCGCTACCATTCGAATCGAATCGTCGGCATTAGACGCCGCTAGGGACCGGCACGCGTCCAGGACGGGGGGTTCAGAACCGGCGTGCCAGTTTTGCTCGCAGACCATAATGGCACCGAGGCGCGTCCTGCAGTCGGCTGCGGATAGAAACGCTATCGCTGCTTCCTTGCTTCGGAGCATTTCCTCATAGTGCGATCCCGCCAAGTCTTGTGGCGTTGCAAGTCGAGCGTCTATCGGGCCCGTTGCATCAGGACTGTTTGATGAATTGCTGATTAGAGGCCTCGCTGCAGATCGGGCGAATCACGTAACTGTCACGGTTCGTCCCGTCAGTTTACGAAGTGCCGGCGGCAGGTCCAAGCAGATTCGGCCGAAAAGTGGCCTGCCAGACCAAATCGTTAGACAGCCCCAACGGTTCAACGCTCTTGCAACTTGGAACATGGAACCTGGAACTTAGAACTTCGAGCCGGCCCTACAGCACCCCGAAACGGGCATACGCTTCAGTCGCCTTCATGCCGCCGCGGATGGCGTCGCGGGTGCGGTTCTCGGCATGCACCTTTGCCCAGGCGGCGCGGATCGTTTCGGTTTCGACCGCGCGGGGCACCACCACCACGCCGTCGACGTCGGCAAATACCAGATCGCCGGGCGAGAACGTTGCGCCGCCGATCTTGACCGGCACCTCGACGTCGATCACCCGCTGGCGGTTCAAGCTATCGTAGGGGCTTGTGCCGCGGGCGAAGACCGGGAACTGCATCGACCGCAGCGTGCGCACGTCGCGCGTCGCTCCGTCGACGATTGCGCCCACGCAGCCGGCGTTGCGGGCAGCCGTGCTGAGCAGTTCGCCCCACAGCGCGGCATGCGTCGAACCGGCGGCGGCGCAGATGAGCACGTCGTCCGCGCGGCAGCCGTCGACCGCGGCCAGTTCCAGCTCGTACGGTCGCGGATCGGTGTGATACATGTCGGCCCACAGAGTCGTTTTGCAGCGGCCCACGAGCAGTCCGTCGCCCGAGTACGGCACAAGCTGCACGCGGGGCGACTGATTCACGAGGCCCAGCGAGTCGAGCGCGTCGCAGACAACGGCCGCGTAGAGCGTGCGTCGCATCATGTCGAGAGTGATTTCGGAGGGGGCACTCATGATCGTTGGTCCGGATTGCGGGGAATAGCGATAGGAAGTGGCGAACTCATCATGGCTCAAGTTTTCAGTTTTCGGTGTTCAGTTTTCAGTTGGGGCGAAAGCGGAAAGCGGAAAACGGAAAGCGGTTTGGAATTGTCGTCGTCTCTCGCTCCGCGAGAGAACGTTCCTTGGTGATGCGAAAGAACGCCCTTTGATTCCGCGAAAGAACGCCCTCTCGCGGAGCGAGAGGCGACATTCCCCCATCCCCGACTCCCCCGCGGCGAATTGCGTGGGCGTGGCGGCGGGGCTTACGATGGTAGCGGTTAATCTGCGAACTGGGGGCTGCGTCATGCGAGTTGGCATTGTTTCGCTGTTGCACGAGTCGAATACGTTTATCGCCGAGCCGACGAGCTTCGAGCGGTTCGCCGAGGATCTTCTTGTCGTTGGTGACGACGTGCGGCGACGGCTCGAGGGTACGTACCACGAGGTCGGCGGCTTTTTCGCGGGGCTCGATCGGGCCGGGATCGAGGCCGTGCCGCTGTTTGCCGCCCGGGCGTTTCCTTACGGCCCGATCGCCGACGAGGCGCTCGCGCGGCTGTTGGACATGATGTTCGCCGAACTGGGCCGCGCCGGCAAGCTCGACGGAGTGCTGGCGGCCCCGCACGGTGCGGCCGTGAGCCCGAGTATTCCCGACGTCGACGGGCACTGGCTCACGGAGCTGCGTCGGCGGGTCGGGCCCGACGTGCCGATTGTTGCCACGCTCGATCCGCACGCCAATCTATCGCCGGCGATGGTGGCCGCGTGCGACGCTACCTGCGCTTATCGTACGAACCCGCACCTCGACCAACATGCCCGGGGGCTGGAGGCCGCCGAGTGGATGGCCCGGGCGCTTCGTGGTGAATTGCGGCTCACCATGAGTGCGGTGCATTTGCCCCTCATCATCGACATCGAGCGGCAGTGTACGAACGAGGATCCGTGCCGCGGCTTTTGCACGATGGCCGACGCGCTGGTGGCCGAATCGCCGAAGCTGTTGGGTTGGAGCATCGTGCTCGGTTTCCCGTACGCCGACGTGGCCGAGATGGGTACTTCGGTCGTGTTCGTGGCCGACGGCGACGCCAAATTAGCGCAGAAGGCCGCGAACCAACTTTCGCGCACAATTTGGGAGCGACGAAGCGATCTGGTCGGCCGGCACATCAGCATCGAAGAAGCGCTCGATCAGGCGGCGCGGCTCGATGGCACCGTCTGCCTGCTCGACATGGGCGACAACGTCGGCGGAGGATCGCCGGGCGACGGCACGCTGTTGGCCCAAGCGCTGCACGCCCGCGGACGCGGCAGTTCGTTTGTGTGTCTGTACGACCCGGAGTCGGTGCGCGCGACGGCAGCAGCGGGAATCGGAAAGCGCGTGGCCTTGCGCGTCGGCGGCAAGACCGATTCCTTGCACGGTCCGTCGCTCGAAGCGAGTTTTACCGTGCTGGGCCTGTTCGACGGCAAGTTCGAGGAAACCCAGCCGCGGCACGGCGGCATCAAACAGTTCGACCAAGGGCCCACGGCCGTCGTCCGCTCGGATCGCGGGCTCACGATCATGCTCACGTCGCGCCGCGTGCCGCCGTTTTCGCTGCGGCAGCTCACGGCGTTCGGCATCGAGCCTGAAAGGTTCGACGCGCTGGTGGCCAAGGGGGTCAACGCGCCGATCGCAGCCTACGCGCCGGTAGCCCGACACATGATCCGCGTCGACACGCCGGGAGTAACGGCTGCGGACGTAACGCGGTTCACTTTTCAGAACCGGCGGCGGCCGATGTTTCCGTTTGAGAGGGAGGCGAATTGGGAGGGGTGATGCAGGCGTAGGGCCGTGTGAATGCTTCGGCCTGGGGCACCCACGGATGGCAATCCGTGGGCTTGGGGATGCGCCATTTCACCACGCGGGATCAAAAGATGCCCAGCGCCACCAGGCTGTAGCGGACCACCAAGCCGGCGGCTACCACGCTCACCATGCTCATCAGTTTGATGAGAATGTTCAGGCTCGGGCCGCTGGTATCTTTGAAGGGATCGCCCACTGTATCGCCGACCACGGCCGCTTTGTGGGCGTCGGTTCCCTTGCCGCCGTGGGCGCCCGCTTCGATGTACTTCTTGGCGTTGTCCCACGAGCCGCCGGCGTTGGCCATGAAGATGGCGACGCAGAAGCCGGACGCCAGCCCCCCGACCAACAGGCCCATTACGCCCGCCACTCCCAACAGCAGCCCTACGACGATCGGCAGCGAGAGCCCCAATACCGAGGGGACGATCATTTCCCTTTGGGCGGCCTTGGTGCTGATGGCGACGGGAGCGGCGTAGTCGGGCAGATCCTTGCCCAGCATGATGCCCGGCTTTTCGCGGAACTGGCGGCGAACCTCTTCGACCATGCCCTTGGCGGCGCGACCCACGGCTTTCATGGTCAGGGCGCAGAACACGAACGTGGCCATGGCTCCCAACAGCACGCCCACCAGCACCTTGGGGTTCATGAGCGAGGCGTCGTAGTAGGTGGTGAAGTCGGGGAGCGTGGCCCAGTGAACGTCGATCAGCTCGCCCGCTCGAACCTCCTCGGCCGCGAGCATATAGGCCCGCGTGCGACCATCGGAATCGCGATCCGCCTCAAACAGCTTCGGGCTGTCGTCGACGCGCTTGGGCCCCTGGCGGAAGCTGATATCCCGCCACTCTTGCCTGACGCGCTCGTCGCGCTGCAGAGCGGGCATGACAAGGAATTTGCCGCAGGCGGCCTTTTTTTCCTCCAACGTTGTGGGGGCGGGCTGATCGGAAGTCGCTGTAAAGTCGGGCACGTAAACGACGAAGCCGTGCGATACTTTGTAGAAGCCCTCCTCGAACTGAACCGCCTCGCCGACATTGCCGCCCCAGCGGTCGAAGCCGATGCGTACCTCCTCGACGTAGGCGGCCAGCAAAGCCAGCGCCGTGAGTGCAGCCGAACCAATGGCGAAGCCCTTGCCCGTGGCGGCCGTGGTGTTGCCCAGGCTGTCGAGGGCGTCGGTCCTTTCTCGCACGATCGGCTCCAGCTCGGCCATCTGGGCGTTTCCGCCGGCGTTGTCGGCGATGGGGCCGTAGGCGTCGGTGGCCAGCGTGATGCCCAGCGTGCTGAGCATGCCGACCG
>CAYQAJ010000242.1:0-7799 GCA_964415245.1 uncultured Pirellulaceae bacterium | reverse complement strand
TGCCACGCAAACCCACAACTCACGCCCCGCGAAAAATGTGGGTAAGAACAAGGCCAGAAGGCCGGGGGCATCGAACACCCGCGCTCGTGAAACCGCCACCGCTTCGACGCGGTCGGCCGTCAATCACTCGATCTCCTTGATCCGCATGCCGCGGAACTCCACGTGCGAACCGTGCCCGCAGAAGCAGATGTACCCCTTCTCGCGCTTCAGGCCCGGGTGATCGTTGCCATCGATGGTCTTGGGCGAACTGGCCTCCTTGATGTCGGCGTCGACGATCGTCGCGCCGTTGAGCTTCACCGTCACGTGCGTGCCGTCGCAAGTGATCTCCTCGGCGTTCCACTCCCCCACGGGCTTGAGGTGTCCGCGCTTCGAAGGAACAACGCCGTAGATCGAGCCATGGTACTGATATTCGTGAAGGTTCTTGTACTGGTCGGACGTATCGTCGAGCACCTGAATCTCCATGCCCACGTAGGCCGGGTCGCCGCCGATGGGAGTACGGATTCCGATGCCATTATTGGCGCCGGGCGTGAGCTTGAACTCGAAGCGATAGACGAAGTCGCCGTACTCCTTGTCCGTGTACAAAAAGCCGCCGCCGTCCGGACGACACACGAGCACGCCCTCCTCGACCTTATAACCGTCGGTCGAGCCCTGCCAGCCCGTGAGCGTCTTTCCGTCGAACAGCGATACAAAGTCCTTTTCGTCGTCGTCGGCGGCGTTGGCCAGGCTGGCAAACGCGGGCGCCATCAATACGGCCGCCGCGATCAACAATCCCAACGTTCGAATCGAAGTGTTACGCATGGTCGAATCTCCTGTCTTGTTTGTGGGGCAGGCTTTCTAGCCTGCCGAATCGTCTTAGAGCTTATCCAAAAACCGTCGGGGACTGGCTCATTTTGCGCAGTCCGCGGAGCAAAATGTGCCTGTCCCCTTCTCCGAGACGGTTGTTGGATAAGCTCTTAATACCCGGGCGTGATGCCCACGCTCACCAATCGCGGCGCCACGCGCGTCAGCTCTTTCCCCTTTTTGTCGTACACGATGCCCAGCAGCAAATGAGCCCCCGGAACCGCCGTGTCGCTGGGCCACTTGGCCCGCGATACAAAAAACCGCCCCTCTTCGTTGATCGTCGCAGTTTGCCCTTCGTACTCGGCGATCGTCGCCCCGTCGAGCCCCACGATGCGGAACACCACCTTGCCCACCTGGTCGGCGTAGTCGGGCGGAAGGGCCATCGCCCCGCTCACCATCGCCCGCTCGTCCTGCGTCCACGGTGTGTCGCAACGAATAGGCATCATTACCGGCCCGCATTGCTTCCAATACTCGGGCAACAGCTTTTCGACGAGTTGCACGCGGCCCTGCGAGGCCGGCTGTTGCACCGAAAGCGGGCTGCCGTAGGCGAACGAGCGATCGACTCGCGGGCCGCCGTCGCTATAGCACAGCTCGGCGTCGAGCGCGATCACCTGGTCAGCCGCCACCTTGAAGCCGGGGAAGTTGACCCACGGCAGTTTGAATTCGACCTCGGTGCCGTAGTCGGTCTTTCGCGCCCCCACTTCGACGCCAGTGCCAGGTATGGCGTCGAGCATGTCAGGCCGCAGGCACCATCGCGGCTTGATCTGGTCCTTGTCGTAACCCGTCCAGTACATGTGAACGGCACCGTGCCCCCACGTGCGAGCGCGGAAGTCGTCGCCCCGCCGCGTGTCGAAGTACCACTCCACGCCGTCCCCTTCCCACAGGCGATCGTCGGGAGCGTGGTTGGCCTGCTTTTCGTCGAGCGTGCGCAGGCCCGCGTAAAACGCCTCGTCGTCCCACATGTAGTAGAACTGTCCCGGACGGTTCGACTGGTCGGGGTGAAAATAGTTGACCGGCGTGCAAAACGCGCCGGCGAACTCTTCCAAGTTGCCGTCGATCACCATTTTGTCGGGCGCACGCGTGGCCAGCCCGCGAACGCCGTCCTTCAGCTCGGCGGCGCGCACCGACCGTTCGGCCGAGACGACCGAAATGCTCACCAGTACGGCGACCGCGATGGAAACTCGGGCGAACACAAGTTCATGCACTTTCATCGTTGCATTTTTCCTCTCGCGTTTGTCGATAGCCCCGGCCGGCAGGCCGGGGTTTGTGGACGATTTACGACAACCCCGGCCTGCCGGCCGGGGCTCGATCGTTTGCGTCATCACTCCTCCCTGCTTCCCCAAAGCTCCTCCAGCGCCGCATATCCTCGCGGATCGTGCTCCTTCAATTCGCTGCGCACGAACGGGTAGAAATCGTTCGTGCCCAAGTAGGCTTCACTCAGCTCGGCGAAGTACTCCATGGGATTCGTGGCCGCATAGGCCCGCTCCCGCTTGCCGCTATACCGCAGCACTTCGTCGTATCGTTTCTCTTTCATCGCCTCGTCGTACGCGGCGCGAATCTCGGCGTTGTCGAACCCGCCCAGGAACTGATCATGGTAAGCGTGCGCCAGCTCGTGCAACACCATGTACGGCTGTTGGATCGTCCAGTCGAGGAACGCCCGGGCGTTGGCCAGCTCGACGCACCGCCCCTTGTCGGGATTCATGTCGTGATCGCGCAGCCACGCGGCGTCGGGATGATAAGCCATGCACGGATGGTGCGGCTCGGCCTCCTCGACCCAGATCGTCACCTGCTTCAATTTGCCCAGTGCCTCGGCCGGCACCACGCGCGTCACCAGATAAAGCTGCTGCTGCAAGAGCGTCAACGTCTCGCCGCACAACTCCGCCTGCTCTTCCTTGATCCGCCGATTGACCAGCACCCGCCAACCGAGCACGTCGTGTACGTCGTACGCATCGGTGGGCTCGAACGCGGGCGAATCGCTCTCGTCGGCGCTGGTTGATTCTCCGGCCTTGTCCTTGTCGCAAGCCTTCGCCCCGACCGCGGCGCCAACAACCCATCCAATCGACAGAACGACCAAGAAAGCAAACACCGAAGCCGTGCCGGCGAGACCAGCGAATCGTCGACAGAAAATCGTCTCGACGTCTTGCATGAGCACATATTACCACACGCCGCCGCCCGTTTCACGCATTCGCCTTTGTGCAGAATCGGTCGCCCCCGACCTCCACGTAGCGGTATAATCAACGAACGCCAACCAGAGTGCGAGGGGCTCGGCCCCGCGGCAGGCATTCTCAGCGTCCCGTCCGCAAACCCGATTGTGCGTGTCGACGGGCCGCTGATCGAGGAGCTCCCAGTCGTGGCCACGCTGTATCACGAGATTCGGATCGACGCGCCACCCGAGCGCGTGTACGAGGCGCTCACCACGACCGAAGGGCTACGCGGCTGGTGGACGCCCGATGCGAGCGCTGAGCCGATCGTGGGCAGCATCGCGGTGTTCGGGTTCTACAACCGCGCAGTCGTGTTCCGCATGCGAATCGACGCCCTCCGTCCGAACCGTCGCGTCGACTGGACCTGCGTGGGCGACTACGAAAGCTGGCTGAATACCCGCATCTCGTGGCAGCTCAAAAAAGTCGATGGCGGCACGCTTACGAAATTTCGCCACGCCGGCTGGCCATCGGTCCGCGGCACGTTCGCCGAAACGAACACCACCTGGGGCGCGCTGATGTACCACCTGAAGTCGTACTGCGAAGGCAACGCCCCAGGCCCGTTCTTCAAGGAATGACCCCGAATCGCGCCGCCCCGATGGCGGGGGCAATCGCCGCGTCCCGGCAGAAGAAGGGGCATGCTACTCTTGGGGGAATGAGCAGCATTCCCCCGTTTCTGCTGTTCGTCGCAGGCTCGACCGGCCGAGTCGCTCAACTTCCGGGTCAAGGGCTGGACGGCGCTCGCGGCGACTCGGCGTATCCGTCGCGGGCTGTCAGGCCTCCTCACCTTGTTGCATCTTCTTCAGGTGTTCCTGCAACTCATGCAGCATCTCGAGATCGCGCGCCAATTGGTCGTGAAAGGAGTGTACGCGGCTGCGTCTGATCTCGGGGTGGATCTCTCGAATCCGCGAGTCCAGCAGATCGAGCAGAATCTTCAGTTGTTCTTCGTTCAGATCGAGTTTCATCCCACACTCCCTTTTCCTGCGGTCGCAATAACGCTGGCCGCCCCACGATGGTCATGGCAATGCGCGCGCTGCTGACGCCGGCGGCGCGACCGGCTGCATCCAGTGCGGCCCGCGCGTGGCTGCTGAAGGGGGCGCGTGCGAACCGGTGTTGCTTCGGGGTCCGTTTGTATCCGAGCGGATGGCACGGGACTCGCCACGGCCGTTTTCGGCAAACTCCTGACGCCCAAGGACTTGCGATCTAACCTCCGTTGTACGCGGCACTTTCGGTCGTCTGGTTGTTGCTGGTTGTTTCCGGTCAATTCTGGTCGTGGAGGTCGCCGACCGGGACAAAACCGGGACAACTTGCAGCGCGAATCAGTATCTCATTTTGCCCCGCCCAAACGCAACCGGACACCCCTTCCATTTCCGGCACCTGGCGAGCTCGTCGCCGTGATTCCGCCGGCGTGCACGCGGCGACGAAAGCGCCCCGGCAAGGTCCGTCGAAGCAAGGCTGACATCGAGCGTGACCGGCGCGAACTGATCGCGCGGACGGAATCGGAAATCGACGCTCTCCTTGCCGAGCATCACAAACGCCTCCCACGAAATCTGGCCAAGGCAATCGGAGCGGCCTACGCTCGCTACTCCACTCGTTTTCAGCACTCGATCGCCGACCAACTTCGCTCGTTGCTCGAGGCGGCGGAGCGGCTCGGTGTCTTCATTCCTCGAGAACTCGTATTCTACGATATTGGGGTGCGTGGCTTTAAGAATCGACGACCCGGACTCGATGCCCTGCGGGCCGCGAACGCCGAACGACGATTTGCCGTATTCCTGGCGTTCGCCACCAATCGGCTGTTTCGCAAGACCTATCGAGCCCTTCAGTTTGTGGAAGAGAACCTTGCCGGCAGGGGCATTCGCTGCATCTTCGTTAAGAACAACATCGACACCGCTAGCGGCGACCGTTGGCGCACCCTTCTTTCGATTTTCTGTTCCCTCGACGAGGACGCCGTCGGCGTCTACGCAGACAACGTTCGGGCCGCACACGAGGGCCTGTTTGACCGCAAAATGGTAATCGGCTGTCTGCCGATCGGATTCCGAGGAGAAGACGTACCGGGGTTGGTCACGAAGCGGAATCGACCAGCCCAGAAGATCGCGGTCGATGAGGAGGCGGCCGAGTACGTCCGGCGCATATTCCGCTGGTTCGCCGAGGATGGCCTGTCGATCAACGAAATTGCCCGGCGACTGAACGACGACGAAAACGCACCGGCGCCGGCCAAATCACAAACGGGTCTGTGGACGCACGAGCTGGTACGAGCCCACCTCATGCGGCCATGTTACCGCGGCCACGGGGAATACGGTCGTCGCAAATCAACCTGGTCGAGCACCAAGGACTACGCGGTCCTCGTACCACGAGAAAAGCCGCTGAAGACCGCGCAGTGGGACGACCTGCGGCTCGTTGGGTGCAGGAACGGACTTCTGCGGTTTTGGAGGGGGTGCATGTTGGAGTGGTCGATTTTGGCGTGGGATCGTAGATTGTGTGTGAGCGTGGGCAATCTCTGACCTTTGGCGGGGAAACTATCATGAGCAAGGATGCTCGCAAGGAGAACGTTCCGTTGTCGCCGGCGGTGTTGGCGAAGTACCAGGAGTTGGTGGCATTGCTGGCAGCGGAGGAGTATGGTGCGGAGGGGCCGACGCTGGCGACCACGTTCGCGGAGATCGAGAAGTATGGTCATCGCGTGGGGCGGATGGTGGCGCGGGACGTCGACGCCCGGTTGACGGCGCAACAAGGTCAACAGCTCGAATCGCGGCAAGCCTGTCCGAGTTGCCAGTCGCGGTGTGAACCGGCGCCCGAGCCGAAAGAGCGGTTGCTGCAAACGGTGGACGGCGACTTGCCGCTGAGGGAGCCGCGGTTTCACTGCCCGGTTTGCCACCGGGATTTTTTTCCCTCAGCGTCGCGCGTTGCAGATCGACGGTAGTTCGTACAGTCCGGGGGTGATCCAGAAGTTGATGCTCTGCGGCGGTCATGCGGCGGGCTTCGAGTGGGGAGCGAAGTTTGCCCAAGAAGTGGAAGGCATTCGCATTTCCGGCCGGCATCTGCGGAACCTCACCGTCCGGATCGGCGGGGAGCTGCAGACGGAGCGGGACCGCAAGACCGAGAGCTACGCCTCGGCACCGCTGCCGCGCGTCCCGCGGCGTGTCGCACCCAGCCCGCAGTTGGCTGGCGTCGAGGTCGACGGGGGACGAATGCAAACCCGCGCCGCCGAGCAAGGTCCAGGGGTACACCAGCCGCACTGGCGAGAGACGAAAACGGCCGGTTTTTTCCGCATGAAAACGACTTCGCACGCCGCCGATCCGCACCCCTCTCTGCCGCGTTGTTTCGCGGATCGCCAACAGATGCGGGGGCCGCTGGCCGGGGTGGGGGACGAACCGCCGACGGTCCGACGAGCTGCGCTCCGGCAAGGTAACGCCGGTCCCCTGGAACGAAGTCAGAGACGGCGCGCCGGAGAATGCGGGTGGCTAGCGTTCTTTTCCACCCTGAGGCCCAGGCGGAATACACGGCGGCCATAGCCTGGTATCGACAACGAAGCCCGCGGGCAGCATCGCGGTTTGAGGCGGAAGTTGACCGCATGCTCGAGTTGATCGGGACGAGCCCGGAAATGTTTCCGCGGTACGACGAGGAGAATCGTTTGGCCGTGCTGGAGCGGTTTCCCTACAGCATCGTGTAGCAAATTCAATCGAGCTGCGTTTACGTCGTCGCGGTAGCACATGGAAGTCGCTCGCCCGATTACTGGCGCGGGCGCGCGTGACTCAGTAGCCGCCCAGTCGTGTATTCCACTGGGACGAGCCCAGTGGAGAGCCGGCATACGGGGGCGTAAGCATTCCGTACGTTCCCAGCGTCGGCCTGGGCTGACGGAATCGGCCCTTTAGGCCGTGGGGACAGGCAGCGGCGGAAGACCTGATCGGCCAATTTGCCCGCTCGTAGTGCATTCGGGTAAACTCGGGGGAGGTGGAGCGGTCGGGATCGACGGCGCGAATCGAGCGACACGCTTGGGGCGCATGTTCGCAGAACTTCAAACGTCTCAGTCAGCGAGTGAGGTGCGCCGCGCCAGTGTGCAGGTCAACGGTTCTCACCGTTGGTGGAATCGTCACAAATTGGATCCGTCCTGTTTAGCTGCCCTATTCAGTTTCGTTCTCCGCGGGATGCCTTCGCTTTCCCATCTGCTCTTCAATCTGCTGAACTGTCTCGCACGTTAACAGCAGATCGAGATCACACCGCACTCGCCGGTTGTACATTCCCGCTCCTGTTCGGAGCCGTCTCGCAAGGGGCACCCGAGGCCCAAAATGCCAGATGGTCGCAGGCTTCTTCGGCCAGGGTTGCTTGATGTTCCGCATTTCCGGCACCAAGTCGATGATCGGAACTGCATGTTCGACTCGGCTTACACGGCAGATCGAGTCAAGAGCGCCTTGGACTCGAAAGGCGATATACAGGGGCCGAACAGAATGCTCCTTGTAATCCCACCACACCCGGTGTTTCTGATGGATGTCCCAATGGCTCATCCCGTTCGGCCAAAGCGCTTCGGTGCTAATCGCGAGAATCCAGACTTCGGTTGTAAACGCCTTCATGCTGAACTCCTGATCCAGAAAGTTGTAGAAGCACCGAACCCATTCCTTCGCCTGGGGTGAAAGCGACTTGCCCAGCATGAGGCGCACGCATTCGGGAAGAAGCTGAGGCCAAACGAAAAGCACGAGCGTTTTGGAAAGCTGCTTGTCTTGCTTGACGTAATGCTTGACAAAAGTCTGGTCGGGCGACTGAACTACG
>CAYQAJ010000241.1:1320-7833 GCA_964415245.1 uncultured Pirellulaceae bacterium | reverse complement strand
CAACCACCAATGGCCCACTCAGTTTGGTCATCGTCGAATGCCCGGAGAATGTAATACCTGAAGAATGACACAAGGGAGCATTGAAGCGCAGTGCGGCAAACCAGCGCTGATTGTAGGTCGCCGTGCGTCGAAACGCCACTGAATCGGCCTTGATCCGGCCCGCATCGGACGCAGAGACACCGAGATGCAGCGAGTTGGAACGCTAATCATCGCTAATCACCGCTGATGCGGAGGATTAGCGTTGATAGGTGGTGAATAGAATTCTCTCGAACGCGCGGTCGCCGGTGGCTCCCGGTTAAACGAGAGCGGACGGCACGCGGAGCGTGCCTGCTACATTTACCGCGCGGCGAGGCGGTCTTGTTGGGCATCGACGATAATCTGACGCAGCTCGTCGGCGAGCTGGTCGTCGATTTTGTTCACCCAACGCAGCACTGCGCGCATCTTGGCGGGCGTCTGCGGCCGATGCTGAAGCGCGTCGACCGAGCCGTGGGCCATGGCGTGGGCCAGAGAATCGTGCGAGCCGTAACCTGTGGCTGCCGCGAGTTGCTCGCCGTAGCAGTTGGTGACGACCAAGAGGGGCGTGCCGCTGTTGGGCGCTTCGAACGGCGGTTGGTGCAGGCGATGAGAGAGAGCGGGCAGCTCCTTCAGCGGCAACAGCACCACGACGTAGTGGTCCAACAGTCCGTACCAAGGGCTTTTCGCGCGTCGCGCCTTTTCGACGAAAGCCAGCCATTCTTTGTACCCGGCGGCGTTGTCGTAGCCCTTGTGAATGACGAACAGGATGGGCCGGCCCGATTGCTCGGCCAGGGTCAACTGCCGATCGGCCAGCATCAGGTTGGGAGCGGCTTTGCTCACCTTCTCGCCCAGGATGTGCTCGAACACCTCGCCATACACGTTGGCCACGTCGGCCATGGGCCAAGTGGCCAGCAGCATGTGGATGCGATCCTCCTGCGAACCGCCTTGCCGCCAGGGGTATTGCTGCTGCCGCGGTTGCTGCGGCGTGCGCGCGTTGGGATGCTGCCGCGGCGGCTGCCACCCGGTGTATTGCTGTTGCCACGGTTGCTGCGGCGACCACTCGACGTTGCCGCCCAGCATCGAGCGATGGGCCGTCGCAATCTCCCGCTTCTGCACGTCGAGCGGGCTCTCGCTCACGCGCGACCAGGCGTCGAGGGCCCACCGCGCCTCGTACAGCAGCTCATCGGCCGAAACCGGGCCCACTACCGCGTGCAACACTTGGCCGCTGGGGGTGCAGAAATAACTGGCGACGTTGCCGCCGTTCTTGGTGAGCCGACCGTCGACGTTCGTTACTTCAAAGTCGCCGACCTGCTGATGGGCGGCAACGAAGTGCTGCCCAAAAAGTTTCGCCACGCGACTGTCTGACAGGGCGCCCGCCCTGAACTTAGCGGCGTTGTTTCACGTAAAGCCGGGGTCTTCGAAGTTGCCCGAGATGTGAATCAGATAGACCAGCTTGCCCTCGTCCTGGGCGTCTCGGGCGGCCTTATCGACCGACGTGGACCACGTGAGCGCGGTGCCCAGGGTGCGATCGGGATTGAAACCTTCGGGCGTGCAAGTGCCGGCGGTGCAGACCTGGTCTTGAGGGGGCAGTGCGATGCGGGCGATGCTTTTCGGTTCGGCGGAGCCGGCGGCGGAGTCGTTTGGTTCGTGCAACTTCGCTATGTCGGCGATCGACGCGACGGGGCGGACACCGGCGTCGTCGGCGGTTGCGGCGGCGGCAGTTGCAACGGTGTCCTCTACCCGCGCGGTTTCGCGCGCAACGTCCGCGCCCGCGGTTTCACGCACGTCGTCAACATTTACCGTTTCTGGCGCAACACCGACCGCATCCGCGACCGCTATGGCATCCCCCGCGCTTGCAGTTTCGTCCGCCGTGGCATCGGCGCCAGCGACCGCGTCGTTAACAGATACCGCGTCCGCAACCGCAACGGGGTTCCCCGCGCTTGCAGTTTCGTCCGCAACCTCGAATCCATCCCCGACGCTTGCAGTTTCGCGCTCCGCCGAACCACCGTCACCCACCGCGACAAACCCGTGACCTCGCGGTGCGTCGGCAACATTCCACAGCAACACATTCCCGCACACCAGCGCCGCCGCCAACAGCATGAGCGCAGGAATCGCGCGATGTTCGCGTTTGCCTTGATGCGTGGGCAACGCTTCATCGTCCGAGTCCGCGTCGGTCGATTCAGAAACCGTCGCGACCGAGTCGATCGCAATCGGCGGCTCGATCAACGTCGATACCGGCGGCTCGATCAACGTCGCAACCGGCGGCTCGATCAACGTCGCAACCGGCGGCTCGGCGAGCGGTGGGAAAGCGCGCAGCATCGGCGGCGGAATGGGAGGCGGGCTGACGCGCGAGCTGGGATCTTCGGCGTGCGCCGCTTCTTCATCCAGTGTGCGACTGGGCGAATCGATAGCGCGGTCCGACTCATTGATCCAGAAGATGCCGTCCGAAGATGCGGGGGCGAGAAGCGAGCCCGACCCACGGCCGTCATCAGCCGCACCCAGAGCGCCAGCGAGTGCCTCTTCCATTGTCCCTCCTCCTTGCGGAGAGCGCCGCCCCCATCGACCTTGCCCGCCCTGGAGGATACCCCCGCCGCATTGTAGCGGTTTTCGATCGGCGGATGCAAACTCTTTTTTCAGTCGCGATTCCCCGGCAGCGTAGGTCCCGCCTGCCGGGCGGGACCGGCAAAAACGATAACGTTCGGCAAAAGCAAAGGTCCTGCTCGGCAAGCAGGACCTACCAGGGCTGAAGCCGCTCGAATTCAGCTAGACTGAACACTGACAACTCACGGCGGCGTCCCTCTTACTGTGCCTCAGAAGGAAAAGCCATGAACATTCCCGGCCGCACGTTTCTGGTGACGGGAGCTGCTTCGGGTCTCGGGGCCGCTTGTGCGCGGGAACTTACTCAGCGCGGGGCGAACGTGGTGCTAGCCGACGTGAACGCTGAGGCCAGCCGCGAGATAGCCGCACAGATCGGCGAGCATGCCGCGCTGGCCCAGACTGACGTCACGCAGCCGCGCGACGTGCAGGCCGCCATCGACCTGGCACTCGCGCGGTTCGGCGGCCTGTCGGGCGCCGTGAACTGTGCGGGCATCCTGGGAGCCGCCCGCATCGCCGGGCGCGATGGCCCGCACGATTTCGATCTGTTCCGCCGCGTGATCGAAGTGAACCTCATCGGCACATTCAACGTGATGCGGCTGGCGGCCGCGGCAATCATCGCCGGTGCGCCCCAAGCTTCCGGCGCGGGCAAGACGAACACCGCCGGCACCGAAAACGCGAGCGCCTCGGAAACGGACAACGAGCGTGGCGTCATCATCAACACGTCGTCGGTCGCCGCGTTCGAAGGGCAGATCGGCCAGGCCGCCTACGCCGCGTCGAAAGGTGGCGTGGCCTCGCTCACCTTGCCGGCCGCCCGCGAGCTGGCGCAGTTCGGCGTGCGCGTGATGGCGATCGCGCCCGGCGTGTTCGCCACGTCGATGATGGAAGGCATGCCGCCCAAGGTGCAAGAGTCGCTCGAATCGCAGTCCATCTTCCCCCCGCGCCTCGGCCAACCCGAAGAGTTCGCCGCCCTCGTTCGCCACATCATCGAGAACCCCATGCTCAACGGCTGCACCCTCCGCCTGGACGGCGCCGTCCGCCTGGGACCGAAGTGAATGACGGCGTCGCCGATCGGGTGCCGGCGCGATCATAGAATCGCGGCGAGCTGATGGTGCTGGGCGAGCTGATCCAAATGCAACACGTCCGAGCCGCCTGACCGCCGCGCGGGCGTCCACAAGGCCTGGAAGCGATTCGAGCGCAAACGCGGCGAAAAAGACTTGTTCGCCGCGATTGTGTGATGCGCGGGATAGTCACAAGATAAGGTACTGCGTGAGAATGTCAGCAGGCCCAATTCCTTTCCCCGAAGGGGATCAACAACAAAGCCCAGGGTCGCGACCGAAGGGAGCGCACCCTGGGTGACGGAACAATACCGACCTCCGTGCAAACCCTGACGGGGTTTTACAACATCGAAGCGTCGGTCTGTAAAACCCCTTCGGGGTTTCTGTCGTTGGTGGGCATCCCGGCCCCAGGGTGCGCTTCGCGACCCTGGGCTTTGATGTACAACGGCTTCGCCGTTTCGAGAAACGATCGGTCAGCAACGTGGCTTCGCCGTCGAGGGAAACCGCCGGTTGACCTCGTGTCGCGGTCGGGAGACGACACAACGGGAGAGACCTGCTTACCGAGCTGAGGTGATTCGTACCAGGCGGGATCGCGCGGGTACCATCACAGCCAGCCGTTTTCGCGGTACCAGGCGGCGGTTTGGTCGAGGCGCACTGCGAGGGGTTCGGGCAGGGTGAAATCGAGCTCGCGGCGGGCGGATTCGCTGGAGCAGGCCCAGGAGGGGGCCAGGGCTTCGCGCATCTTGTCGATGCCCAGCGGCTGGGCCACACCGCGGAGCCGCGACATCAGCTCCGCCGCACCGGCGACCAGCCACGGCAGCGGCGCAGTGACCGGGAAAACCAGCAGGTGCGGGCGATGGAGCGAGCGGGCGATCATCCGGCCCAGCTCGGCGTAGTCGGGATACTCGTCGGCACAGGCGAAGTAGCACCCCTGCGCCTGATTGCGGGCGGCAACGCCGTTTCCCCGGAAGCTGTTGTCCCCAAACCGACCGCCCGCGAAACGACTGCCCGCGATTCTGCGGCGCGGCCCGATCGGTACGAGGCGCTTTCCACGTTGGGCGGCGCGGATCAGCAGCTCGACTAGATCGTCGACGTAAACAAGCGACAGCGGCGGCGATACAAAACCCGGCGCCACGTGCACGCCGAATCGGTGCACCGCCTGAAACGCCGGCAACAAGAGTTTGTCGCGCGGTCCGAACACGATGCCGGGGCGGATCACCGTGATCGGCACGCGATCGGAGTACGGCGCAACGGCCAGCTCGCCGGCTCGCTTGCTTCGCCCGTAGTTCGACAGCGGAGCGGGCAGATCGGCCTCGGTGCGCAAACGGCCGCGACGCGCGGGACCCGCCGCCGCTACGGATGACACCAACACCAACACGGGCGGTTTGGGTTGGGCGGCACAAGCCCGAGCCATCGACGCCGGGCCTTCGCGGTTAACCCGCATCTGGTCTTCGCGGCGCAGCGCGTTGATCGAGCCGGCCAGGTGATACACCACGTCGCAACCGGTGGCGGCCCGCGCGAGATCGTCTGCGCAGAGCAAGTCGCCGCGGACCAACTCGACGCCCAAGTCAATGAGCGGCGCGACGACTGAAGAAGATCGAACGAAAGCCCGTACCCGGTCGCCGCGCTCTGTCAGCGCGGTGACCAGATACCGCCCGATGAAACCGGATGCTCCCGTAACGAGAACGGTGGACATGGTGAGGAGGTTGGTTGTTAGTTGTCCGTGGTCAGTTGTTTGGTAGCTGTCAGCTTTCAGCGGTCAGCTTGTGGTTTCCGGAAGTAGGTCCCGCTTGCCAAGCGGGACTTTGCCGGGCGCCAGGCGTTGCAGAAACATCACGTCCCGCCCGGCAGGCGAAACCTACTTTCCAGCGTAGCCATGTTCGCACAACCACTCCCAGGCGGCGGCGATTGTTTCGTCGGCGGGGCGGTTCTGGTAACCCAATTCTCGCTGGGCCCGGTCGCTGCGGTAGTGGTGGAACTGGCCCGACATGGCGATGCCGGCGGAGTTCAAGTCGCCTTCGCGCCCCGTGAGTCGGGCGCGCGCGTCGCCGATCCACCCGCCGATGACGCGCACCAGCGGCCCGGCGGGGATCACGGGAGCGCGGGCGCCGCTCACTTTGGCCATGCGCTGCCACAGCTCGAAGTACGTCATGTTCTCGCCGCACAACAGGTAGCGACGGCCCGGTTCGCCGCGCTCCAGGGCCGCGAGAATCGCGTCGGCCACGTCGCGCACGTCGCAAACGCTGGTTCCACCGCGCGGCGCCACCGGCGTGAATCGTTTGGCGACCGCCAGCAGCATCCGCCCCGACGAGGGTTTCCAGTCCCACGGGCCGAGCATGTAGCCGGGGTTTACGATCGCCGCCGCGAGGCCGCGTTCGATTTCGTCGAGCACGGCCCGCTCGGCTTCCTGTTTGGTGACGACGTAGGTACACGGGACGAGCCCAACGGGTGGGGTATCTTCGTCGGCGGGCGCGTCCCGCGAACCGAGGCCCATTACGTTCGACGTGGAAACGTGCACCATGCGGGCCGCCGCCTGGCGGGCGGCTTGAGCCACATTGCGCGTGCCGACGGCGTTAATGGCGCGCGCCCGTTCGAGCTTTGTCCAGCCGAGATGGATGTGCCCCGCCGCGTGGACGACCCCTTGCACGTCGCGGCAGGCACGGGCCACCGACTCGGCGTCGCGCACGTCGCCGGGGGCGCGCTCGACGTCGAGCCCCTCGAGCGGGCGGGGATCGGCACTTTCGCGCACCAGCACGCGCACTCGCTGGCCGCGCTCCAGGAGCAGTCGCACCACGTTGTTGCCCACCAGGCCGGTGGCGCCGGTAACGAGAATGGTCATACGTCG
>CAYQAJ010000241.1:0-1220 GCA_964415245.1 uncultured Pirellulaceae bacterium | reverse complement strand
GCCACCCGTAGACTACACCATCCCTCACGGCGGAAAGAAGATGCCCCAGCAGAGTGTGACGGTTCAGCCCGTACGGACACGGCGCGAGAAGAACCAGTTTCTCCACTTGCCGTGGGAGCTGTACCGGGGCGATCCGAACTGGATTCCGCCACTGCGGATCAACCAGAAGGAGCTGGTTGGCTACCAGCGGCACCCCTTCTACAACGACGCCGAGGTGCAGACGTTTCTGGCGCTGCGCGATGGCACGGTGTGTGGGCGGATCGCCGCGCTGGTGAATCACGTCCACAACCGCAAGTACGACGAGCAGCGCGGCTTCTTCGGTTTCTTCGAGTCGGTCGACGACGCGCAGGTTGCGTCGGCCCTCATGGACGCGGCACGCGGCTGGCTGGCGGAGCGCGGCATCCACACGATTCGCGGGCCGATGAACCCCTCGATGAACTACGAGTGCGGCATGCTCATCGACGGGTTCGACACCCCGCCGACGTTCATGATGACGTACAACCCGCCGTATTACCCGCGGCTGATGGACGAGTACGGCATGGTCAAGGCCCAGGACATGTACTCGTTCTGGGGTCACGTCGACATGCTCGAAACGCTCGACAAGAAGCTCGACTTCGTGGTGCAGGAGGCCACGCGGCGGTTCAACGTTACGACGCGGCGACTCGACCGCTCGCGATTCCGCGAGGAGGTGCACACGTTTCTCGACATCTACAACCGCTCGCTCGACGGCACGTGGGGGTTTACGCCCCTTTCGAACGCCGAAGTCGACCACCTGGCCACGTCGCTCCAGCACTTGATCGTGCCCGAGATGACCAGCGTGGCCGAGGTCGAGGGCCGGGTGGTGGGGGCGGTGTTCGGCCTGTTGGACTATAACCCCCGCATCCGCAAGATCGACGGACGGCTGTTCCCGTTCGGCTTTATACGCCTGTTGTGGAACCGCCGCGGGATCAAGCGCGTGCGGCTGGTGAGCACCAACGTGCTGCCCGAGTACCAACGGTGGGGGCTGGGGCTGGTTCTGCCGGCTCGCCTGGTGCCCGATGTGATTGCCTGGGGCATCCAGGAGGCCGAGTTTTCGTGGGTGCTGGAGAGCAACCACCTTTCGCGGGCGACTCTGGAGCGCGGCGGCGCCAAGCGCACGCACACGTTTCGCATTTACGACTATCCGTAGGCGTCGGTGAAGGGGACAGGCACATTTTGCTCCGCGCAAGTGCGCAAAATGA
>CAYQAJ010000240.1:2616-7855 GCA_964415245.1 uncultured Pirellulaceae bacterium | reverse complement strand
CGGTGAACGAACAGAAACGCGAGCTGACGCAGCAGCGCACCGAAATGACCGAGGTGGTCAAGCAGCTTCGCAAGGCGGTCGACGGGCAGGCCGCTATTCGGCGTGAAGCGGCGCAGGCGCCGCAGGCGCCACCTGTTCCACAAGCCCCTCCGCAGGAACACCCCGCCGCGCCGAAGGCCGCACGCGGCGTGAAGCCGCCCAAGGTCGACCCGGTGGTTACTTCGGTGATGGCGCAGTTCGCCAAGCTGCAAAACGACATTGCCCAGCGACGCGGCCGAAAGTAGCTCGCCGGCAATGATAGAACCGATAGCAGACGCGAGATCGTGCCCGCACGCATAGGTTGGCTGAAAACCATGGTCAGTATCCGGCACTGTTGGATCGATGTGGCGACCGCCTCGGTCGGCGGCGTGACGGCGTCGCTACTATTGTGGAACGGCCTGTGCGTTCTAGCGAGTTTGGTGACGCTACTCGTCGCCGCGTTTCTGGCCCGCCGCCTGTTGCCGCGCAAGTGGCGGCAGCGAAAGCTCGGCAGGCGCGGGGCCACCGCCGCCAGCGAGAAGCAAGGTCATTCCCGCAAAGGCGGCGCCGCGAAGCCAGACCGCACGAGCGACGACAAGTCGAATTCGGCCGCGCCGCGGCGACCGGCCAAGTCGGTCGGCGACACGGGGACGCTCGTCGAGGAGATGCTCACGCAGGGGCGGTACTCGTTGCTATTGCGCCCGCAGATCGTGGCCAACCTGAGCGGCGATCAGCTTCAGCGCGCCCTGGCCGCACTCGACGCCAACATGGCCGTCGTGCCCGAGGGAAACGTGCTGTTGCAAACGCGGCACGCCGAGCTGGCCCCCGGCCAGAGCGCCGAACTGGCGGGCGACCGCGTCGTCCGCGTCGAGGGTTTCTACCTCGACCGCTACCCGGTGACCAACGCGCAGTACTACGAGTTCGTGGCGGGCGGTGGCTACGAGCAGATGTCGCTGTGGGACCCCGAGATTCTGCCCGCGCTGCTCGACTTCGTCGATCGCACGGGACACCCCGGCCCGCGGTTCTGGGAGTACGGCGCCTTCGAGCCGCGGCACCACGATTGCCCGGTGATCGGGATCAGTTGGTACGAGGCGTCGGCCTACGCCCGCTGGGTAGGCAAGCGATTGCCCACCGACGCCGAATGGGTCAAGTCGGGAAGCTGGCCCGTGGTGACCGACGATCGCGTGCTGCAGCGACGTTTCCCCTGGGGCGACACGATGGACCGCAGCCGGGCCAACTTGTGGGGCTCGGGACCGGAGCGGGTCGTGTCGGTACACGAGTTTTCGAGCGGAGTGAGCGTCGGCGGCATCTACCAGCTGATCGGCAACGTTTGGGAGTGGACCCACAGCAACTTCCGCGCGTGGGACGACGCCGGCGGACGGCTCGAACTGGCGGGTCCCATGAAGAGCCTGCGCGGCGGCGCCTACGACACCTATTTCGACAACCAGGCAAGTTGCCACTTCCAAAGCGGCGATAGCTCGATCGCGCGAAAGCACAACATCGGCTTTCGCTGCGCCCTGGGCGTTTGCGACCTGGCTGAATTCCTGCAAGGCGGAGTAGGTGCGGCCGCCGCCGACACCGACGCCGATCATATTTCCGAGGCAGCCGCCGAAGGCGATGCAGCGCAAAAGCCGGAGGAAGCCCTCGAAGACGCAATGCTGGAGGAGGCCGCGCCATGAGCAAACGTAGCGTTCTGCCAATGGAGTCGTACCGCCTGGCGCAGTACGCGGTGCAAGTGCCGTGCTACATCTGCGAAGGCGGAAACAGCTTCGACGCCGAGTTGTGCCGCCACTGCTGTGCCCCCATGGCGCTGGCCCATCAGGCCAATGCGCAGAAGGTGCATCCCAAGATGGTGGCGATCGTCGGGTCGTCCGGCTCGGGCAAGACCGTCTACCTGGGCATGCTCACCGACATGCTCTCGCGGCAGTCGGATCGCATGCAGCTTTTGGCTCGCGGCGCGTTCTCGATCACGTTGCAACAGACGACCGTGGGGGCGCTCGTGCGGTCGGAGTTTCCGGATAAGACTCCCAACGAGGCCGATCGTTGGTGCTGGATGCACTGCCAGGTGCAGTCGCCACGGTTCAAGAAGCCGATCGAGATGATCGTGCCCGACGTGGCGGGCGAGGCGATCCTGCACGAGATCGATCACCCGCGTTCGTATCCGGCGCTGCGTTCGTTCTTCAGCAAGTGCTGCGGCGCGATGGTGCTGTTGGATGCGGTGCAGTTGGAATCGAGCGAGCAGACGCAGGACTTTTTCGCCATGAAGATTCTCAGTTACTTGTGCGAGCTGGATGGCGACAAGAAGAAGGGCTGGCCCGCGCGCCCCGTGGCTTTCGTGCTCACCAAGGCCGACCAGTGCGAAGAGTGCTTTAACGATCCGGCGCATTACGCCCAGACGCACTCCTCGGGCCTGTGGCGGCTCAGCCAGGAGCGTCTCACGCGACGTCGTTATTTCGCCTCGGGCGTAGCTGGGGCCTGTGCCTACCGCCCGGAGCTGGGCGGCCGCGTGCAGGTGCCGCTGCGGATCGAGCCGCGTGGAATCATCGAACCCTTCGAGTGGCTGATTGACCAGGTTGTGCGGTAAGCGGCGACGACGCGCCGCTGCACGACACGTTGCGAGCCGAATGACCAATGACCAAATCCAAATGACCAATGGGCCCGCTAACGCGGGCAAGCACCACGTCGCAAATCCCAATGACGAAGAAGAAAGCCATTGGTCATTTGGATTTGGTCATTGGTCATTCCGGGGTGTCGTGTTTCGTCGGGGCGGGCACGCGCCAAGTCGGACCACGCAATGACCAACGATGAGTAGGACAATTGGTCATTTGGATTTGGTCATTGGTCATTCGTCCATGTTATGTTTCGTCGGCGCGAGCGACCGGCCACGTAGCAACGACCACCAATGGACGACTCCCTGATTGAACTGGCCGTCTTCACTTCGGTGCGCAGCGCCCGCAATGAGGGATATCAGCTTGCCGCCACGAGCCCGGGTGTATCGAAGGAAGATGCGCGGGCCCTGTCGAAGTGGGGGCCGGCGCACGATTCGCTCCTCGACCCGACGCCGCTCGGAGTAAGCGTCAACTTCCACCCGCTGCCCAGCGGCCGGTTCTGCATGGGCCGCTCGATGCCCGCCGGAGCGGAGTGGAGCGGCCGCGGCGAGCGAATCGCGACGCACATGCTGCTCGTACCGCCCGAGGTGTTGGCGCGCTTCGCCAATGATCCGTTTCGGTTGCTCGCGGCTGTCGAGATCACCGGCCGCCTTCCTTCGGCCGACGAGACGCCCGAGCGGCTTGAACCTTTCCACTTGCCCGGACGTGCCGCGGCCGTCGACGGGTCGTTGCTCGCGCGGCTGGCGGTCGATCCGAGCCGCCGAGCATTGTGCGGGCTGCTCGATGCCGTGCTGGAGGGAGCGCCACTGGGCGTTGTCGCCCCGCTTCGGGCCAGTCGGTTGTTCGCGGGTTTGTGGAATGTTCTTCCGGTCGCCTGCCGCACCGGGCTGTCGTTCACGACGGGGCTGAAGGACTCTCTCAGCCGACCCTTCGACCTCGTCGCCCTGCCGCTCGATTTCGACGCGCGTCACCCGTCGCGCGACCGCCGCCGCGAGGTGTGCGACTTGCGCGGCGATCTGGACGACCGGGCATACCGGTACGCCTGGACGAGCGTCGTGGCCCAACTCTTATCCGAGCGCCGCGTCGCCGACCTGTCGACCGTGCTCAAACAGGTAAGCGGTCCGATCGGTCTGCAAGACTTGCAGAACCTGGTTGCGGAAGTTGTGGAAGCGTAGCGGTAATGGGCGCTTCAGATGGCGCGTCAGTTGTTGGTTGTCGGTTGTTGGCTGAAGGTGGTTCGTTGTGGTTCGCTCGTAATCGGCAATCGACAGTCAGGCCTGGATGCCGTGTGTTTGCCCACTCCCTGCAACTAACAACCAACGCGGAACACCCCTGCCGTATCCGACTTCCGACCTCCGAATTCCGCCTTCCTCCTACAGCGTCCACCCCTTGCGGTACTCGCGGCGGATGTACTGCTCGGCCTCCGGGCAACCCTTGGCGGTGAGCGTTTCGGCGTCCCACTCCAGCCGCTGTCCCACGCGGTACGCCACATTGCCCAACTGCACGGCCTCGGTCAGGGGTCCGGAATAGCCGAAGTGGCACGTGGTCGGCGTTCCCTCCTTGCACGCTTTGACCCATTCGTTGTGGTGGCCGATCGACCGCGGAATCGTTTCCTTCGGCCGCTGGTAGTCCTTGAAAGTTGCCTCGGGGTAGAGCCGCCACGAGCCGTAGTCGGCAAACATCTCGCCACGCTCGCCGATGAACATCACGCCGGCCCCCGGCACCTTGTGGCCCGCCACCTCGCTCGGAATGTGGTCGCCGTCGTACCAGGTGAGCTTCACCGCCGGTTGATCGTCGCGGGCCGGATACTCGTAGTGTACCGTCAGACCCAAGGGCGCCGTCTCGGGATTCACCGGCGGACCTTCGGCTTCGATGCTCGTCGGGCGATTCAACTTCAGCGCCCAGAACGGCAGGTCCGAATAGTGGCAGGCCATGTCGGCGATCGTGCCGCCGCCGAAGTCCCACCACCGCCGCCAGTTGGCCGGCAGGTACGTGGGATGGTACGGCCGCTTCGGCGCGGGGCCCAGCCACAAGTCCCAGTGAATGTTCGGCGGCACCTCGGGCGTTTCCTTGGGCCGGTCGCCGCCGCCCCAACCCTTGCCGACCCACACGTGCACCTCGTTCACCTTGCCGATGGCGCCCGACTGAATGATCTCGACCACCTGGCGATAGTTGTCGCCGGCGTGAATCTGCGTGCCCATTTGCGTGGCGACTTTGTGCTTGGCAGCCAGTTCGGCGATCAGCCGGGCCTCGGACACCGAGTGCGTGAGCGGCTTCTGGCAGTACACATGCTTGCCCAGGCGAATCGCCCCGGCCGTGGCGAAGGCGTGAATGTGGTCGGGCGTGGCCACGACGACCGCGTCGAGCGACTTGCTGTCGTCGAGCAGTCGGCGAAAATCGTTGTACGTGGCAGCCTTGGGGAAGTCGCCGGCGGCAGCTTGCAGATAGCGGTCGTCGATATCGCACACGGCGGCGATATTCTGACTCCGCAGGTTGTCGATGCTGAATCGCGCCTGATTGGCCGTGCCCACGAAACCGATGTTGAGCTTTTCCGAAGGCGAATCGCTCTCGGCCGCCGGCACTTCGCTCCACACGCCAAGCGTGACGGCGGT
>CAYQAJ010000240.1:1375-2516 GCA_964415245.1 uncultured Pirellulaceae bacterium | reverse complement strand
CGGCGGCGCTCGTTTTGAGAAAATCGCGGCGAGTGAAGTTCTTAGTCATGGCGGGTTTCCTTATTCAACCGAGTGAGGCAGGGTCGGTGGCGGGAACAGAATTGCGAGGCGCGATCATTATGAGCACTCGCAGCCCGTTGCACAAGTTTCCGTGAGTTTGGGAATGCGTGGGCTCCGGCATCGAGAGCCGCAACGCGGCGTTGTTCACCCAGCCCGGGGCAAGCGAAGCGCCGCTTCGGGTGAGCGGCCCAAGACGAACCCCAAGAAAGCCGCAACGCGGCGTTGTTCACCCGGTTGTCCGGCGAAGCGCACGCCAGCCTCGCTTAGGTTGAAACAGCCATAGACGAGCTGGACGATATGGACGAAATGGACGCGCATGGCGGGGCGCAAATCGGTGCCATGCGGCAACACGATGGCTGCCACTCGGCCGGGGCTTCGATTACTCTGGTGGCATGAACCCATTCCGATACCGCACTGCTTCATTCCGCTACGGCTCCTCATTGCACGTCGGCTTGGTGGCGGTTTTCCTGTGGTTCAGTGGGTTCGCGGGAGCTCCCGCAGAAGCCCCTGTTCTCAGCAGGGTGGCAAACGCCGACGAACAAACTGAAAATGCATCGAACGTCGAGCGCGTCGATGCTTCGACGCTGCACCACAAGGTCATCTGCGGGTACCAGGGCTGGTTTCGCTGCGTGGGCGATGGGACTCGCGATGGGTGGATGCACTGGAGTCGCAATGCGCGGCGCGTCTCGCCCGAGTCGCTCACCTTCGAGATGTGGCCCGACATGAGCGAGTACGGCGACGACGAGCGGTATGCCGTGCCCGATTTCTCATACGCGAACGGCGACCAGGCGCATCTGTTCAGCTCGGCCAACGCCAAGACGGTCGAGCGGCACTTCGGCTGGATGCAACAGTACGGCATCGACGGCGTGTTCGTGCAGCGGTTTCTGGTGAACGTTGGCAACCCCTCGTTCGACACGGTGCTGGCCAACGTGCGCGCGTCGGCCGAGAAAACGGGGCGCGTATATGCCGTGTGCTACGACATGTCGGGCACGTCGGCGGACCGCATTTACGATCGGCTCACAACCGACTGGAAACGGCTGGTCGACGAGGAGAAGATTACGGCCGACGACCGCTATCTCCA
>CAYQAJ010000240.1:0-1275 GCA_964415245.1 uncultured Pirellulaceae bacterium | reverse complement strand
AAGAACGGCAAGGAGTTTTTGCCCGTCATCTACCCGGGCTTCGGCTGGACGAACCTGATGGGGCGCGCGTCCGAACGGCACACGATTTCCCGGCGCGGCGGAGAGTATTTCTGGGAGCAGTTCGTGGCGGCCCAGGAGTTGGGCATCGACATGGCGTACGTGGCGATGTTCGACGAGGTGGACGAGGGGACCGCCATCTTCAAAGTGACGAACTCGCCGCCGACCCAAGGCCGATTCCAGACGTTTGAGGGATTACCAACCGACTGGTACCTGCGGCTCACCGGTGAAGGAACTCAAGTAATCCGCGGCGAGCGAAGGGCCGAGAAGGCGTTGCCAATTGAGCGCTGATTCGAGCGCGTCCGGTGCCGATTCAGCGAAGTTGCTTGTGTCGAAAACATCCGACGAGATGATCATTCACCATGCCCGCCGCCTGCATGAAGGCGTAGCAGATTGTGCTCCCTACGAAGCGAAAGCCGCGGCGTTTGAGGTCTTTGCTCATGGCGTCGGACTCGGGCGTGCGGGCCGGAACCTGGCTCATTTCTTTCCAGTGGTTTTGAACGGGCTTGCCGCCGACGAAGCTCCAGATGTAGGCGTCGAACGTGCCGAACTCCTGCTGCACGGCGAGAAACGCCTGGGCGTTGTCGATGGCCGAGTCGATCTTGAGCCGATTGCGGACGATGCCCGCGTTGGCCAATAGCGAGTCGCGCTTTCTCTTGCCATAGCGGGCGACTCTGACCGGATCGAAGTTGTCGAACGCCGTCCGGTAGTTCTCGCGCTTGTTGAGGATCGTCGACCAGCTCAGCCCGGCCTGGGCTCCGTCGAGAACGATCGATTCGAACAGCGCTCGATCGTCGTGCAGCGGTACGCCCCACTCCCGGTCGTGGTATTGGACGTAGAGATCGCCTTTGGGCCAAGGGCAGCGGGATTTTTCTTTCATAGTGTTCCGTTTTCGGTGTTCAGTTTTCAGCCGGACAACTCCCGTAGCAGGCACGCTCCGCCGTGCCGTCCGCCTGTAGCGGAGTTCGGTCAGTCTATCGTCGGCGGGTGGGAGCGCCAGCGGGGGCAGATTCCGCCCGTCGTCCGAAGTAGTAGGCACGTTCCATCGTGCCGCGACCGAGCCCGAAGTGGCGTCTTTTGGTTTGACAGGCGGACGGCACGGCGGAGCGTGCCTGCTACTTTTTTCGCGGCGATGTTGACTTGTTGACGCGATGTCGATAAACTGCTGCTGTTGACACCGCGTCAACAAGGATAGTAAGAGCCTATCCAAAAAACCGT
>CAYQAJ010000239.1:0-7876 GCA_964415245.1 uncultured Pirellulaceae bacterium | reverse complement strand
CGCGTGGGCCGCTTCGACGCAGGCCAGCGTATCGAGGCCGGGCGTGGTGGGAAGCTGCACATGGAACTGTTGCTCGACGCCCTGGAATATCGCCTCCTTCAGCTCGGGCGTGACCCCGACCGAACCGATGCCCTGCACGTTGGAATGTCCACGGATGGGCAGCAGCCCCGCCCCGGGCCGGCCCACCATGCCGCGCATCAGCGCCAAGTTGGCGATTGCTTGCACGTTTTCCACGCCGTGGACGTGGTGGGTGATGCCCATGGTCCAGCAGAAGACGGCACGGCGGGACGCGGCGTAGCACTCGGCCACGGCGTCGATATCGCGCTGGGTGACGCCGCTCCGGGCGTGAATCTCGGACCACGGCAACTCGCGCAGGTGGGCCAGCCACTCGTCATAGCCGGTGCAGCAAGTTCGCAGGAACTCCTCGTTCTGTGCGCCCATCTCGTCGATCCGCTTGGCGATGCCCGTGAGCAATGCCAAGTCGCCGCCGATATCGGGCTGCACGTACAGCGTGGCGATCTTCGTGCTCCAGAGCAGGCTCCGCCAATCGCTCGGAACGCGAAACCGCACCAGGCCGGTTTCCACCACGGGATTCACGACCACGCACTTTCCGCCACGACGCCGCAGCCGCGCCAGCGACGTCATCAACCTCGGGTGATTGCTGGCCGGATTGCCGCCGATGAGCAGCACCAGGTCGGCCTGATCGAGATCTTCGAGCGTGATGGTCGCCGTGCCGCTTCCCAGCACGCTCGTCAGGCCCACGCCGCTGGCCTGGTGGCAGTAGTAGCTGCAATTGTTGACGTTGTTGGTGCCGTAGAGCCGCGCGAATAGCTGAAGCAGAAACGCCGCCTCGTTCGAGCTGCGTCCGCTGAAGTACCAAAACGTTTCGTTGGGATCGGTGGCGCGGAGACGGTCGACTATGCGCCGCAGCGCCTCTTCCCACGATAAGGGGTGGTAGTAGTCGCTCCCCCGCTCGTACAGAACCGGCTCGACAAGGCGCCCGCTCGATTCCAGCTCGCGTGGCGACATGGCCCGCAACTGGCCGATCGATCGCGTGCTCCAGAAGCCAGTCGGGATGGCCTTCTGCATGTCGGCGGCCATGGCCTGAAGCGACTTCTTGCACACTTCGGGAAAGTGGCCGGCCTCGTTGACCATGCCACCGCGCTGACCGCCCATGCCCAGAGCGCACGTCTTGCAGGCGTTCTTGGAGCGCATGGCCTTCCAGGCCTTCCACGGGCCTCCCATCTCGCGCGCTTTGCGAAGCGCGTACCAGATGGCGGGCCAGCCGCCGCCGCTGTCGACTTTCTTCATGGAATGCGTTGCCTGCGTGCGAGTCCTCGCGCGGCGGAATGCGTGCCGCTGACTACAAGCATCGCTGCCGCGACCGGCCGTGACAAGCACACCGTCGCCGAGGCGATTCACCCAGACGAACGGGAATGCAAGGTCGGCGCAAGAATCGGGCGCTATCCCGAACTGGCCGGAGCCGGCCAGTAGAGCGGCGCCGGCGAGTGGAGCGGCGGCACCGAGCGGAGCGGCGGCGGGGCGTGCACGCGAGCGCGACGGCAGGCGAGCGTCACGGCAAGTCGTCCTGCCGCGGGCCGAGCGTGGCCGTGGTCGATAGAGTCTTGTCGCCCCGCTTGAACACGAGGTCGATCGTCTGGCCGACCTTTTTATACGCCACGAGGATCGTGAGCGCGTCGAAGCCGCGCACGTCATGGCCATCGATGGTGGTGATAATGTCGCCGGGTTGAATCCCCGCCTTGCCGGCGCCCGATTCGGAAACCACTGTGTTCACGGTGAATCCGTCCTGCTCCCCCATGTTGCCCGACACGCCCAACAGCGCGTTACCCGCCGCAAGGACGTTGAGATCGGGCCGCGCTTTCTTCAGGGCCAATAGCGACGTGGGGGGATACTGGGAGTTGGTCATCGTCACGCGGCGCAGATCGCGCATGAGGGCGATTTGTTTGATCGTCTCGTCGGTCACCGTAAAATCGCGCAGCTCAAGCAACGTGACGCCGGCGAGATCCTTGAGCAGGGTCAGGTCCTCGTCGCTGCCTTTCCACGACTTATCGAGCCGCAAAACGCCACCCGCCCACGTGGTTCCCGAGCCGTCCCAGAAAACAACGCCTCCTCCGGCCGCCGGGGCAAAGGCGATGTCAAAGCCCATGTCGGGACCGAAGCCTCCCCTGGCGATGGCCGGGGCAACGCCTTCCGCAGCTGGCTCGTCGGGGTCGATTAGGGGCGCTTCCCGCAGCTTTTCTTTGATGAGCTTGTCGATCAACTCGGCCGTCAACTTGCCGTCCACCGGCTCCGCGCCGTCGGCGATCCTTTCGTCGGCCGGGGCGTCTGGGTCAGCCGGAATCGCCGGTTCGACGGCTCCTTCGTGCCGGTGATCGGCGTCGTGCTCGTGTTCGTGCGCATCCTCGTCCGGCGCGACGGCGATGTCCTCGATTGCGGGGTCGACCGGAAACTCCAGACCCTCAACCTCGATCGCGTCGGCGAT
The DNA here is from genome assembly GCA_964415245.1 of uncultured Pirellulaceae bacterium. Taxonomy (GTDB): domain Bacteria; phylum Planctomycetota; class Planctomycetia; order Pirellulales; family Pirellulaceae; genus CAYQAJ01. The sequence continues at coordinate 5,373 of CAYQAJ010000239.1, read as the reverse complement.
GGCGATCGGGCCACCGAAGTCGCGAACCATCACGGGGCCGAAGCCACCGCCGATGATCACGTCGCCGCCGAACATAGCTCCGCCGGGACCCATTGCCTGGTCGTATTGCGGCAGGGTGAGTTGTCCGCCCAAGCCGCGAAGTGCGAGTGCCGCCGCGTCGTGCCGGAATTGCCGCCATCGTGCGTACATTTCGGATCGTGTCTTGGCGGCGGCGCGGTTCCCCTCGCGGCTGATGCGCTCGAGGGCGGCGCACACGTCGGCCACCGTCTGCTGGTCGCCGGCAATGCCGATTTGCTCCAGCGCGACCGTGGCCCGCCACGCCGACTCGGGGCTGTTGCTGAGCGCGGCATCGGCTAGCGATTCGATGGCCGCGCGGCCCGATTCCACAAGCCGCCGAGTAGCCTGCTCGCGCACCGCGTAGGAGTCGTCGTCCAATTGGCCGACCAACTCGGCGATCCGAGCGTCGCTGAGTACCTCGCTCTGCGTGCTTTCCGCGATTGCGTCCGGTGCGGCGGCCGTCGCGAAGAGCGCCGGAGCGCACAGCCAGACGACGACGCACGCCAATGCCGGCCACTTCCAATTGCACATGGGAATCTGCCTCCTCAACGACAATCGCACGCTCTCGCCCCAACTACCCTGGCATTTGGGTGCCTCTACCAGCCTACCTGGTTCACCCATCAATGGTACGCCATGCGAGGCCGGGTTGTCGAGATGTTTTCGTACCGCAATCAGCCGTAGGTCCCGCCTGCCGGGGCGGGACCTTGAGCGAATGGCAGAGCGTATGTTTCGGTCAGGTCCTGCTCGGCAAGCAGGACCTACTTTAGCGCAACCTTCGGCGAACGATGTTCGTGCCGGCAAAACTATGACGGCAGCGCCACCACGACCGTTTTAGTCTCCAGGTAGGCCCGGAGTCCCTCCTCGCCCAGCTCGCGCCCCATGCCCGACATCTTGAATCCGCCGAACGGCGCGGCCGCGTCGAACACGTCGTAACAGTTGATCCAAACGGTGCCCGCCTTGATCCGCCGCGCCAGGTCGTGTGCCCGTCCCACGTCGCGAGTCCAGACCGCGGCGGCCAATCCGTAGAACGTCTTGTTGGCGCGATCGACGATTTCGTCCGTATTCTTGAACGTGAGCACCGACATGACCGGCCCGAAGATTTCATCCTGGGCGATTGCCATGTCGTCGCGCACCCCGTCGAACAGCGTGGGCTCAATGAAGTATCCCTTGTCGCCGAAGCGCTTGCCGCCGGTGACGCACTTGGCTCCCTCGCTCTTGCCTTTTTCGACGTACCGCAGAATCTTCTGGAACTGTGCTTCGTCGACTTGCGGCCCTTGCTCGGTCGCGGGGTCGAACGGATCGCCCATCCGCCGCTGGGCGTTCATTCCGCTCACCTTTTCGATGAACGCGTCGTGAATCTTCTCCTCGACGAACACGCGGCTCCCCGCGCAGCAGCACTGCCCCTGGTTGAAGTACAAGCCGAAGTGGGCGCCGGCGACGGCCGCGTCGAGATCGGCGTCGGCGAAAATGATGTTGGGACTCTTGCCTCCCAGCTCGAAGGTGAGACGTTTGAGCGTGGGCGCCGCTTCCTTCATGATGGTTTGCGCCGTGACGTACTCTCCCGTGAACGCGATCTTGTCGACGCCCGCGTGCTTGACGAGCGCCCCTCCGGCCGTGGGGCCAAAGCCGGGCACCACGTTAATTACGCCATCGGGAATGCCCGCCTTCTGTGCCAGTCGCGCCATCCGCAGGCAGGTGAGGGGTGTCTGCTCGGCGGGTTTCATGACGATGGTGCAGCCGGCCGCCAGCGCGGGTCCCCACTTCCATGCCACCATCAGCATGGGGAAATTCCAGGGGATGATCTGCCCCACCACGCCCACCGGCTCCCGCCGCGTGTACGTGAAGTAGTTGCCCCGCACGGGAATCGTTTGCCCGTGAATTTTGTCGGCATAGCCGGCGTAATACCGTAGGCAGTCGAGCACCAGCGGAAGATCGACGTTGCGCGAGTCGCGAATCGGCTTGCCGTTGTCGAGTGTTTCCAGTGCGGCCAGCTCGTCGATCTCCTCTTCGATCAGGTCCGCCAGCCGCAGCATCAGGCGTCCCCGTTCGCGGGCGTCCATGCGGGCCCAGGGTCCGTTCTCCAGCGCGTTGCGGGCCGCCTCGACGGCCAGATCCACGTCGGCGGCATCGCCTTCGGCTACGTTGGCGATTACTTCCTCGGTCGCGGGGTTGATGGTTGCAAAACACTTGCCGCTTTGGGCAGGGACCCACTGACCGCCGATGAAGCAATCGGTCTGGCTGATCTTGGGCCGCTGTTTGGCTTTGGTGATGGTGGCCATGATCGGTCCTCCTTGGAGTGGCGCGTTCTCGACATGCCGCCGTGAATGCCCGCCGCACAATCGCGGCGTCTATGGTCTTGAACGTGTGGTCGTGGCTTGTTGGTCAATCCATTTCATTATAGAGATTTCGCGGGCCGAAAGGGGGGCGCCCACGCCCGATCCGGCGGAGGCAGAAGCGCTGTGCGAAGCAGCGGCACCGGTGGACTGTACTGCTTGGCAGAATGCCCGATGAGAGCTTGAGAATCGTCTGGTTACGGCTCGGCATCGGCTCGTTGCCTTCGGATTTCCGTCAGCAGGGCATCGTACTGCGGGTTGGTTGGCGCCAGCTCGAGCAGCCGCTGTGTGCATTGGATTGCCTCGGGCCACTTTTGCTGCTGCTGATAGAGAAGCGCGAGCATCAGCACGGGATTTTCAGAGTAGGGCAACAAGTCGCGCGCCTTCTTGAGTGCCTCTTCGGCCTCGGCTTGGTGGCCGTTGATGTACAGCGAACAGGCGTAGGCGTATTGCACGGCACCGCTGTCGGGCACGGCGTGTGCATCGCGGGCCAAGAGGGGAAGCTCCTCCTTTCGCAGCCGATCGGACTCGGCGTTCCGCTCGAGCGAGCGGTCGAATACCTCCTTGGCGCGGGAAGGGTCCGTGTCAGCCAGGGAAGCGGCCTCTCGCGCGTCGTCATCAGCCAGCCGCTCGAGCAAGAGCCCCAGTTGGGATCGCAGGCCCGACGTATTCGGCTCCAAACGAATGGCCGTGCGGTACTGTCGCTCGGCCTCGTCGTCGTTCCCCAGGTTCTCCGCCAGGATGCCCAGACCCATGTGAGCGCCGGCCCGCTCGCTTTGAGCCGACAGTCCGCGCCTGTATTCCTCCCTGACTCGTTCGAGCGTTGTGCGCTGCGGCCCGGTTGCCAAATGGGGGAGCATGTCGGAGGGCACGCGCGACAGCACGCGGGCCGCCTCGATACGCACGCTCCGCAAGTGATAGTCCAGCAGTGGCAGTATCGACGCCACATCTGTCCGCAATCTTTCCCGCACCGCGTCGCGCTGCTGCGGCGCGAGATGCGCAACGTCGACTCGATTGGGAATCATCGCGTCGAAATGGCCGAGCGCCGCAATACGTACCTGCGGATTCGGGTCGTGCAAAGCGTTACGCAGCGCCTCTTTCACCTTCCCATCATCGCCGTACTGTCCCAATGCCTGCACGGCACTGGCCCGTACGATTCCCGCCGCGCTCTTGTCGTGGCTCAGTTCGATGACATCCTGTCGGGTGGCGGGATTGCCCGTCCACGCGGCCGCAAGTGTATCGGCGAAGTGGGGCGACGATTGCCGCGCGTCGCCATACCAGGAAATGACATAGCGAGTGGCCCAGCGATCGACCCGCTTGAGCTCCTCCGCGACTTCGGCGTCGCCCGACCGGGCCGCATACAGCCAATCTTGATAGAGCGCGAGTCGATCGCGCTTCGACTTGGAAAGCTTCTCCGGCTCCCGATGGCACCCAGTGCAGGCATTGGGAACGCCCAGCCGCAGCGATAGATCGGGCCGCGGTACGCGAAAGCTGTGGTCGCGGCGGTCGTCCACCGCCATGTAAGTGGTGGCGGGCATATGGCATTCGACGCACATGCTGCCCGTCGTGCCCGCTTTGTGATGGTGATGCGCCGGCGTATCGTACTTGCCTTCGGGATGGGTGTGGCACGAAGTACACACCTGGTTCCCCTCGTGCTTCAGGCGCGCCGTGTGGGGATCGTGGCAATCGGTGCACCGCACGTCCTTGTGGTACATCTTGCTTTGCACAAACGACCCGTACACGTAATCTTCGTCGAGCACCTGGCCGTCGGCATAGTAGATGCGCGGCACCAACAGCTCGTTGACAAAGTGATCGTAGTACTTTGCACCCGCCTCGTGGCCCGGATACACCATGTGCTGCCGGGAGTGGCAGCGGGCACACATGTCGACCTGTGCGATCGACTCCGCTTGTTTCCACCGGGGCAGACCGTAACCTCGTTTGCGATCCCAAAAGAGCGACCACGACTGGGCGAGCCGAACGTGCAGGCTGCCCGGGCCATGGCATGCTTCGCAGCTCACGTCGATATCGGTGAACGTGGTGTGGTAGTGTCCCGTCGAGAGGTCGTAATTCTTTTGCAGATTCGTGGAGTGGCACTCGGCGCACATGGTATTCCAACGCTGCGTGACGCCGGTCCAGTGGAATTCGTCGTCAGGGGCCAGCTTTTGGTCTTCGTGCGGAGGCGACAAGTAGAACCACTCCTTGCGGCGCGTGTCCCACGATACGCGCAGCACTTGCAAGCGGGCGATTTCGCCGGCGGGCATGTCGTCGGGTCGGTCGAATTCGACCATGTACTGCTGAAGCGGTTCGACGCCGAACACGTATTTGATCTCGAAGTCGGCCATGGCGCCGTCGGGGCCCTCGGTGTGGATCATGTACTTGCCGTCGCGGCGGAACATGTGCGACGTCACGCCGAAGTGCGTCAGCTCGGCATCGTCGAAATCGCCCAACACCGTGTTGGGTGTGGCCCAATCCATGGCCAGGTCGTGGTCGGAATCGTGCCAGAGTTCCGCCTCCTTGCTATGGCAATCGGCGCAAGTGCGGCTGCCCACGTAGGTGGCCATCGCTTCGTCGGGAAGCGCGTGCCACCAGTCGGCCAGCACGACCCCCCCCACCACGAACGCCACCAGCGTGAGCACCACAAGTAGACGCCTCCGCCATATCCCCGCGCGCGGTGCCAACGGGGGAAGATCGTTCTCGTGCGTGAAACGGAGCGTCTTGTTCTTCATGGCCGACGTGTTGGGTCGATGCCCGCGGAATCGCTAGTCGCCCGTCGATCGGAAGCGAGCCGAGCTGATACGATTATGGTTCGTTCGGCCGACGCGAGCAATCGCGCCGCGTGCTATCCGCCCGCTTGACCCTCTCTCGTGTCGTGCTAGATTGAAGCCCTCTGGCAAAGTAGCGCCGAAGCGTTCGTTAAGAATCTCCTTAGGCGGAGTAGCTCAGTTGGTTAGAGCAGCGGAATCATAATCCGCGTGTCGGGGGT
>CAYQAJ010000238.1:0-8005 GCA_964415245.1 uncultured Pirellulaceae bacterium | reverse complement strand
TCGTCGACGCGCGGGGCACGTGGGAGCTGGCGATCGCCGAAGCCGACGGCACGACGCGCACTGTTATCTTGAAACTCAAGGGCAAGGCCGAACAACCCGAGGGGACGATCGAACCCGCTTCCGCGGTCGAGCCTCCCAAACCTGAAGGCGAAGCGCCGGAAGCCGCCGAAGTGCCAAAGAACGAAACCAAGCCCATCGCGCTAGCCCGCGTCGGACTGCGCGACGGGCGATTCAGCGCCACATTCGATTCCAAGGAGCTCGGCCGCGAGGGAACCGCGCAGATTAGCGCCGTCGTTTCGGTTGGTGAGGGCGACGAGGCAAATCTGCTAGGGACGATTACCTGGCCCGACGGCACGACCGCGAACATCGCGGGGAAACGGACGAGTACGACGACGGAGGACGAGAACGACAAAGGCGAAACGGAGAAACCAGCGGTCGAGGATGCGAAACCGGAAGGGGAAGGTGATGTGAAACCGGAGGAGACGGAAGCGCAGGGGAGCGCGAAACCGCAAGCGGAGGAGGATACAACAGCGGATCAGGATACTGCAGAGAATGAGAAAGACGGAACGAAAGACGAGAACGAGGAGGAGAATGCGAAAAAACAGAACGCGTCGTTCGACGTGAACTACCCGCTCGGCGCATTCGGCCGATCCGCGATACCCGATCAACCGCATGCGGTGCTCTTCAAAAGCGCCACGATTTGGACCTGCGGCGAAGCGGGTGTGTTGGAAAACGCCTCGTTGCTGGTCGTCGACGGCCGCATCGCCGAAGTGGCGCTCGACATCGCACCGCCCGAGGGAGCCGTGGTGATCGACGCCGGCGGCAAGCACATTTCGCCGGGTATCATCGACTGCCACTCGCACATGGCCACCGACGGCGGGATCAATGAAAGCGCCCAGGCCGTCACGGCCGAAGTGCGAATCGGCGACTTCATCGACTGCAACGATATGGCCATTTACCGTCAGCTTGCCGGCGGCGTCACCTGCGCCAACGTGCTGCACGGCTCGGCCAACCCCATCGGCGGCCAGAACCAGGTAATCAAACTCCGCTGGAGCGCGCTCGACGAGGAGATGAAATTCGCCGATGCTCCCGCCGGCATCAAGTTCGCCCTGGGTGAAAACGTCAAGCAGAGTAACTGGGGCGACGGCTACACATCCCGCTACCCGCAGACGCGGATGGGGGTGGAGCAGATTGTCCGCGATTCGTTCCTGGCCGCCCTCGACTACCGCCGACGCTGGGACCAGTGGAACCGCTCGCACGAGGGGCTTCCGCCGCGGCGCGACCTCGAGCTGGAAGCCCTCGATGAGATTCTGCGGCACGAGCGGTGGATTCACTGCCACAGTTACCGCCAGGACGAAATCCTGGCGTTCCTGCGACTCTTGGAAGACTTCGGCGTGCAGATCGGCAGCCTGCAGCACATTCTCGAAGGATACAAGGTGGCCGACGTAATGGCCCAGCACGGCGCCACCGGCTCGACCTTCTCCGACTGGTGGGCGTACAAGTTCGAGGTGTACGACGCCATTCCTTACAACGGCTCTCTGATGCACGAGGCGGGTGTCATCGTGTCGTTCAACAGCGACGACCGCGAGCTGGCCCGCCACTTGAACCAGGAGGCGGCCAAAGCGGTGAAGTACGGCGGCGTCGAGCCGACCGAGGCGCTCAAGTTCGTGACGCTCAACCCCGCCCGGCAGCTTCGCATCGACGACTGGGTCGGCTCGCTGGAACCGGGCAAGCACGCCGACCTGGTGGTGTGGAGCGGGCCGCCGCTATCGAACTTCTCCCGCTGCGAGCAGACCTGGATCGACGGCCGTAAATACTTCGACATCGAAGAGGACCGCGCCGCGCGCCAGCAGGCGGCGAAGATGCGGGCCGCGCTCGTGCAAAAGATTCTGACATCGGGACAGGAGATGCGCAAAGAAGGCGAACGCGACGAAAGTGAAACCGACCTCTGGCCGCGGGAAGATGAGTTCTGCCATCGGCACGACGACGGAGCACACGAATGATGCGACCCTTGCAACATAGAATCTTTCGACTGATTCTCACTACCATCGCGGCGACCGCGTCGCTTGCGGTTTCGCCCTCCGCCAGCACCACGTTGGTCGCCTCCCCCGAAATCCCCGGCGCCCCGCAATCGGCGCCCATCGCGCTTGTGGGGGGAACGATTCACCCGGTCAGCGGCCCCGCTATCGAGGGGGGCACGCTGCTATTCGACGACGGGCGGATCGTGTCAGTCGGCCGCGATATCGAGATTCCCGAAGGCGCCGAGCGAATCGACATCTCCGGCCGCCACGTGTACCCCGCCCTGTTCGATGCCGACAGCAACATCGGCCTGACCGAAATCAGCGCCGTCCGCGCCACGAACGACGAGTCGGAAACGGGCCGCATCAATCCCAACGTGCGGGCTCAGGTAGCATTCAATCCCGACAGCGAGTTGATTCCCGTCACGCGCAGCAACGGCGTGCTGTTGTCGCTCACCGCGCCCGGCGGCGGGCTGATTTCAGGCCGCTCGGCCGTGATGATGCTCGACGGCTGGACGTGGGAAGACATGACATTGCGCGGCGACGTTGGCATGCACGTGAACTGGCCGCGGATGTCGCCGTTGGTCGATTGGGAGTCGCCGCAGTCGGCCGACGAACAGGCCCGCAACCGCGACCGCGCCCTCGACGAGCTGCGCACTGCTCTGGCCGACGCCCGCGCTTATCACCAGGCCCGCCGCGCCTCGCCCGAGCGGCACGACGAGGACGTGCGGTGGGAGGCGATGCAGCGAGTGCTCGAAGGGGAGATGCCGCTGATCGTGTCGGCCGACGACTTGCAGCAGATTCAATCGGCCGTCGCCTTCGCCCAGCAGGAGAAGGTGAAGCTCATCATTCTGGGGGGCTACGACGCGCCGCTGTGTGCCGAGCTGCTCAAGAGCAACAACGTGCCGATCATCGTCGGCGGCACCTACCGTCTGCCCATGCGGCGCGACGATCCCTACGACACCCCCTTCACCGTGCCCGAGCGGCTGCGTGCCGCGGGCATAACGTACTGCATCGCCGGGGCGGGGCGATTCGGGGCCTCGAACGCCCGTAATCTGCCGTACCACGCGGCGATGGCGGCGGCGTTCGGCCTTCCGCACGACGAGGCGCTCAAGGCGATCACGCTCTACCCCGCGCAAATCCTGGGCGTGGCCGACCGTGTGGGCTCGCTGGAGGAAGGCAAGGACGCCACGCTCATCGTCACCGACGGCGACCCGCTGGAGACGCCCACGCAGGTGCTCGATGCCTACGTGCAGGGTCGGCGCGTCGATCTATCGGACCGGCACAAGAGGCTGTGGAAGAAGTACGAGGAGAAGTACCGGCGGCAACGGGAAAATGACCAATGACCAAATCCAAATGACCAATGGGCCCGCTTACGCGGCCAAGCACCAAGTCCCAATTCCCAATGACCAACGATGCGGAATGCAATTGGTCATTTGGATTTGGTCATTGGTCATTCGGCGGTCGGCGCGGACATCCCGCAGCGCATGGCGGGCGTAGCGGGTGGGTGGCACGAAAAAGTCGTGACGCCGGCTTAGCGCTTCGAGAACTGCGTGCCGCGGCGGGCGCCGTGCAAACCGTATTTCTTGCGCTCTTTCATTCGCGAGTCGCGGGTCAGAAAACCGCCGTCGCGCAGCGGTGCAAAGCACTCGCTATCGAAGCTCAACAGGGCGCGAGCGATGCCCATTCTGCACGCGCCCGACTGGCCGGTCGCCCCGCCGCCCACGACGCGGATAATTATATCCACGGCGCTGCGACGCCCCGCTGCGTCGAGCGTGTCGGTCACACTGCGCTGATCCTGCACGTTGGGAAAGTAGACATCCAGCGGCCGGTTGTTGATGGTGATGCTTCCCGAGCCGGCGCGAACGCGAACGCGGGCCACCGCCTTCTTCCGCCGGCCCGTGCCGAGAGCGTCACCCGTGCGAGGATCTTTTTTGACTGCAACCATGGTTTGTCGAATGTGGGGGGCGTTGTGGCGGCAGACTGGCGGCCGCTCGAAAGACGCTACTTCTCTTTCCGCTGCTCGGCGGCGCTCATGTCCAGCGGCACCGGTTGCTGGGCCTGGTGCGGATGATCGGGGCCGGTGTAGATCTTCAGCTTCAACAACATCTTGCGGGCGAGTTTGTTCTTGGGAAGCATCCGCCGCACGGCGTCCCGCACCACGCGCTCGGGCTGCCGCGCGAATCGTTCCTGCGCGGTTTCGCTCTTCAGGCCGGGATAGCCAGTGTACCAGGTGTACACCTTCTGTTCCCATTTCCTACCGGACAGCGCCACCTTGTCGGCATTGACAATGACGACAAAGTCGCCGGTGTCCACGTGGGGCGTGTAAGTGGGGCGGTGCTTGCCCATCAACACAACCGCGATGCGGCTCGCCATGCGCCCGAGCACCTTGTCGGAGGCGTCGACGATCCACCACTTGGCTTCGACCTGGCCCGGCTTGGCCACGTAGGTCTTGGTGCTGACCAAGGTGATATCCTCTGCGTCGCGATCACGTTCGCGGGTCGCGGGGTTGTGCCCTGGTCTCCGGACGAGGGCACGTACAGCAGTGGCACGGTCGTGAGACCAACCACACTGGCAAGTGGCACGCTCGTGAGACCGGCCACAACGCCGCGTGGGCTGTCCGGCGCGCGAAACAGCCAGAATACCGATTCCCTCCTTGGGCGACAAGGGCTGAGCCGCCGCGTGGGCAGGCTTTCCGGCCTGCTTTTGACTGAAATCGAAGTGACAGGGATCATCGGGCAGACAGGAATTTCTGCCCCACGGCAATGCCCGCCTCATGCCCCCTCGCCGACGCCGTCATTTTCGTTAAAACCCTTACTGGGCCGTGTCTTTTGCGCAGCTTAATACGCCCCCCTTTACCCGGCCGATGCCAGTGGGAGGGAGAAGGAACTGTTGGTACCCCGAACGCGAGTCGCCGCATGAAGGTTGCCGTTGTCCGAGAGTCGTTCCCCGGTGAGCGGCGCGTTGCGCTGATTCCGGCCAACGTGCCGCAATTGGTCGATCAAGGGGCCGAGGTGCTGGTCGAAGCGGGAGCCGGGCACGAGGCCGGCTACGCCGACCAGGAGTATACCGCCAAGGGCGCCCGCCTGGTGCACAGCCGCCGGGATGCTTTCGCAGCCGATGTCATTCTTCAGGTCCGCGCTTTGGGGGCCAACCTGCAGGCGGGACGTTCGGACCTGGAGTTGATCAAGAACCGGCACACGCTCGTCGGACTGTGCGATCCGCTGGGCGAGCCTCAGGCCGCCGCCGAGATCGCCAAAACCGGCGCCACGCTGCTCGCCCTGGAGCTGATCCCCCGCATCTCCCGCGCACAGAGCATGGACGTGCTCTCGTCGATGGCAACCCTGGCGGGCTACAAGGCGGTACTGCTGGCGGCGGTCGAGCTGCCGCGGATGTTCCCCTTGATGATGACGGCCGCCGGCACGCTCAAGGCGGCGCGGGTGCTTATCATCGGCGTCGGCGTCGCGGGGCTGCAGGCGATCGCCACGGCCAAGCGACTCGGCGCGATCGTTCAAGCCTACGACGTACGCCCGGCCTGCCGCGAGCAGGTCGAAAGCCTGGGCGCCAAATTCGTCGAGCTCGAATTGGAGACAGGCCAGGCCGAGGACGCCGGCGGTTATGCCAAAGCGCAGCAGGAGGAATTCTATCGCCGGCAGCGCGAGCTTTTGGCCGACGTGGTGGCCCAGAACGACGTGATCATCACCACGGCCGCCATTCCCGGCAAGCGCTCGCCGCTGTTGGTCACCACCGCCGCCGTGGAAGCAATGGCCCCGGGCAGCGTGATCGTCGACCTGGCCGCCGAACGCGGGGGCAACTGCGAGGTGACGCAGGCCGACCAGCGCGTCGAGCACCACGGCGTGGTGATCCTGGGTCCCACCAACCTCCCGTCGCAGGCCGCCTACCACGGCAGCCAGATGTTCTCCGGCAACGTCACGCGGTTTTTGCTCAGCCTGATCCACGAGCGGAAGCTGCAGCTCGACATCGACGACGAAATCGTCCGCGACACGCTCGTCTGCCGGCACCATGAAGTCGTGCACCACCGCGTGCGCGAGCTGTTGGGTCTCGATGGCCTGCCCGCGGCGGAAGAGCCGTCGCCCGACGAAGGGAGTTCTCCCGACGAAGCCGCTGATGCCGATGGCCGAGATGCCGACGATGTAGTGCGCGGCACGGGCGAAGGGGACGCGGGCGAAGACGAAGCGGATAATGGCGAGGAGTACGACTTGGCGAGCGACGAAGACACCGAGCGCGATCTTCCCGTGCCCAAGCCCAAGGCGGACGAGGGGGACAAACCATGATGCGCTTCGCGGCGAAGTGTCTGGTTCTGGCGTTTCTTGCCGCTGCCTTTGCGTGGAACGTGTCTGCGTTGGCTTCGGCGCAGTTGGACGATAACGGCGATTCCGCCGCTACCACGGACACGTCGCCAGCGACGAAGTCGATATCATCTGAGAAGTCAGCTTCCGGCGAATCGGGTGAACAGCCACGGGCCGACGACGGCGACCAGACCGATGGTGCTGACGAGGCTGGCGGCGCAAAAGAAGACGACGCCGCCGAGGCCGAGGACGCTGAAGCGACCAGCAGCCGCCGGCAGGGGCTCATGGCGGGGCTGACGATCTTCGTGCTGGCCGTGTTCGTCGGCTTTGAAGTCATCACCAAGGTGCCGCCGACGCTGCACACGCCGCTCATGTCGGGATCCAACGCCATCAGCGGCATCACGCTGGTAGGAGCGGTGATTGTGGCCGGTGCGGGGCTATTCTTCTCCGCGTTCATTGGCCTGTGGGCCGTGGCGCTGGCCACGGTCAACGTGGTGGGTGGATTCCTGGTGACGCACCGCATGCTGGCCATGTTCGGCAAGAAGAAGCAGCGGTCAGGCAAGTAGCGATTTACGTGGGGCGTTGATACGCCCGTTTTTCGAGCGGGGAAACGATTGTGTACTCCGACGCGTTGGTGAACGGCGCCTACATTGTGGCCTCGGTGCTGTTCATCCTTGGTCTCAAAGGGCTGGCCCATCCGCGGACCGCCGTGCGGGGCAACCTGCTGGGTGCGGCCGGTATGGCGCTGGCCGTCGGCGTGGCGCTCATTGCTCGCGCGAGCTATTGGTACATTGGCGTCGGCGTGGCAATCGGCACGGCCGCGGGAGCCGTGCTCGCGCTCAAAATCCGCATGACCGCCATGCCGCAGCTTGTGGCGCTGTTCAACGGGTTCGGCGGTGGTGCATCCGTGCTGGTGGCCGGCGCCGACCTGATGCAGAACACACACACTTCGCTTGACGTGTACGTCGCGGTGGCCGCCTCGGGCATCATCGGCGCGGTCACGTTTTGGGGCAGCCTGGTGGCGTACGCCAAGCTGCAAGAGTACTCCTGGATGAAGCGGCCGTTTCCCGTGCCGGCCCAGCAGGCGGTAAACGCCGCGCTGGCCATTCTCACGCTGCTGTTGGCGGCGGCGCTCGTCTACTGGCAGCTCGGCTGGATTTACCTGCCGCTCGTGCTGGCGGCTTCGGTGTTGGGTCTGCTCTTGGTCAACCCCATCGGCGGGGCCGACATGCCCGTGGTGATCGCGCTGTTGAACTCGTATTCGGGTCTGGCGGCGGCGGCGACCGGTTTCGTCATCAACAACAATGTGCTTATCATTGCCGGCTCGCTGGTGGGGGCTTCGGGCGTGATTCTGACCCGGCTCATGTGCAAGGCGATGAACCGCTCGCTGTTCAACGTGCTGTTCGGCGTGATGGGCACAGCCGGGTCGTCGACCGACACCGACAAGTTGTACGCCAACGTCAAGAGCACCACGCCCGAGGAAGTGGCCCTGCTGCTCGACGGCGCGCGGCGCGTGGTGATTGTGCCCGGTTACGGCATGGCCGTAGCACAGGCACAGCACGCGGTGAGCGACCTGGGCAACTTGCTCGAATCGCGGGACATCAAGGTCGAGTACGCCATTCATCCCGTCGCGGGTCGCATGCCCGGCCACATGAACGTGCTGTTGGCCGAGGCCGA
>CAYQAJ010000237.1:3758-8023 GCA_964415245.1 uncultured Pirellulaceae bacterium | reverse complement strand
GACCGCGTGTTATCACGCCGGAGTCGCCATCGTAACGAATTACGACGGTGCTTCCTGGCGGCAGAATTACATAGTTATTTGGCCCGTGTTCACAGAGGAGATGCAAATGAGACTTCTTCATGTTTTCTCAAGCCTTGTCATGACTGGCGCGATCGTGCTCATGGCGGACACTGGCTCCGCTGAGGAGTCAGCGGAGTTTCGGATCATGTTCGAGTGGAGTGCCCAGCCGACGTTGACAATTCGCAGGGCTGCTATGCAGGACAGCGTTGTCCTGTCGATTGACATCGAACGCTTCCCTGTTCAGCGAGTGCCCACGATGTTGAGTGTCATCTCTGAACAAGGGGCCGTGGATGTCGCGCAGATAAAGATACTCAAGTTGGATCGCGAAGGGAAATATGCGGCGATCAATTTCACACTTCATCCCATGGCTTGCAGTGCCATCGGTGAAACGCTGAAACAACTCCACAAAGCTCTTGACTTTAGCGCGATCAATCTCGACGCATCCCTGTCAACGCTTTCAATCGCCCAAATCATCGAACTTCTTAGGCCTGCGGAATCACGCGCCAACTCGGAACGACTGCGCAACGAATTCAACAAAGCAATCGAGGGTGTGCTCCCGAACGAACCTGACGAACGTGGATGGGTTATCGAGATTCAGGGCTATCATTACTACGGCAAGGAAACCAAATAACAAATCGGTGAACGGGAGGGCTCGGCGCCGTCGGTCCTGAAGTCAACGTCCTGTTCGCGCCCCCCGTTACCTCAATCGTTAGCCTGCGCCCAGGCCCAGGGCTATTCGAACAATCCGCGAGATGACCAGCTCGCGAGCAAGCAGGAGATTCCATGAAGACGCTCATCACTGAATTCATCAGCCTCGACGGTGTCGTACAAGCTCCTGGGGGAGCGAGCGAGGACACCGACGGCGGCTTCAGCCACGGCGGATGGTCGATGAAGTACTTCGACTCGACCGTCATGGGTGGCACGTTTGCCGAACTTGCGAAGCAGAGCGACGCGCTTCTGCAAGGACGTCGTACCTATCAAGTCTCGGCCGACGCTTGGCCCAGCCGCTCGGGAGACCCCTTCTCAGACTGGATCAACCGCGTGCAGAAGTACGTGGTGTCCAATACGCTCGCCGAGACAGACATCAGGTGGAACCCCACCACGATCATCCGCGGCGATGACCTCGTAGAGAAGGTCTCCGATCTGCGCGCGCAGCCGGGCGGCTACATATATGTCTATGGCAGTGCGACGATGGTCCGGTCGTTGCTCGCCGCCGACCTTGTCGATGAGTTGTTGCTTACGATTGAGCCGATTATCCTCGGTGGGGGGAAATCGATCTTCTCCGAAGACGGAAAGGCCATCCCATTCACGCTGGAGTCCACAGCCAAAGCAAGCACCGGAGCGCAGGTATGCCGATATGTGCGTGCTCGGTAGCCCCCTTTCGGGCGCAGGCTAACAAGTAGTTGCAGCCGACGCGTCGGCGCCGCGCGGCTGAACCACAGCGTTATTTGCCTAGGATGTCGCACGGCGCTCGAAGGCGTCGGTCGGTTAATGGATATCTATGATGAAGTTTCAAGCACTCTCACTCAGGGCGGGCATCGCGATCCCCGTCCTCTACTTCGGATCCGTCTTCGTGGCTTGGCTATTCTATCCCGGTTTTAGTTTTGTCCGACAGTACGCAAGTGAACTCGGGGCCGACGGTGCCCCACATCCGCAAATCCTCAACATCGGGCTAATGCTGCTGGGCGTCGTGGCAGTGATTGCGGGCTTCGGATTCCGGCATGCCCTTCGCCACCTTGGTGCCCCCGAAATCCCCACACGATGGACGTGGTGCATAATTGCGATGTTCGGTTTGGCGATGTGGTTTGCGGGATTCTATCCCCATCCAGATTGGCGACATTTTGGATTCGGGCTGAGTTTCCCGCTGCTCGGTGGACCGGCAATGCTGGCGGCCGCTTTGTGGCGCAGGAGCGAGGCAAAAGTGCTGAATCGCTATCTTATCTGCACCAACATTTTTATGGTTACGATGGTTGCCATTATGTTCGCGACCGGGCGCTCGCAGGTCGCGGGCCTATGTCAGCTCCTTTATTCGCTAACCGCCATCACTTGGATGGGCGTTAGTGCATATATGCTCTCACTTTATGTGTCGCATGAGTCCCACGCTCGACAAACAATCCCCGCCCAATCCTCATGTGCGGTGCTGGGCGTATCAGACACGCACAACAAAGCCAAATAACAATGGCATGAACGCGGAGCCGCCGAAAGCGCGTTTTCAAGTGGCGGCGTCAAATCTCAAGCGCAACCTTTCACATCGGTAGATTTCGAGCAAGTCGGCGGCCGCTAGCATTGACATTCGGGAAAACACGGCGTAATTCGGCGACTCCGGTGAAAACGCCGCAATCTGCCGACATCGCGGTGTTGCGCTTGAGACTTGACGTCGCCAGTTTTCAAATGGAGCATCAACCGCGGCGGCCCGGTTATGCCAGACATTACCCGACTGAGATCGACTCTGGAGTCCGCCGCGAACGCATGACGACGATCTTCGGTAAATTCTACTGGATCGGCGAACTACCGGACGACGAAGACGTTGAACGCGCCCCGGAACCCATTTTCTCTGGTGACTTTGGAGAACAATGGCAATACATGGCGACCGAGCCAGTCATCACGAGTGTCTGTGACGCGTTGCGATCAGAAGAGATGGTTGCCGAGATTGATGATCCAAGCCCGGAAGATCACGGTTGGTACACTTACTTCGAAATCGATGGCTGGACGTTCTTTCTGTACGTCCAGTGGGTTCCTGACGGTGACAAAGACAACTGTTTTGAATTCGATGTTCGCATCCGCAATGACTGGTTTCATCGCATGATACACCGATCACAAAACGCGGACCGTATTCGGGCGGTCGGTGCTGCTGTCGCCAGGATCCTTGATTCTGCTACGGATATCGAAGGCGTGGCGTTTAATCAACGCGCGTGCTAGAAATACGGGTAACAATCGCGTGAACCGGAGCGGCGGATCGGGCGGAAATTGAAATCATAGGTTCTTGGCCGCCGCCGGGTTAGCTTGGCCGTCAGGCCGCAGGCCCTACGGTCGTTCGTCCGATGATGCGGCCCACTTCCTGACGCGTCGCCCCCAACGCCAACAGCGATCGAACCAGCAATTCCATCGACACCCAAGGTGCCCTATGGCCGGCGGACTCGCGGGGCAAAGTCTCCCGGATCGTGGCCGTGCCGCCGTCGCCGCTGGCTCCGGGCTAAACGAGCAGGCGATCACGTCACCAGCACGCCGCGGTGGCGCAGCGGGCGGAGATGCGGCTGGTCGAGGATCGCGAACGGCTGCGATAGCGGCTGCCACGCTTCGCCGCGTTGGTCGATGTGCGCGTCGTCGATCGGGCCCAGGCGGTCCTGGGCCAATCGCAGATAGCTGACTCGCGCCGGGTCGAGTTGCATCAGTCGGCAGACCGTGGCGTCGACCGATACCGGCGTCGTGCCGACCAGCACCAGGCCCATGTGCTTGGGGCTGCCCATGATGGGGCCGTCGCCCTCCATGCACTCGATGCCGTCGACCACGGCGATCGAGCGGGGGAGCGAGGCGTTGATGTCGAACACCGTTTGCGGAATGCCGTGGTGGTGCAGCACGTTCTTGGGCCAGCCGTACTTAATGCCGGGTAGCACGCCGTACAGGTTCTTCATGCTGGCCGTTACGCCGACCCAGTGGTGCGTTTTCATCTTGGGAAGCGAGACGACCAGGTCGGCCTCAATCACGCTCTGGGGCAGAAAGAAGCCCTTGAGCGTGCTGGCGCGGCCGGCGTTTTTCACCCAGCCCACCTGCTCGTAGTTCAAGTCGGCAAATGCGATGCCCGACGCTTCCAGCGCGTCGCCCAGCCGCGACTCGGCCAATGCCATCTCGGTGTCGCGGACGTGGCCCGGGGCTTCGCCGACCGTGACGGTGGCATCCCACTCGCGGAACACCTCGGCGGTCGCCGACACGATGCTGGGGTGCGTCGTCATGTGCGGAGCGGTGAGCGAGGGCTCGACCATGTTGGGCTTGAGCAACACCCGCTTGCCGCGAAGCGAGTCCGGCGCGAGGCCGGTGGCGATCAGCCCATCGCGAATCGTCTGTACGAGCGGGCCATCGTACCGCTGGTTGCGAGCGATGAAGACCGACGCCCGCTTGCGGAGCATGTTGCGTACGATCGGCCAACCGATGAGGCCGGCGGCGGCGAGCGAACCGCCGACGAGCAGGACGCGGCGGTCGATGCGAGG
>CAYQAJ010000237.1:0-3658 GCA_964415245.1 uncultured Pirellulaceae bacterium | reverse complement strand
CCCAGCAGTCCCCAGCAAAGTGACGAGGTCGTGGTGCTAAGCATTAGGGCCGACGCCAGGTATGCCAGCGACCGCGCCACCCGACGCTGGGAGTCGTTTTCCCCGGCCAGCGCCAGCATGGCTAAACTGGTCGGCTGTACGTGAGGGCGCAACGTCTGCCCCATCACCATCGTGTTGCCGTAGTTGCAGCCGCCGGCGGGGAGCAGCCGGTCGAGCAGCATCCGCACGCCCTCGCGGGTACGGCTATGGTATTCGTGGCCGGTCGCCTTGAGCGCGAGAACGTGCAGCGCGGTCGGTTCGACCCAGGCGTGCGTGCCCACCACCCAGGGCCAGGCCACGATGGTGCTATCGTGCCCGAACAGGGGCGAGCGCGGAATCGGGTTCGACTCGCAGTTGAGAATCCACGACACGCAGCGATCGATATGCGGCTGCCATTCGAAGTCCACGGCGCCCGCATCGTCGACGTTCCTTGCCGACATTTGCGCGTCGCGAACCGATAGCCACGCGATGACTGCCAGGCTGGTCGGCCAGCACGGCTGGGGCTGGTCCTCGGTCACGCCGAGAGAACCGTCGGCATTCTGCACGTCGGCCAGCCACTCGGCGGCTTTTCGTGCGGCACCCGTGCGCCCGTGACCAGCCAGCGCGATCGCCGCCAATGCGGTCGGCTCGGTGGCCGGCGGCGCAGCGGCAGCGTATCCGCCCACCGGACAGCTTGCGAGGCGATCGATCAGTTCGCCGATCCAGTCGTTGTGTTCGCTGGCGTTCATTCGCGTTTCGCTTTCGCCACAGGAACTTCGGTACGGCACCATCGCCCCCATCGCAAGGATAGCTTGCGGGCGGGTGCCGGCCGGGAATGCTCCGTATGCCGCTGAAGTCGCCTCTCGCTCCGCGAGCGGGCGTCGGTTGCCGTCGTTTCTCGCTCCGAGGGAACGCCATCCCGCGGAGCGAGAGGCGACTTTGGCGACGATTCAACGTGCCCTCGCTACGTGCCCAGCGGGTATACTGGCGCTTTGGTACCTCTTCGCATCGCCGCACACCCGTCGTATGCCGCACGACCCCTTGGCCTGGATCGACCAGGAACTGACCCAACTTGAAGCGCGCAGCTTGCGCCGCCGGCTCGGCACGCGCGAAGGGCCGCAGCAAGCGGTCGTGCGCGTGGGCGACGCCGAGCTGGTCAACTTCGGTGCCAACGATTACCTCGGCCTGGCCGCGGACGAGCGAGTGACCCGCGCTGCCGCCGATGCCGCGATGTCGTGCGGATGGGGGAGCGGCGCGAGTCCCTTAGTGACCGGCCGCGGAATGTGGCACGCGCGACTCGAAGCAGAATTGGCGGCGTTCGAGGGAACCGAGGCCGCACTGCTATTCCCCTCGGGCTACGCGGCCAACGTGGGCGCCATCACGTCGCTGGCGGGCAAAGGAGACGCTGTCTTCAGCGACGCCAGGAACCACGCCAGCATCATCGACGGCTGCCGGCTGTCGGGCGCACGGGTCGTCGTCTACCCGCACCGCGACGTCGACTACCTGCGCGGGGCATTAGAACAGGCGCGCGGCTTTCGGCGGCGATTGATCGTTACCGATTCGCTGTTCAGCATGGACGGCGATCTAGCGCCGCTGCCGCCTCTGGCGGAACTGGCCGAGAAGCACGATGCCATGCTTCTGGTCGACGAGGCGCATGCCACCGGCGTATTCGGCGCATGCGGGCACGGCGTAGCCGAGCACCTGGGCGTGGAAGAGGGAGTGCACGTGCGCGTCGGCACGCTGAGCAAGGCGCTCGGTTCGATCGGCGGCTTCGTGGCGGGCAAACAGGCGCTTATCGCGTGGCTGGCCAACCGCGCGCGGACGTACGTGTATTCCACGGCGATGCCCGAGGCGGCCGCGGCAGCGGCCAGCGCGGCGCTCAAGCTCGCGATCGACGAGCCGCACCGCCGGGGCGAATTGCTGGAGCGCGCGGGTCGACTGGCCCGGCGGCTCATCGATCAGGGCTGGAACGTCGCCAGCGCGGAGAGTCAGATTCTGCCCGTCATGATCGGCGACGCGGCTCGCACGATGCGGCTGGCGGCGGCGCTTCGCGAGGGGGGGCTGCTTGTGCCAGGCATTCGCCCGCCGACGGTGCCCGAGGGCCAGTCGCTTTTGCGGATCAGCTTGTGCTATTTGCACGGTGAAGCGGAGACGGAGCGATTGGTCGCGGAGATGGGGCGGGTTCGCGCGATGTGAGATGCGTCGCGCTCCGCTCTCGCGTCGCGGCTAACCGGGATTCCCGTGCTTCCGTCAACTTTCGCGCCGCGAAGGGACGCCCTCTCGCGGAGCGAGAGGCGACACCCAATCCCTACTCGTGCCGCAGGGCCTCGATCGGGTCCATGTCGGCGGCGCGGATCGCCGGATAGATGCCAAACACCACGCCCACGAGCACTGAAATGCCGAACGCCACCGGCACCGACTCGGGCACAATCACCGGCGTAACGTTCTGGATCACTTCGGGCAGATTGGCCATCAGGTCGGGACGGCTGACGGCCACCAGGTCGCGAACGCGCCCGATGATCGCGGGGCAGACCAGCCCCCCCAACACTCCGGTCAAGCCACCCACGACCGAGAGCGAGATGGTCTCGACCAGAAACTGGGCTACGATGTGGAACCGCGTGGCCCCCAGGGCGCGGCGGATGCCGATTTCGCGCGTGCGTTCGGTGACGGTGGCCAGCATGATGTTCATAATGCCGATGCCCCCCACCAGCAGCGAGATCGCCGCGATCAAGCCCATGAACAGCATGAACATCAGCCGGGTGACGCGCGCCTGTTCGAGCAGCTCCTCGGGCACGATGATGGCGATGTCGCGTCGCGTATTCTCGGGCACCGCCTCTTCGGCGAGTTTCTTCACGTCGGTCTGCTTGTCCGCTTCCTTGCGAGGGTCGGGCACGTGCAGCGTGTCGCGGACCAGGTCGGCGGTGGGACGCACCATGTCGACCGAGTTGACGCGAAGCGTCACCTGGTTCAGCTCGACTACTTCTACCTCGAAAGTGCTGCTCCGCCGGGTGACAATAAAGTCGCCCACCCGCTGCCGCAGGGCGCTGATCGGCACGTACACGTCGTGCGAAAAGTCCTGGGCTTCGAGCGAGCCACCGATCGCCGCGGTGGGTGAACGGTACTTCAGCACGCCGACGATCTGGTAATAGTCCTGGCTTTCGGCGAGGAAGATCCGCCGGCCGATCGGGTCTTCGTAGGGGAACAGGGCTTCGGCCACGCCGGAGGAGAGCACGCAGAAATTCTGGCCTTCGACGTCGTCGGCGGGCTCGAGGAACCGACCGCGGTCAATCTCCAGCCGCGTCACTTCGGCATATTCGGGGGTGCAGCCGACCAACCGGCCGTCGACCGGCTTGCGGTGGGCGTAGCGGATTTCTCGGCGAATTTCGCGAATGGGGAGCGCGCTGCGCAAGTTGGGAAGATCGGCCAGCAGATCGTAGTCTTCGCGCGTCAAACCGTACTGCATGGGCCCGCTAAAGCCGGCCACTGCTTCGCTGGGCGGCTTGATGCTGCGAACCAGGATGTTGTCGGCCCCCAGCCCTTCGATCTGTTTCTGGGCCTCGCGGCTGATGCCTTCGCCCACCGCCACCAGCCAGATGACGCTGGCCACGCCGATGAAGATACCCAGCACGGTCAGCGCCGA
>CAYQAJ010000236.1:0-8138 GCA_964415245.1 uncultured Pirellulaceae bacterium | reverse complement strand
CTGACGTGTACGACAATTTGCTTCGCCAAGCCAGGCGGCTGGCACAACTGGATCCGAAACGCCCGGATCAGGCGAACCTGCGCCGCGCCGTCTCCTCCGCCTATTACGCGCTGTTCCACTTCTTGATCGATCAGTCGTGTCGCGCGGCGATGGGTGCACAACACGACCAGCAGCGTTACCGCCACATCCTGGGCCGCGCGTTTGTCCACGGAACCATGAGAGAAGCATGCCGCTCGTTTCGGACCGGGCGTCTGCCGGTCGAGATCGCCCGGCGATTGCCGCCAGGATTCACGATCCCCACCGAGGTTCTCGAATTTGCCGAAGCATTCTTTGAACTGCAAGACCAGCGCCGCTCGGCCGACTATGACCTCACGGAACGATTCGGTCGTTCCGAGGTGTTGGGCCTTGTGCGGCAGGCGGACGTTGCGGTCCGAAGCTTCAAGAACCTGCCCAGCACGAACGAGAAGAAGTTCTTTCTGGCTTGCCTGTCGGCATGGAGAGAATTGCCGAAGCGCCAGTGACACCTGATGAGCGGAATGCGGGCAGAGTCAAGAGCCGGAGAATTGTTCGGTCGTGTGTCCCCGAAAAACTGACTACGGACAACGGACGACGGACAACTGACAACCGACAACCAACCACGCACTATGTCTCACTCAACCAAAACGCGCGAAACCATTCCTGCCGTGCGCTGGGTCGGCGGCGTCGAGGGGCAGCTTGTGCTGTTGGATCAGACGTTGTTGCCGCTGGAAACGCGCGAGCTGGTGTGTCGCGACGTCGAAACACTTGTCGAGGCGATTCGCATGTTGCGGGTGCGCGGCGCCCCGGCTATTGGAATCGCGGCGGCTTACGGCGTCGTGATCGGTGTCCGTGACGCGGTGCGTGAAAACAAAACAGCGTTCTTTGCACGGCTCGATGAGACGACACAAAAACTCGCCGCCAGCCGGCCGACTGCCGTCAATCTGTTCCAGGCGCTGAACCGCATGCGCGCGGCCGCCGAAGCACGTCGCGGCATGTCGCCTGAGAGGATTGTTGCCGAGCTGCTTGAAGAAGCCCGGGCGATTCACGAAGAAGACCGGGCCATGTGCCACGCCATCGGCCGCCACGGCGCGGCGCTGTTGGCCGACGGGTCGGGCGTGCTCACGCACTGCAACGCGGGCGGGCTGGCAACGGCCGAGTACGGCACGGCGCTGGCCGTGT
Source organism: uncultured Pirellulaceae bacterium (assembly GCA_964415245.1). Taxonomy (GTDB): domain Bacteria; phylum Planctomycetota; class Planctomycetia; order Pirellulales; family Pirellulaceae; genus CAYQAJ01. Next base: position 6,941 of record CAYQAJ010000236.1, on the reverse strand, counting down.
TTTTCACGGCTCAGGATCTTGGCAAGCGGCTGCACGTGTACGTCGACGAGACGCGGCCGCTGCTGCAAGGCGCCCGGCTCACGGCGTGGGAACTAGCGCAGCGCGGCATTCCGGCTACGCTGATCTGCGATTCAACGGCCGCCCAGGTGCTGCGCGAAGGGCGCGTGCAGGCCGTCGTCACCGGAGCCGACCGCATTGCCGCCAACGGCGACACCGCCAACAAGATTGGCACGTACGCGGTGGCGGTACTGGCCCAGGCACACGGAGTGCCGTTTTACATTGCCGCTCCCTCGACGACTTTCGACCTGTCGATCGACGACGGTAGCCAGATTCCCATCGAGCAGCGCTCTGCCGACGAGGTGACGCATTTCGCCGGGCGGCAGACCGCCCCGGCGGGCGTGGGAGTCTATAATCCGGCATTCGACGTGACTCCGGCCCGGCTCATTGCCGCGATCATCACCGAGCGGGGTGTCATCCGGCCGGTCAATCGCGATACGATTGCCGCGTGTCTGCCGCCCACCGCAGATTTGGACCGCTCCGCCAAAGTTTCCGGCAAGTAGGGGAGAGTCGCGTGGCAAGAGTTTTGATTACAATCGACGCACGGACAAACAACCGCCTCGTCACCAATTGCCCGACATACGTCCATAGTCATTTGGAAAGAGGAGATCGCACATGGTTCAGCGTGTTTCGTTTTGGCTCCCACTCGTTTCTGTCGCGATGATTGCCGTCATGAGCAGTCCCGACTCTGCCCAAGCCGACGATGCCCACGATCGATTCGAAGCCCGCACGTTCACCGATGCCGACGGCGGCAAGTTGCTGTACCGTTTGCTGAAGCCCAACGATTACGATTCGGCGAAGCAATATCCGCTGGTGGTGTTTCTGCACGGAGCCGGCGAACGCGGCGACGACAACGACAAGCAGCTCGTACATGGCATGAACGACTTCGCCAGCGACAAGATCATGGACAAATACCCGTGCTTCGTGATCGCGCCGCAGTGCCCCACCGGTTCGTCGTGGGCCAGCTTCCGATCGAACCCCGAACGGGGTGCGGGGCCGGCCAAGCCGCTACAACAAACGCTTGACTTGGTCGAATCGCTCGAAAAGGAATTCTCGATCGACAAGAAACGGCTGTACATCACCGGCCTTTCGATGGGAGGGTTCGGCACGTGGGACGCCATCGTGCGCAATCCCGAATTGTTCGCGGCAGCCGCGCCGATCTGCGGCGGCGGCGACCCGACGAAGGCGGAGAAAATCGCCAAGCTCCCCATTTGGGTCTTTCACGGCGACGCCGATCCCGCGGTCAACGTCGAGCGGTCGCGCGACATGGTGGCGGCACTTAAACAGGCCGGCGGATCGCCCAAATACACCGAGTATCCGAACGTGGGCCACGATTCCTGGACGGCGACGTACAAGAATCCCGAGTTCTACGAATGGCTCTTCGCGCAGTGCAAGCCCGATAAGGAATAGATGCGGCATGCGGTTCAGGTCGCGGGGGGATCGCCGTCGGCCTTTAGCCCGGCGCCACCGGCGGTACGTCCCGCCCTTGTTGCCTCAACGCCGCGGGCGGCAGGCTCTTCCCGCTTTGCCTTTGCGCTGCCAGTGAGCCGTTGCGACTGTGTGCTGTGATGGCAGCCGGTGCGGCGAAAGCCGTCGGCGGCGTAATGGATTGACGCCGACTAGTGCCGAGCCGTATCATGCTTCGGCAATTCGATTTCGGCTGACCACACGGCGACTCTCATTTCGCTTATCGCACGAGGGAGATGTACCATGCTGGCCCCCACGCGCCGCGGCTTCTCGCGCCGCTCGCTTCTGTCAACGTTGGTGCTGCTGATCGTCGCCTTGTTCTTCGCGACGGCACAGGCGACGCACGCCGACGACGAGCGCTCGGCCCCATCGAAATCGCACCGGCGCGAGCGAAGCATCGAGGTGCATAATCGGTATCGCGACCGCATCATGCATGTGGAAGACGTCGTCGGCACGGCAGTGGCGGACGACGACAGCGGCAGCCCGGTCATCAAGGTGTTCACCTCCAAGGGCCACGGCCGGGGTATCCCGGCCAAGTTGGACGGCGTGCCCGTCGAGGTGGAGCTGACCGGCGAGATCGTTGCCATGGCGCCCGGCTCGCGGCGTCGGGGGGGCGGTTCGACAGGGTCAACGAAAATCGACCCCGCCACGTGGTTCCCGCGCCCCGTGCCCATCGGTATTTCGACGGGCAACGTCGGCGAATGCTCGTCCGGCACCATCGGCTGCCGCATCACCGACGGCGTCAACGTGTATGCGCTGAGCAACAACCACGTGTATGCCTTGGAGAACGCCGCTTCGGAATTCAGCCCCGTCGTGCAACCCGGCCGCTACGATTCTAATTGCGCGGTGATTCCCGCCAACATGATCGGCACGCTGTACGACTTCGTGCCGCTGAAGTTCGACGGCTCCGACAACATGATCGACGCCGCCATCGCCTTGTCTTCCACATCCGACCTGGGAATGAGCACGCCCTCGAACGGCTACGGACTTCCCAAGTCGGCCATTGTTTCGGCGTTTGTCGGGCAGAAGGTTCAAAAGTACGGCCGCACCACCTCACTCACCAAAGGCCAGGTCACGGCGATCAACGCCGTCGTCAACGTCGGCTACAGCAGCGGCACGGCGCGATTCGTCGATCAGATCATCGTCCAGTCGCGCAAACCCGTCATCAAACCCGGCGATTCCGGCTCGCTGCTCGTGACCGACCCGGGCCGCAATCCGGTGGGCCTGATGTTTGCCGGCACTTCGGACGGCAAGCTGGCGGTGGCATGCCGCATCGACCTGGTGCTGGCGGCTTTCGACGACCTGGACGGCGAAATCTACATGACGATCGACGGCGAAAACTGAGCGATAGGCCGATCGTGCGCGGCGGGTCGACCGTCCGGCAGTCCCCGCTCGCCGTTCGCATATCAAAAGCTCCATGGGCGAAAAGCCGATCGTGAAGGTGGTCGAGGAGTACGCGCCGCGGTGGCTTGCGCTACCCGGCATTGTGGGCGTCGGGGTCGGCGAGTCGGGCGGCCAGCCCTGCATCAAGGTGTTCGTATCGCGCCGCGCCCCCGAGACTCTTGCCAGCATTGGGCACTCGGTCGAAGGCTGGCCCGTAGTGGTCGAACAGAGCGGCGACATTCGCGCGCTGGGAAACGACGCGGCGGATTCTTGAAGTGCGGCGTGGCGGCCGATCGGCTCAACGGAAGGCAGACTGGAAAGCGTGCCCCACGGCAACGCGCGCGCCGGTCGGTCGTGGGGCAGACATTCTTGTCTGCCGTGTGTCTTAGTTGCAATGAATCGACGAAGGGGCAAGCAGACTGGAAAGCGTGCCCCACGCCTACCAGTTCAGGCCGAACTTATCGCCGCCCGTGGGTCGGTCGAAGCCCCCTTTGAGCGGTTCGTCGCGTCGCTGGGCAGTTTGCGTTTGCGCGGTCGCGTCGGTCGCTTGTTCCGCTTCGTCAGCGGCCTCGGACTGCGCTTGGGGCGCGGCTTGCAGCGCCTTGAGCGATAGCGATATACGCTGCGCTTCGGGATCGACGGTGAGCACCTTCACCGAGACTTCTTGTCCTTCCTTGAGCACAGCACCCACGCTGCGCACGTGCTGATGCGCGAGCTCCGAGATGTGGATCAGTCCCTCGACTCCCGGCTCGAGCTTGACGAACGCCCCGAACTTTGCCAGCCGAGTAACTGTACCCGCGGCGACCGCACCGGGCGGATATTTTTCGGTAGCGCGAGTCCATGGGTTTTCCAGCGTGTCGCGGTACGACAGGCTGATTTTGCCCGTCGCGGTGTCAATCTTGTCGATCTTCACGCGGACCTTCTGCCCCTCGGTGAGCACCTGGCTGGGGTGATCGACGCGGTCCCAGCTCAGCTTGCTCACGTGGACCAGCCCGTCGACTCCGCCGACGTCGACAAAGGCACCGAAGTCGCGAACGTTGCGAACCACTCCCTCGCGTACCTCGCCCACTTCCAGCTTCTCGAATAACTCGCGGCGGGCCTGTTCCTGCTCGCGCTCTAAAACTCCGCGGTGGCTCAGCACGAGGTTGCCCCGCGCGGCGTTGGCTTCGGTCACAATGCAGGCCAGCTTCTGCCCGATGTACTCCGGCAGGTTCTCGACGCGATACAAACCCACCTGGCTCGCCGGGATAAAACCGCGCTGCCCGCCGACCTGGCACTCCAGACCGCCCGTGTTGGCGCCGGTGACGCGGGCCTCGACCACGGCTCCCTCGGCCAGATCTTCCCAACCGCTTACGTCGACCGAAGCGCCGGGCAGCCCGACCGCGTAGAGCCCGTCGTCGGCGTGAAAGCCGGTCACCACCACGTCGAGCCGGTCGCCCACGCCGGGCGGCTTGGCAAACTGCCGCAAGGGGGCGACTCCCTCGTGGCGTGCTCCCAGCGAGAAGAACACGTCGTCGCGGTGCACGCGGACGACGACGGCCGAGCGGCGCGTTTCAGGGGGCAGCTCCTCCTCGGCCGCAATGCCTGCACTTTGGGCCATAATGTCGTCGATCGAGGCGTCGCCCAATGCCTCGGCAATCTCGCGATCGAGGTCGTCGCCAATTGATGCCGGGTCAACGCTTCGCACGATGCGCTGCGGCGCTCCGGCCGGTTCCTGCGAGCGAGGCTCTTTCTGCGATTCCTTGCGATGCGGCTTTCCCTTGGGCGGCGCGGTCGGTGATTCGGAAACCGACGCCGCAGGCTCGGAGGGCACGTCGGACGCCACCGGCGTTGCCGCTTGATGCTCGACCGGGGCGGGCGCCTTGTCCGAGGTCTCGCTTTCTCCCTCGTCCGGTGCGCGGCGCAGCTCCGCCTGACGGGCCCGATCGAAATCGGCCGCGCTGCGCTGGGAACCGATCCGGATGCGTCGCCGCGAAGGCGAGTCTCCGCCCTGCGACGGCGTGGCGGAAGAGTCCTGGGAATCCTGGCTCATCGGAATAACACGTGGGAGACTTCTATGAGCCTGTCGGCATGGGGCCCCCAGGCTGTCGTCATGGAGCACGACGACTTCGCATGGTCGTTCGATTACTGTACCAACCAGCGACCGCGCCGGATAGGCAGCCCCGCCATTCGCACACTTGGAACCGAACAACGGCTGGCGTAAGGTATACGCTGGAAGTGAGACGCGGGCGACCTTCTGAGGCGAACCTCCTGCGAACGACCGCAACACTTCGGGAGCAACCACGTTGTTTCGCTTCGATCCGAAATCCTATCGGGGAGTTCCCCAGGAGCTGCTGGTGCCCGAGAGGCTGTGCGAGTTGGGACCGGGAAAACCCAACAAAGCCGCACGGGCGGCGCTCGAATCGCTCGACGCCCCGGCGCTGGCCGACGGCCGAACCGTGGCAGACGCCGACATGGCGGCCTGCTGCATCAGCGGATTATGGCTGCTGCACGATTACCTCGACCAGTCGCACACCATCAGCCAGAACGTCGACACCGCCAGCGGCAGCTACTGGCATGGTATCATGCATCGTCGCGAGCCGGACTATTCGAACGCCAAGTACTGGTTCCGCCGCGTGGGCCGGCACGAGGTGTTTCCCGTGCTCGCCGAGAACGTAAAGGAGCTGGTGCAGGACTCGGGCGACGAGCGAATTGCGAACGGCTGGGTCGGCCGCGGAGGCTGGGATGCGGCCGCATTCGTAGACTCGTGCGAAAGGAAAAATGGCAGCGGAATGCCGGCCGAATTGTACTGCCGCCGCGTGGCGCAGTTAGAATGGAAGTTGCTCTTCGACGATTGTTACCGCAGCGCGTTCGCCGGATGACCCATGGCACGCGATCCGGTAGGGCGACCCGTTTATGCTCCAATACGACTTCGAAGACAGCATCGGTTTCTGGATCTTCAGCGCGGCGCACGAGTTGACGCGCGTGATGAACGAAGAGCTGTCGGCCCACGGCATTACGTTTCGCCAGTGGCAGGTGCTGGCGTGGTTGTCGTTTTTGGGGCAAGTGAGCCAGAGCGAGGTGGCTGAAAACATGGGGATCGAGGCCCCCACGCTCGTCGGCGTGTTGGACCGTATGGAGCGCGACGGCTGGATCGAGCGGGCGACCGACCCCAGCGATCGCCGCCGCAAGATCATTCGCCCCACCGAGCGCGTCGAACCCGTTTGGGCGAAGATGGTGGAGTGCGCCATGCGGGTTCGGGAGCGGGCCAGCCGCGGGCTCAGCACCGATCAACTCGCCGACCTGCAAAGCACGTTGGCGGCCGTGAAGGCGAATTTCGCGAATCGCCGGGCGGAGAAAGCGGCTACCGCCGCGCCGGCCGAACGGCATTAGACCTGGTTGGCCCGGCCGGCGGATCGGCGCATCGATTCATCTCAGTGGCGTCCCGATGGCTTTCGCTTTCCAATGTCCCGCCGGTCACATGCTGGAGGCCGAGCCGGCGCACGCCGGGCAAACTTGTCAGTGCCCCGTGTGCGGAACGTGGCTCGTGATTCCTCCGCCGCCCGAGGAAGCGCCGGCGGCGGCTCCCGCGCAAGGGGCGATCGGCGGTCCTCCCTCTTTCGCTCCCGCTGTCGGGCAGGGGGGCGTCTCGGAACCCGCGCCGGCCGAGGTCATTCAGGTCTTTACCGATCCGACGGCGCGATCTGCGGCGTCGCAGGAAGCACCGGTTCCGTTCGATCCGACGAGCAAGGAGGGCCGCATCTTTCACATTCCGTGCCCCGCGGGACACGTGCTCGAAGTGCCGCCCGACATGCTCGATCAAGACGCGCTTTGTCCGCACTGCGGCGTGCAGTTCCGGCTGCGGGAGCGCGACAGCGACGAATACCGCGAGCGTCGGCGGGCCGAGTTCGAACGGCGAGAGGAAGCCACCGGCAAGCTGTGGCTCAACGTAGCGATTGTCGCGGCCGTGCTTGTCGTGATCGCGCTGGTGGTCATGTATATCGCGATGCAGTAATCGGGAAGCTGTCAGCTCTCAGCCGGAAGTGGTTCCCAAG
>CAYQAJ010000235.1:6499-8154 GCA_964415245.1 uncultured Pirellulaceae bacterium | reverse complement strand
CAACGCGCACGACTACAAGTTCAGCTCGGCCGTGCTGGAGGACTACTACCACGTTTCGCCGCGGTGGCGTGACGTGTATCTGGCCTCGGGCGTGTTCAACCTCCGCAGCTCCGAGGATCGCGACAACCAGCTTGTGGCCCGCACCAGAGCGGCGCTGACGGGGTAACGCGGCGTCGGCGGGACGATTACTCGCCCCCCGAGTGAATGACCAATCACCAAATCCAAATGACCAAAAGGCGCAGCGGTCTGATATTGGTCATTGGGACATTGGTTATTGGTCATTTCGCTTGTCGTAGGCGCGCTGGAGTTTGCACAGCGCGGGCGTGATGCACTGCCACCGTTAGCCGTTGCCGTGATCGTATGCCGCAGAGCCTCACCCGCGACGAGTTGGCCGCGCTGTACTTCGAGCAGCTTCCCTATCCGCCGTACCCGGTGCAGGAAGAAGCTCTGCTGGCGTGGTTCACCTCGGACCAGGGGGTGCTCGTCGCCACGCCCACCGGCACCGGCAAGACGCTCATCGCCGAGGCCGCCCTGTTTGAGGCCCTTCACTCGGGCCGCCGCGCCTACTACACTACGCCGCTGATCGCGCTCACCGAGCAGAAGCATCGCGAAATGCAGCAGGCGGCGGTTTCGTGGGGCTTTCGCGCCGACGACGTGGGCCTCGTCACCGGCAACCGCCAGGTACACGGCGACGCGCCCGTGCTCGTGGTGGTGGCCGAGATTCTGTTCAACCGGCTGCTGCACTCCGCCGCGTTTCACTTCGACGACGTGGCGGCCGTCGTGATGGACGAGTTCCACAGCTTCAACGATCCCGAGCGGGGCGTGGTATGGGAGATGACGCTGGGGCTGCTGCCGCGGCACATCCGACTGTTGCTCTTGTCGGCCACGGTGGGCAACGTGCAGGAGTTCAACCAGTGGATGTCGCGTTGCCACGGCCGCCGGCTCGAAGTGGTGGTGGGGGCCGAGCGCCGCGTGCCGCTCACGTACCAGTGGGTCGGCGACAAGCTGCTGGCCGAGCAGATTGAGGAGATGGCCCGTGGCGACGAGGAGTCGCGATTCACACCGGCCCTCATCTTCTGCTTCAACCGCGAGGAGTGCTGGAGCGTGGCCGAACAGCTCAAGGGCAAGAAGCTGATCGAACCGGCCGCGCAGAAGCGGCTGGCCGACGAGCTCGATCGCCGCGATCTGTCAAAAGGGGCCGGCCCCAAGCTGCGGGCGCTGCTGTTGCGCGGAGTGGGCGTGCATCATGCCGGCATGCTGCCCCGATACCGCCGACTGGTCGAGGAGCTGTTTCAAGACAAGCTGCTCTCGGTGTGCGTGTGTACCGAGACGCTTGCGGCAGGCATCAACCTGCCGGCCCGCAGCGTGGTGATGCCCAACCTGGTGAAAGGGCCGCCGAAGAATCGCAAGCTGATCGACGCCAGCGGGGCACACCAGATCTTCGGGAGAGCAGGGCGGCCGCAGTTCGACGCACGGGGCTACGTGTTCGCGCTGGCGCACGAAGACGACGTAAAAATCCTCCGCTGGCGTGAGAAGTACAACCAGATTCCCGGGGACACCAAGGACCCCAAGCTGCGTCAGGCTAAAAAGGCCCTCAAGAAGAAGATGCCGACCCGCCGCTCGACCGAGCAGTATTGGAGCGAAGGGCAGTTCGA
>CAYQAJ010000235.1:0-6399 GCA_964415245.1 uncultured Pirellulaceae bacterium | reverse complement strand
GGTGAGGGCGAAGAGGAGTCAAGAGTCAAGAGTCAAGAGTCCAGAGCCGGAACGGGAGGTGCCGCAACGCCGAGTGTTGGGGCGCCGAGTGGCGGAGTGCCGTCATTCCCGCGAAGGCGGGAATCCAGCCCACAATCTGGCACCGAAGAGTCCGACGAGTGGGACGACGAATCGCCCGACGACAAGCCAGCGCCGGGCGGCCTGCTCGCCGAATTCCTCGCGAAGTCAGCAAGGAAAGAAGATCCTCACGCGCTACCAAAAGCAAAGGAAGCGCCTCCCGCCGAGACGCGTCCCCACTACCGCCCCGAATTCGCCCATCCCACTCCCACCTTGTCGCGGCTCGTCATGTTCCGGGGCGTGAACCCGCTATATGGCGTATTCCTCATCAACCAAATGGGCGTCGCCGACGATCGCGAGCGCATCCAGGCGCTGGAGAGTGTGCTGGAGCTTCCCCGCTCCATCGGCTTCCACGTTCCGGTGCCGCCGCCGGAGGAATTGCCCCCTGGTCCGCTGGCGGTGACGCGGCTCGATCCGCTGCTGCTGCGTCTGGGCCTTGCCGCGCCCGAGGAGCTTGGGGCCGAGTCGGGTGGCGAAGCGAGCGACGAGCCGGTCCGCGACGACCGCCGTCCGTGGGAGAAGCCGCGCGTGCTCACGCTCTCCGAGAAGCTGCGGCTACTGTTCGACTACGAGTTCCCCGGCGTGCACGACGTGCGGACCGGGAGTGTTTGGGCGGCCGGCGAAGTGCTCGAATTTGGCGGCGACTTCAACAAGTACATCACATCGAAAGGGCTGCAAAAGCAGGAGGGGCTCATCTTCCGCCACCTGCTGCGGCTCATTCTGCTGTTGGGCGAATTCGGTCAGATCGTGCCGGCCGACACCCAGCCCGACGAGTGGCGGCACACAATCGACGAGTTAACGCGCCGCCTGGCCGAGTGCTGCCACCGCGTCGACCCCGAGAGCACCGACAAGACGCTGGAGATGGCCGCCGCGGAATCCGATGCGACGTAGGGGCGCCGTAATGATTCGTCGGCGTGTGCGTATTCGTGGCCCGCACTTCGGAGCGCCGATGTTACTCCTTGTCGGTCGCCACGCGGGTCCATGCGCCCTCGGCCGGCGGCCATCCGTCGACCTTGCCCTCGGCCTCGATCAGCACCCGCGCCTTCGCGGCGCCGGTTTCTTCGCTCTGCTTGGCCGTGTGGAACACGGGCAACGATTCGCCCGTATCGGCGTCCTGGAATTCGAGAATGTTTGGCTGGAACAAGCCGCCGGTCAGCACCCAACGCACTTCGTGTGTCCCCTTGGGCAACGTGAGCGTGTAGATGACGACCTTCACCGTGTCGTCGCCGACCTGGCCGATGCGGCGGCCGTCGAGGTAGAGCGTGCCGTGATCGCCGTTCACGCCACCCGCGGCGTGATAGATGTCGACCTGCGCATCGGCGGGCGCGTCGACGTAGCCGACCAGGTCGATCTGCACCGACGGCAAGTCTTTCTCGCCGTCGTGAAACTTCGAGCGGATCAACTCCGGCGAAAATACTTCGCCGTGCGGGTAGTGATAGGCAAAGGGCGTGGGCTCGCCGTTCATCACGGCCAGGCCGATGAGCCCCTCCTGACGCGCATCGTCCGCAGCGCGCGTGTTCGTTGCCGCCGGGCCCAACAGAACGCAGACAATTGTCGCAAACAAAGCGATGGCGGTGACTCTGGAAAGACGCATCGGTACCTCCTCCTCGGAACGAAGTATTCGGCGACCAAAACTCTGCACCAATTGGCGGATGCCGCGAGTCATTCCGTTCGACGCGGCCCTTGGCGGCGCGGCGTCCATAGCAATGACATTTCGCGACCGCGAATAGTTCCCGAGCTTCCAGAAAGGGTAGCGCAATCGACCGCTAAAACGGCGGTAGCTTCAACTTGCGGATGACGTGCATCGGCAGAAAAAGGTGCCGCTCGTCGTCGCGGAGCGGAACAAATCCGTACTTGAGATAGAAGGCTTTGGCTGAGTCGTCGATCGCGTCAACTTCGATGGCGCGCACCCCGACCTGCTGGGCGACATGGCTGACCCGGCGTAAGGCATCGATCAGCAGGAATTCTCCGAGCCCCTGTCCTTGCGCAGAGCGATCGACGGCCAATCGTCCCAACAGGACGACAGGCACGCCGATGCGCGGCAATCCCTTGGCTTGGTCCTTGGGAAGGGCATCGTAGCTAACACGATGATTTGCGATGGCGTAGTAGCCAAGGAATCGCATCTCGCCGGGTAGAACGGCGACGTAGGTACGGGCGAGATCGCGCCGCTCATGCTGGCTGGCGAGTTTCTGCAGCCAATCGTTCAGAGCTGAAACACCGCTGTCGAATTGCGTGCGGTCGTGAGTTCGATCGAGGCGCTGAATCTCCCACTCTGCCATCGGACATCAGCCCAAACGCTTCTTATAGCGGCGGGCGGCAGCGACGAGGGCCGTGTTGGGTCGGGCATCCGTTTGATCCAACAGCGCCAGGAATGTGTCGCGGTCCCGGTTCGTGAGGACCGTTTTGTCATGCTCTTGGATCACTCGGCGAGCACTACCCACGAGTACGGAAATAGCGAAGTCGCTGACCGTCTGGCCAGTCAGCGCGGCGGCTTCCTCAATGGTGTCCTTCATGTCCGCCGCAAGCCGAAAGTTCAGCCGGGCATCGCTTTTGGTCGAGGACGGCATCGGGAAGGCCTCCCGCGAATGGGTGGTCGAATTGTGTGGCAACCTGCTGTACATTGTACGATATCGGCAATGTACGTCAAGTTGCCACACGTCCGAGGCCGACGTTGCGACACTACGCCTCTGCTCACTTAGGAGTTCGACCATCCCCGAGCGATTCGAGTAAACCGCCGTCGTACGCGCTTTCGAGGCACTTCGCTTCGAGGCAGAGAGCTTGCGTGCCAAGTATCGGCGGGAGTAGATTGGGCACGTAGCTTTCGGTCCCCGACAGGGCGAGAAGCGCACGCATCCTTGCGAGCTCCGCTCCCTCCCGCCCGCATCAATCGCCCACCGGTATGAATCGACCTTCCGCCACTTTTCGATCTGGCTTGTCCGCTCCCTCGGGGCTGTTCTCGCGTCGCGAAATCCTGCGCATCGGCGGGGCCGGGCTGATGGGCCTTTCGCTTGCGCGGCTGCTCGAAGCTGGGGAATCGGGCGAGGCGAGGACAATCGAGCCGCGGGCCGACGCCTGCATCATCATCTTCTTGAACGGCGGGCCGAGCCACCTCGACATGTGGGACATGAAGCCCGATGGCCCCGCTGAGATTCGCGGCGAGTTCAAGCCGATCGATACGTCGGTAAGCGGCATCCAGGTATGCGAGCATTTGCCGCGTCTGGCCAAACAGATGCAGCACGCCTGCCTGGTGCGGTCGATGCACCACAGCGTGAACAACGCGCATGCGCTGGCCGTGTATACGTCGATGACGGGGCACGACCGGGGCGACGCGAACGTCAACGTCGGCAATTCGGCCGAAGACTATCCGTCGCCCGGGGCGGTGGCGTCGCTGGTGCGTCCCACGCCGCCGGAAGTCGTTTCGCACGCGGTGCTGCCGTATCAAACCAAGGAAGGAGCAGGCGGACCGCCGCAGCCTGGCTTCTTCGGCGGTTTTCTCGGCCGCGGCTACGACCCGCTATGGGTGCTCAAGGACCCGAACGCTGCCGACTTTTCGGTACCCGAGCTGACGTTGCAAAGCGACGTATCGGCCGAGCGGCTGGCCGCCCGCGGCCAGCTCTTGTCGCAACTCGGGGCGCGGATGGCCAACGGTTCGGCGAGCCCGTCACTCGCGGCCATGAATCGCTTCCAGCGGCGCGCTTTGGATGTGCTCACGGCCCGCAAGACGCAAGAGGCGTTTCGCCTGGATCGCGAGCCCGACGCCACCCGCGACGCCTACGGCCGCAACATTTACGGCCAGAGCGTGCTGTTGGCGCGGCGGCTGATCGAAGTGGGCACGCGCGTGGTTACCATTTCCTGGGCGCCCGACGCCAACGCGACCTGGGATACGCACGGCGGCAACTTCAAGAAGTTGAAAGATCCGTTGCTGCCGCAGTTCGACTCGGCCTGCGGCGCGCTGCTGATCGACCTGGCGGAGCGCGGAATGATTGACCGCACGCTGGTGGCGGTGCTGGGCGATTTCGGCCGCACGCCCAAGATCAACAACAACGACGGCGGCCGCGACCACTGGAACTACTGCTACACCGTAATGCTGGCCGGTGGCGGAATCCGCGGCGGCACCATTTACGGGGCCAGCGATCGCACGGGCGCCTTTCCGGCCGATCGGCCGACGACGCCCGGCGACGTGATCGCCACGATGTACCACTTGTTGGGCATCGACCATCGCCGCCGGCTGTACGATGCGCTGCGTCGGCCGCACATGCTGGTGCCGAAGGGGGAAGTGATTGACGCGATCGTCAGCTAGCGCTCGTGAGCGCTGTCCGGAGCGCGCCGGAGTATAGATGCGGCTCTGACGCGGAGACTCGGGGACACGGCGACGCGGAGAGCGCACGCCGCTACTTCACAGGCACAGCAACTCACGGCTCATTCGCGATAAGCCGGATTTCCTTGATCGGTTCGCTGAGGGCGCGATCGCGCGCGTCGAGCGAACCCAGGCCCAGCTCCATGCTCTGGCCGACTTCGACCCTTCCCATGCGTACGAGCATCTCGGGCTGGCGGCCGGTCGTGCCGCCGACGAGGAACACGCGGGCCGGCGCGCTGAAGTTCTCGCCGTCGCGCGAGACGCGCGCCTCGGTCTCGCCGGTCGCGGGATCGACCAGCACGAGCCGGTACACGCGGCGCTCCGATTGAATCTCCATTCGCTGGCGCGGCGCCAGCCGGCGGATATCCAAACGGTCGACTTGCTCTTGTGCGCTGGCGGGCAAGCATGCCCCGGCCAGCAGGATATAAAACGCGCCCGTCGCGGCGCAGATCGTTGCCCGATTCATGTTGCAGACTCGCTGTGGGAAAGGGGGCAAAGCGAGGATACCGCTTGCCGAAACGACACCAGCCGATGGGAGGGGACCATCAAGTGTATCTTGCGACGTGCATCGCGGCGCTACCCCTCCGCGGTGAAAGGCTGATTCCGAGGTGCCGAGCGGCTTGGAACGCACAACGTGCAGAATCGGTCGTGGGTGCGAGGCCGAGTCAGCGGGCGCGTTGACGACTTGCAACACCGCTGCGTTGCGTCGCGAAGACATGCGGCTACTTCGACGCCTGGCAACCCCCCGATTGCCGGAGATTGGTCTCCCAATCACGAAAAAGTTGCAATGGCTGCCCGTGTGGCTATCCTATGGGTGCTGCACCTTACCGGCCCGTTGAAAAGGGGGGGCAGTTCCGCTTCGATCACACGGTTTTCCAGGCGAAAACTGCTTGGTCGTACGGGGACAGTCCCCCTTTTCCACGGGCACCCAAGAAACCGCTCGGGCCGCGTGGCTGATGGGGTGCGCGGTGGATGAGCGGGTCCCGCCCTCTAGCGCTCACGCGAGGTTACGCCATGGCAGGCCCTCATTCTCTCCGGCGGTCGTGCTCGGCCCGAGAATTCGTCTTTTCGCTGTCGGCGGTGGCCGTTCTTGTCGCGGTTTTGCCGTCGTCCCCGGCGGCTGCCCAACAGGGTGCCAACATCGAGCGTGAGCTGTCGGGGCACACTTCGGCCGTGAACGCGGCGTTGTTCTCGCCGGACGGGACGCTCGTCGTGACCGGCTCGGCCGATCAAAGAATCATCATCTGGAACCTGGCCACCGGCCAGCCGATCCGCGAGATGAAAGAGCACCAGCAACAAGTGCTGAGCCTGGCGATCAGTGCCGACGGACACGTGCTCGTCTCGGGTGGGCAGGATAACGTAATCAAGCTGTGGGACCTTCCCCAGTCGAAGCCCCAAATGACGCTCGAAGGCCACATCGGCGCGGTGCGGCGTTTGGCCGTGACTGGCGACGGAATGGCGGCGGTGTCGGTGGGACAGGACAAGATCGTGCGACTGTGGCAGCTCGATGGCGGCAAACTCGCGCGCTCGCTCGCCGGTCACGAAGGCGAGATCACCAGCGCCGCCATGCGACCCGACAACGGCCAATTCGCCACAGGCGACGCGACCGGAGCGATCTACCTGTGGCAGCCCAACGACGACAAGCCCCAGGCCGTGCTGAGAGCGCACGTCGGGGCAGTCGGTGGGCTGGCATACCACCCCAACAACCAACTCCTGATTTCAGCCGGTGAAGATGGCACGTTGAAGTTCTGGCAATTGCCGGTCACGCCGCCCCGCGTGCTCGCGCAGCGTAACGCCGAGGTGACTGCTTTGGCGGCGTCGCCCGACGGGCGGCTGGCGGCCATCGGCAGCGCCGACACCTTGATCGACTTGGCCGACGTGGCCAACGGGCAGATTCTTCGCGCGCTGGTCGGGCATACCGGGCC
>CAYQAJ010000234.1:0-8171 GCA_964415245.1 uncultured Pirellulaceae bacterium | reverse complement strand
CCATTTAGGGACGCCGTATCCCGACGATGCGAACCAAGGCGCGAAGTTATCGCGGGTTACGCCGTTGATGACGTCGCCGGCACCGTCGATGCCGATCAACAAATACGGAATCACCAGGCCGACCAGAACCGGGAACAAGAGCAGCCCGACGAAGTCGCTCTCCAGCCGGTCGCGAAAGAACTGAACCTGCGTGGTGTAGCCAAACCGCCGCCCCAGCCCCCACAGCTTCACTCCCACCAGAAAAAAGCACAGCGGGTGAACAATGCCGCTGGCCGATGCGAGCAGGGCGTACACACCCGCCCCGACCTGAAATGCCTGGCCGGTCGAACCGACGAGCGCGAAGGCGGTCATCGTCGTGCCGAACAGCGACATCAAGAGTAGCACGGGGCCGATCGAGTGGCTGGCCAGCAGATAGTCGGTACTGGTCGAGCGGAGCAGCCGATTGGCGGCCAGCCCCAGCCCCATCACCGCGAGAAGATAGACGGCGACGACGGCCAGTTGCGTCATGACCGTCCCTCGCCCGGCGATTTGCGAGCCACTTTTCCAGTCAGACCGACGGCGGCGTAATCTGTCGCGGGTTCGCGGGCTATTGGGTCGGGGCCGGTTGGCGCGAGATCCACGTCTTTAGGCCAGCAAAAAAAGACGGCCATTGCCCACACGATGGCGCAGCCGATGGAAATGCCCGCATGCCACGCAAGTGTGTGTGGCAGAAAGCCCCACACCAGCGTCGCGTTGTCCCACTGCCAGTAGTCCTGGTGCAGAACGACGAGAATCGCCAGCAGCGTCCAGACGACATACTTCATCGTGCGTATTCCGGTGGCGAAACGCCTAGCGGACGAGACAACCCGCCCGCGCGTCGCCGCGCCTGTGGTAATGACCAATCACCAAATCCAAATGACCAATTAAAGCTACGCGATCCACTGTTCCTTGGTCATTGGAACATTGGTCATTGGTCATTGGTCATTCGTCCATTTGCTTCTCGCTCGGCTCGGGGAGCCAGAAGCTGGCGATGAAACTGATCAGGTACACGGCCAGCGCCACTCCCGCCGCGGTGTAGGCCACTTTGGTCGGATACGGCGCGTCGCCCGGTAGGAAATACGCGATCCAAATCGTGACGGCGGCGAATGAGGTGCCGATCATGCGTCCGCCGATGTTGGCGGCGAACCCTTCGCCCGTGCCGCGGAGGTGCACGGGATACACGCGGGGCAAGTAGTTGCCCCAGAAACTGAACTGTGCGACGGTGAACAGACCCGCCATGAACATTCCAACCTCGAGATAAAACTTCCCGGTAACGGCCGCCCAGCCGAACACCACCGGCATTACGATCAAGCCCGGTACCAGAAAGAGCCGCAGCAATTGACGTCGGCTGACAATAAACACAGCTAGAATCGCCAACAGAATGCGTCCCAACAGGCCGCCGATTTCCTGAGATTTTGTGGCGTGGGCGGCCTCTTTCTGGCCGATGGGGCCGGCGATCTTGCCGATTTCGGCGGTGACCGCCCGTTCGATTTCCTCCTTGCTCTTGCCTTCAGCGGCAAGCTTCTCACGCAGCGTGTCCTGCTTCTCGGTCGGGAACTGCTCGGCCAGCGCTTCGCTCACTTCCTCTTTCACTTCGGGCAGGCCGGGCACAATCTGCGGCATCTGCTGAATGGCGCCGAACGCCGCAGCGAAGCTGCACGTGAACATGAGCGTCGTAACGATCGTCGTGCGGCGCAGCTCGGGAGCGAACAGCGCCGCGATGCTGGGCCGGCGCAGCGTGCCGGCGTCACGCTTTTGTTTCCACACTGGCGACTCGGGCAAGAAGGGCCGAATCACGATTAGCGGAATCGCCGGGATCAAGCCCGACATGAGCGTATATCGCCAGTGGGCGTGGTTGTTCTGAATGTCGCCCAGGATATTGCTGAGAAACTCCGGCAGATAAATGCCCGGCAACTGCAGCGCCGGCAATTCGAGGCCGAACAACAGCGGCGCTGGATTGCCGGCCGCCCAGGCGACGGCAATCCCGTTGACCACCGCCACCAAGAGCCCACCGAACGACGAAAACGCCTGCGTCGTGCCGAGCACTCCCTCGCGCTGTTTGCCGTGCGGAAACAACTCGGCCAGCCAGGCGACCGCCGCCACGAACTCCACGCACACGCCGATGAACACCAAGCTGCGGAAGAACAGCAACATCGGCAGACTGGTCGAAAAACCGGCCGCGAACGCCGAGACAGCGTACAGCAAGATGCTCCAAGTGAGCACGCGCCGCCGACCCAGCCGGTCGGTCAGGTAGCCGCCCAACAGACCGAAGACGCCTCCCGCCACGGCGGGCACGTAGAACAGCAGGGAAACCCATTTACTGAAATCGGCGGTGTTCGGGCGGATTCCCCCCAGCTCCATCAGCGCGGGCCGAGCGATCAGCGGCAGCATCAACAGCTCGTAAATATCGAACGCGAAGCCGATCGACGCCATTATGCAGATCAGCCACATCACGGTCGTCATTCGCACCGGGCCGCTCGTGGGTTTGTCGCCGCCCGTCGGGAGTCTACTCATGGGGCCGATCCTTCGTTCGTCGTTGGATTATCGGGCACGCCGGCGCCGGTCTCCGGGCCCAGTTGCGCTTTGATCTCGGCGAGCACAGAGTCGCCCGCATCGCCGAACACGCGCCCCATCAACAGGTCGGCCAGCGGCCCACGGTGCTGCGGATGCTCGTCGAGAAAGGCGTCGAGGCGAAAGTCCGAAGTGTACAGGGCCAGCGCCAATTGTTCGAGCCGTATCAGCGCGGCCGTGTGGCCGGGCGCCCACCTTGCCAGCGTGTGCGCCGAAACGTCGCCGCTATGGCAGGCGTCGACAATCGCCTCGGCCGCCAACTCGCCACTCGCCAGCGACAGGTGCACGCTGGCCGAGAGAATCGGATCGACGTAGCCGCATGCGTCGCCCACGAGAACCCAGCCGTCGCCAGCCTGCCGCGCGGTGCGATACGCAAAGTCGCGCATCACGCGAAAGTGGCTCACGAGCTGGGCGTGCATCAACCGCTCGACGAGTGCCGGGCACTTGACTAGCTCGTCCTCGAAGGCGCCGGCGGCGCGGCCTCCCTCCGCCAGCAAGTAATCGTGGTCCGCGACGACGCCAATGCTGGTCAGATCGTCGGGCAGCGCCACGTACCAGAACCAGCTCGCTCCCTGTTCGGTCCGCAACAGGGTCGTGCAGCAGCCGTGCTCGCAACCGTCGCGTCGAGCGCCGCGATAGTAGCCCCAGATGGCGACATTTCTCAAGCGGGGAAGTGGGGTGAGCAAGCCAAGCTGCCGCGCCAACAGCGCATTCTGCCCCGTGGCGTCGACCACCACACGCGCGCGAACCTCGCGGCTCTCCCCTTGCTGCGTTTCCAACCGCACGCCGTAGGCTCGCCCGCCGTCGAAAAGCACCTGGCGGGCCGTCGTGCGATCGATGCATTCGGCCCCCCAGCGCGCGGCGTGATCCAGCAGCATCGCATCGAACTCGGAGCGGACGACGTGCCACGAGCGCGAGCCTCGGCCACTGGGGCGTTCGGAGTACGGCACTTGGAACAGCGGCTGGCCCGTGTGGCCGAGAAGCTGCACGCCTTCCGCTTGGACGAATCGGCTCTCCTCCATCGCGGAAAGAAGTTCGAGCTTCTCGAGCGGGCCACCGGCCGCGGGCAAGACGACCTCGCTGACGTGGAAGCGGGGCACTTTCTCCCGCTCGACCAAGAGCGTGCGCAGACCGGAGCGCGCCGTAAGCGCGGCGGTGGTCGTGCCGGCCGGGCCTCCGCCCAAGACGATGCAATCGTAGGTGTCGTGCATGATGTCGCGGTCGCTGCGGGTCCCCAGCAGCGGCGCAGGACCAACTCGGGGTGGGCCTGGGGGCGTGTCAGGTCAACGGAGGGATGAATCGGCAGGTTGCTAGTTCAGGCAGCGGCGGCGCGGTGCGCGACCGCCGCGCGTAGCGGCGCCCATTGTAATGGGCTGGAGAGTCGCGAGTCGAGCGCCAAAAGTAGGTCCCGCCTGCCGGGCGGGACCTGAACTACGTCGTGGCCGGTCAGCACGTCGTAGCCGGTCAGCGCGTTGTGGCCGGTCTCCCGACCGAGCGACGCACATCGATCGCAGGTCTCAACGCGGGAAACCTACGTCGGCCGATTGGGGCGGTATGAGACCTTCGGTAACGCATCGGCGGGGCCGGGAGACCCGCGCCGAACGAGGCTCCGCCTCCTTCCTCAGGCCTCGCGCCCCAAGCCTGCCGCTACATTGGCCGGACGATTTCCAGCAGCTCCACCGCCGGGTCGCCGTTGCAGTAGATGAGCGCCGTGCGCCCATACGTGGCGCCTTCCTTCTCTAACCCGAAAAGTTTGCGCAGCTCCGCACCGGGCTTCACTCGCCACAGCGAGGCCAATTGCACCTGCCGCAGAACATTGTGCTCGATGAGAATCCGCCCCAGCGGGGCACGCTGGCTTTCGATTTCCCGCTGCACCGGAGGATCGAGAAAGCGGAAGTTCAACCGAGCGATGCCGAACTGCACTACCACGGAGTCGCTCGGCCGCACCAGAAGGATTTTGCGGGCGTAACGCGTCGTGGTGTGGTGAGTCTCCAGCACCTTCAGATCGACGCGGCACTGGAAGTACTGTTCGACCGAGACCGTCATGTGCGATTCGTGCGCCAAGAGTTGGTCGTACGGCGCAGGCAAGTCGCTCGCGGCGACTTCGGTAAATCGACCAAGATCGTCGACCCGCTTGTAGAACAGGCGGACGAGCGTTTGCAGGTCGGGCTGGGTAGGCGGGGCGGGCTTCACGATTCGCGGGGCTCGCAGTCGTACTTTACGATTCAGCGGGATCGCGGTCGGTACGGGCAGGCGTAGTTCGGCGGGGAGTTACGGAGCAGCGGCAATCGGCAGCGAAAGTATTGTCTCGGGCGTCACAAGCTGCGGTGGCGCGGGACTACCCCGGTCGAGCACCGTGTCGACCAGGTAGTACATCAGCCGCCGCAATTCTTCGGGCTCGATGGTATCGGCCACTGCCTCGGCCCGCTCCTGATGCTTGTCGACCAGGCGGTGGGCCGTCTCGAACACTCCGGCCTCGTGGTAAAGCTGCCGCACGCGGGCGATGCGCGCCTCGGGCGGCCGCTCGGTGTCCTCCACCAGTTCGATCAGTTCAGCACGGCTGGCTTCGTCAAGTCCTTCCAGCGCGAGCGCCCACAGCACGGTCGGCCGTCCGCCCAGTACGTCGGCGCCGGTCGACAGCTTGTTGTCGCTGTCGGTTTCCCAGTCCTTGAGGTCGTTGAGTATCTGAAACGCCACGCCCAGATTACGTGCGAACTGCTTCATCGGTTCGACGTAGGCGCGAGCGTCGGTCGCCATCCGCGCCCCGGCGTAGAAGGCGGCCTCGAAGGCGGGGGCGGTCTTGAGGGCGTAAATCCGCAGCGCGTCGATCGGTTTGAGCTGCTTGTCACGCGAATCGCGCCACGCCAACTCGGCCCCTTGCCCCTCGGCCAGCCGCAGGTGCGCGTCGGCCAGGCAGTCGAGAATGTCCGCCACCACGTCGGCCCCCAGCGCCGCCGATTCGCGGCTCACGAGCCGGTATCCCAGCCCGATCAAGTAGTCTCCCACGTTGATCGCGGTGGGGGTGCCGTACTTGCGGTGCAGAGTTTCGTCGCCATAGCGATAGAAGTCGTCGTCTTCGATGTCGTCGTGCACCAGCGAGGCCTTGTGGAATGTCTCGATCGACATGGCGGCCCGCTTTACCGCGTCGGGCATGGCGGCGATGTGCGCATCGCCCCCCGGCAGCGTGGCGCTGGCGCCGGTGAGGGCGTCGTACACGGCCAGCGTGATGAACGGCCGCGAGTGTTTCCCCCCCTTAGTGAGGAAGTCGAACGAGATCGCTTCGGTCGCCGCCAACGGTTCGAGTCCCGAAAGACCCTGCCCGTTCAGCGGCAGTTGCACATCGGCACTGCGCGCTCTGGGAGCCAGCCGCGCGAACCCTTCACCCGAGAACAGGCCCGATGCGCCCCGCAGCAGGTGCAAGTAGGTGCGCGTCTTGGGCACAACTTTCGCCGGCTGCACGTGGATCATCTCGTGTACCCATGACTCGTCGACCGAAGTGTTGCGGCAATCGCTCGACAAAAGCGGTATCGCCATGCACGGGATACCGGCCAGCAGAATCTTGTCGATCGCCTTTTCGAGCACGTTGAGACAGGCGACACCGACGATGGCGTCGACGTACCCGCTCACGATAATCTTCATGACGATGGGCGAGCCCTCGGCCACCAGCACCTTGTAGCCCATCTCTTCGGCCACGGTGCGGAAGTCGGCGATGCTGCACGCACCGCATCGCTTGCAATCGAGGCCGAACTGGTCGTAGTCGGCGGGGCAGCCCTCGGCGTGCTTCAGACAGTGGGGCAAGAGAAATAGCCGCCGGGAAGGGGGCGACGCTGCCACTTGATCCTGCCAGTAGGCCGTGGCCAGCGCGACCATCGTCCAGCCCAGGTAACCCTCGACAAGGCCCTGTTCCTCGAGCAGCTTGCGGGCCACCGACTCCATCTCGTCCTTGGTAGGGGGGCGGGAGGGATCCATCCGCTTGGCCACTTCCCGGGCCCGCGCGCGAACCCGCTCGCGCAATTCGAGCGTTTCGGGCACGATCTTGAGATGGGCGGTCGAGCGGCGTCGCGACTTGCCTGTGCCGGCCGATTTTTTGGGGTCGGCCGAGGTCAGAGCGGTGCCGGTGCCGTCTGCGGGTTGGGGCACTGGTGCGGTGGCCAAGGTCGCCTCCTTCGTCTGTTCAGTAGTGCGTCGGAGTGGGCGGGGGGGCGTTGGGCGTACCGGTGTGTTGGCTAGCGGTAGCGGTAGGTCAGGCTGTGCCTGACGTTGCCTGCATCCGCTCGCGTGCGGCAATACGGATCGCCCTCTCGCGGAGCGAGAGGCGACTCTCACGTAGTTTCCACCTGCGTGCGGGTTTGCCTCAACTGTGCGGTTATCGCC
This sequence comes from uncultured Pirellulaceae bacterium, assembly GCA_964415245.1. Lineage (GTDB taxonomy): Bacteria > Planctomycetota > Planctomycetia > Pirellulales > Pirellulaceae > CAYQAJ01. The sequence continues at coordinate 1,208 of CAYQAJ010000234.1, read as the reverse complement.
CACCTCGCAGGGGCGGAGGTCAGCCCGTGTCGCGCGTCATGTGGGTCAGCCCATTGTAAAGGGAGCCAAGCGCGACCGCTACGCGCTGGCCATTCTTGCCGCGGTGGGGGCGGGCACGCCGCGCGAGGTCAGGCGGCGAATCGACTGGGCCAGGGCCGAGGCAGTGAACGTCATGGGATACAACCGCTCGTAGTACCACAGCTTGGCGAAATAAAAGCCGATCGGGGCGCACTGCCGATAGCGGTCGGTTTCGACGGCCTCCGCGAGCCAGTCAAGTCCTTTCGATAAAACATCTTGCAGCGATTCGTCGTGCGATCCGGCGACGAGCGCCTCCAGCGCCACCGCCGTCTCCTCGACGCTGCTGAACCTCAGCGGCCGGCAGCCGACGCTGCTGCGTCGTGTGCCCTGTGCGGCGCCAATGGAGCCGTTCGCCGCCGCCGCGATCGCACCTTCCGCCTCGTCGAATTGCCGCGAGCGAGTCGCTTCGCCGCCTGGCGGAACTTCGGCCGTGCGAGCCGCTATCTCGCCGGGAGCACATTTCGGAATTGCGCCAAACCCCCAGCCACCGTCGCTGTTCTGCGCTTCCCTCAGCCATTTCAAACCCCTGCGGGCCGGCTGAGTTTCGAGGCGATCCAAATCGCGGTAGGCCAAGAGCACGCGGGCCGTGCCATAAACGGGGTTTTCCTCCCCCGCAAAACTTTCGTTTCCGAACCACAGGGGCACCCAGCTACCATCGTCGCGCTGCGTGCGGCCCAGGTATTCGAGCCCGCGTCGCACTGCCGCGTCGATGGCCTCGGTGTGGAACTGTTCCCGCCACGCGAGCAGCGCCCGCAGTGCGTGGGCCGTCAGATCGGTGCCGCTGCGGTCGAACGGGAGCCGCCCCCAGCCGCGGCAGAATGTGGGCCAGCCGTCGTCGGCGTTCTGGATTTCCAGCAGCCACTTCAGGCCCGCCTCGGCCGCTTCGTCGATTCGGTCGCGCTGCTTCCGGCTGCACGAAGGCGATTGCCGCATCGCCGCCAAGGCCAACAGGGCGCCGGAGGTGTCGTCGACGTCGGGCACCGCGCCGCTCTTGTCGCTCCATCCCCAACCGCCCGGAGTTGCCCCGGTAAACGGATGCACGTCGCGGTGTTGGCACGAGAGCAGCCACTCGCACGAAGTCAACTCGAACACGTCATCGCCGCCGGCCGCCAGAGCGTTGGTAGCCAGTG
>CAYQAJ010000233.1:6584-8365 GCA_964415245.1 uncultured Pirellulaceae bacterium | reverse complement strand
GGGCGTTTCGGGCATGGCGGCTCGAAGGGTAGTTTGCCGCCGCGCCACTCGCCCTTGGCTTCATGTTCGAGCTCGGCGTATTTGCGGGCCAGCTCCACGACTGCGTCGTCGCTCTCGTCGACGTATAGTTCGAGCCAGTATCCCTCCGTGTCTCGGCGCGCCATACGAATTCCCGCCGCTAGCCGTCCGCGATGATCGCCTCCGGCACAGTCGCCGGCGATCAAGGCGGCGATGAGGCGATCGGCGACGCTTCCCTTGGTATCTTCGTACGCGGCAGCCATGGCGGCGATTACCTCGCGCCCGGTCAGCGTGTTGCCCTGGCAGGCGTAGTACCGGCCCGTCATGGCTCCCCAGTACCGGCTGTCCTTGGGAGCAGCGGTCGGATTGTGTACGGCGGCTCGGCCCGACATGTCGATGATCGCAAGCTGCCGCTGCTCGCGCTGGTCGTCGTCGGCCAAAAGTTCGGCCAACACGCGCTCCGGCGGCATGCCCGATGCAAGGCGGTCGAGCGCCGGCTCCCCCCACTTTGGCACGTGGTAGTGCTGCGTGCAGAAGGCGCCGACGCCGGCCCGCACGTAGGGCACCACGCGCCCTACCGCCGGGTACTTGCTGGCCACCGCGGCACCGCAAATGCCCGATTCCGGATCGGCGGCCACGATGGAGAACGTGGCGGTAATGTCGGGCTGCGACTGGCCCGGCTGCCAACCGGAAGATATGGAAGCCGCGCGTGGCAATGCCCGCTCCTTTGCGACGTTGGTCCGCTGGCTGGCCCGATCCTTCTCCTGCGATTGATGCATGTCGCGCGCACAACTCGACACAAGAATCAGTGGCATCACCATGAGCCAGGCGGTCAGCGTGTTTTTCATAAGGGTGTCCTTCAGCGTATCCCAGAACCGTTCCGGAGAAGGGGACAGGCACATTTTGCTCCGCAGACTCCGCAAAATGAGCCAGCCCCCAACGGTTTTGATGCCCTCAACATTCACTCGCGATTGTCGTCGATCTGCGATCGTGCGCTGTGCGGCGCCTCAACCAGTGCAAACGATCCCAGAAGCGGGGCTTCCACCACGCGATAGCTCTCGAACGTCATGCTCACCGAAACTGAATGATCGCCCGCGTTGAAGTTGATCCGCTCCTGTTTTGCCATCCCCTCGTCGCACCACGTTGGCAAGTCGAACAGGCTGCCCAACGGGGGGATGGCACCGGGGGCCAGACCCGTGATCTCGCGCACCTCGTCGCCGCTGGCGAATCGCAGGCTGCGCACGCCGTGCTGCTTGCGAATCCCTTTGCTATCGAGCCGCAGGTCGGCCGGCAGCACGAACATCACGTAGCGATTGTCGGCCTTGCAAATCAGCGCTTTGGCACCGCTGGCCAACGTCGTGCCGCGAACCTGCGCCGCTTCGGCACTCGTATAGACGGGCGCATGCCGCAGAACGTCGTACGGCACCTTGTGCTCGCGAAGCCGCTGCATGAGACGATCGAACACGGAGTCAGACATGTCTGGTGACCACGCCAATCATCTATGGGAATCCGCCGGGCGCGATGTGACTCACCCGGTGGCAGCGGCTACTCACTCGCTGAGCGGCTGCTGCCGTGCTTTGCCGGTCGTTCCGGGCGACTCCCCTGCACAACGCCGCTGGCTCCGATCGAATCGATTATACAAACTGGCGAAACCCGCCGCGTGTCCGGCCAGCCGGCATTGCGAACACGCAGCCCGGCAGTCCTTGCAAAGCCGGAAAGTGGTCGTATCCTGGTAAACTGCGCAACCGCCGGCCCCTGCGTCG
>CAYQAJ010000233.1:0-6484 GCA_964415245.1 uncultured Pirellulaceae bacterium | reverse complement strand
CCCTGCGTCGGCACGGCCGGTTAGCCGGGCAGAACTCGCATGAAAGCTGAGCGAACGAATGGCCTCGTCGACACGTCGGTCCTCGACATGCGTCGTCGGCGCGACATCCAGCGGCGGTGCGTAGTTGTGTTCGATCTTGATCGTTCTTTCTTCGCCCCGAATCGGCACCGACGACCGCGCGATCCTGACAGCGCGACGCACACCTGGCGGGGCTCACGAGCATGAGTGAATTCGCACTCGGCTACGAGAAGATCGACCCGACAACGTGGGTCTATCTGTCGTCGCTCTTGATGATCGGTCTGTTTTTCAAGTTCAGCCGCTTCTGGAGCGTGCGCAATCTTGACCTGATCCTGCTGATCCTCATCTCGCCCGGCTTGTTGATGGTGCATTACGGCCGCGAGGAGTCCGGGCGGGCCGCGCGGGTGCTCTCGGCTGCGGCGGCTCGCACCGAGGCGAAAGCCGCGGCGGAGACCGATTCTCCGCTGCGCGATACTCTGTCTCCCGACGTCGGGTTCGACACGCGGTCGGAGTTTCCCGATGGCGCGGTTCCGTCCGATGATACCGCTGATGCATCGTCCAACCGATCGAGCGAAGCAGCGTCCGGCGGCGGGCCCGATGACGCCCCGGTCGGCAGCGTCCCCGCATCGGGCACCAACGAAACGCCGCCGGCGGGCGAGGCGCCCCTCGGCGTAGGCAGCGGAGCGGACGATCCCTTGCTCCCCGAGCTCGGCGGCGACGACGGCAGAGCGGAACAGACCGGCGAGGCGGTGTCATTGAGCACCTGGGAAAAACGCCGCGCAATCGGACGCGTCAAGGAGCATACCGGCTTCCTCTGGCTTTTGGGCGTGGGTGTCTTGTTCCTGGTCCGCATGCTGTTGGATCCGATGATGGTCCGCCGCCCCCTGCTGGAGCCCAATCTATCGGCCGGCGGGCTGACCTTTATCGCCTGCTCGTTGTCGGTGTTTTTGATGGCCAACGTCATCATCAGCATGCCCACCGCCGACGATCTGCACGGTCCCCAGAGCGCCCAGCAGCTTGTGCACGGCCGCCCCTCCAGTGAAGAAAATGTACAGCCGCACGGTCCCGGTTACGCCCTCATCTTTCTTTTGCCGAGCATCCCCACGGTTTCGATGCAAGAAGGGGAGGAACCGCCCGACCCCCTCACGCCCGGCGTGCTCCGCAACTGGACGCTGACCGAACCGCCACGCACTTTCGAAGCGGAGCTCGTGGCGCTATTGCACGGCGGCGTGCGCCTGCGACACCGCGACGGCAGCGTGGCCGTCTATCCTCAGGAGCACCTCAGCGAGGCCGACCAGCAGTACGTGCTCCGGATTCGCGCGTATGCCACCGTCGCCAAGGCGATGGCGATCCTCTCCCACATGGCGGTCGTGATAGGGCTGGTGCTGATCGGCTATCGACACTTCGACAATATCAAGGTGGGCATCGGCGCCGCGACCCTGTACCTCATGCTGCCGTACACGGCGCAAATGACGGGCCGCGTCGACCACGCGCTGCCCGCCGCTCTGTTGATCTGGGCCGTTTTATGCTATCGCCGGCCGCTCACGTCGGGCATGTTCCTGGGCTTGGCGATGGGCGTGACCTATTACCCCCTGTTCTTGCTGCCACTGTGGCTGAGCTTCTACTGGCAGCGGGGCTTGATGCGGTTCACGATCGGCGTGGTATCGATGCTCGCTGTCATGGCGGGCTCGCTGGCCTTCACGTCCAGCGGCGTGGAGAGCTTCTGGCTTCAGATACAGCAAATGTTCGGCGTGATGTGGCCGCGCATGGACGACCTGGAGGGCTTGTGGGCGCCCGGCGGTTGGGACTCGATCTGGCGACTCCCGCTGCTGGCGATATTCGTAGTGATTAGCGGCACGTTCGCGCTGTGGCCGGCCCAGAAGAACCTGGGCACGCTGCTAAGCTGCTCGGCGGCGGTGATGGTGGCCACGCAGTTCTGGCACGGCTTTGGGGGTGGCCTGTACGTGGCCTGGTACCTGCCACTGTTTCTGCTCACGGTCTTCCGGCCGAACCTGGAGGATCGCGTGGCTCTGACGGTGCTGGGCGAAGGCTGGTTCCCCCGCCGCCGCTGGGCCCAGGCAGCCGCCTCGAAGGCGAAGACAGCATCGCCCCCGGCCGACGCGGCATGAACCGAATGACCGTGGTCGGTTGCCGGTTGTTTGTTGTCCGCGGCGTGATGTCCGTGTGGACCTTTGTCCGCTTGCCGCAGTCCCTGTAGAGAACGGCCTTTGTGCTGCTCCGATTATCCTGGAAAGAAGGCTGCGGAGGGCGACGAAGGATCGCCACGGAGGGCGTTCTCCGAAGGTTGGACCCGGTTGATGGCCCCTACGGTGAATCGCGGCGTGCGTTGATTTCTTCCGTCTGCTGTTGCTGACGCTGGGCATTGTGCCACGCCCGCCAGGCGTCGACGTCGAAGCCAAAGCTCTGGCCGCCCGAAAGCCTGACCAGCGCCGAGAGCACGTCCTGATTGAGCACGGGGACGAGTACGGTGTCGGGCTGGGAACCGGTTGCAAAGCCGGTCGAGGGAGCCACCACGGCGTCCGGAGGTAGCCCTTTTCCCGGTATGGTGGTGATTTTCTGGGAAGCACTGGTAAAGGAAGTCCTTCGTTCCTGCACGATGACCTTGGGAAAGCGCACCTCGTGCACGGTAATCAGTGCGTCGATTAACGGGCCAATGGTCGACTGGTCGTCGAGCCGGGCCAGCGCCGTGGCCGTCCGGTTCACACGGACGTTGCTCGGGTCCTTGAGCCTGCGGACGTACGCTTCCACCACGCTGGGAGTCTTTCGCGGCACGATCTGCCCCAGGGCCGCGTCGCGCAGATCGGCGTGGGGGTCGTCGAGCGAGATGGTCATCAACGTAGCCAATGCCGCGGTACTCTCGATTTGCCCCAGCACGCGTACGTAGCCGCTCCGCACGGCCGGGTTCCCCTCCTTCTGATACGCGGCGGCGAGCGGCCGCACGGCCAGCGGGTCGCGAATGGCAATGAGCTCGGTGTAAGCTTCCTGCGCGCGTTCCCCATTCAATGTCGCGCGAAGTGCCTTGAGCCGCTTGGCCCACTCGCGTTCGGCCAGCTCGATCTTGCGCCTCGTTTCCAGCAGCTCGATTTCCTGCGATGTCCGCCAGCGGCCGCGGTAGAAGACGTACCCTTGGTCTTCCTGCCATCCGTGCTGGGTGACCCATTGACCGTCCTTGTGCGTGTAGCCGAGTGCCCGCCACGCCGCCGACTGGCTCACATCGATCTCGACGATGCGGCGGAGATGCGCGCGGGACTGGGAGGGCAGGCGATGCTCTCGGCACCACGCGACGAGCTTCCAATGTTCGTCGACCGTGTCGTCCGCCAACGACGCCAGGCGTTCGTACTCCGTCTCGTCCGGGGATTGGCGCACCGCCTGCTTCACCTGTTCGCGGTCGAGCGTAAGGCGCACGCCATCGGGGGTAACCATGACGTACGACTCGGCCGCGAAAGCATCGTGGTTGACCCACTGGCCTTCCACGCGCGCGCCGCTGTGAAGCACCAGGTAGTCGGCGCGAGCCGGGCTCGACGACAAGAGAAACGCCGTCGCCGCAAGGAAAGGCACAACGATGATCGTCGGCCGAATTCGCATCGCGATTCCTCGGTGCCGGCTGCCGCCAATGCGCGGCGCGAGTGCTGACTAGCAGCCACGCGGTCGTGCTCTAGCGGTGGCGCGACGACAGGGCAGTGTGTCGAGAGGCGCGGCCCTGAGTATAGTGTATCGACGCGGGCACGTGCAACGATTTCGGTCGGTTCGCCAAATCGGCCTCGCCGCCGTGGAACAGACCGGCGGGCGTCTCGTATATGATGGTGATTTGCGCCACTATGCTCGATGTTGCCCGCTTTCTGGGAGCCTCCGATTGGCCGCCAGCACCCACCAGCACAAATCCGATGCCCCGCAGTCGATTCGCTGCGCCGTGATCACGGTCAGCGACACGCGGACCATGGAAACTGACTCGGGCGGCGCACTCGTGGTCGATCTGTTGGCCAAAGCCGGTCACCAGGTCGCGGTGCGGCACATCGTGCCCGACGATCCGCCTGCCATGCGCTCTCTGCTCGAGGGGCTGCGAAATGAGAACCAAGTCGACGCGGTGCTCTTGACCGGTGGAACGGGCATTACCGGCCGCGACCAAACCTTCGAAACTGTCTCCTCGCTGCTCACGCGACAACTGCCCGGTTACGGCGAGTTATTCCGCATGCTGAGCTTCGAGGAGATCGGCGCCGCCGCCATGCTCAGCCGCGCCGTCGGCGGTCTGATCGACCGGCTCGTCGTGCTCACCATGCCCGGCTCACCCGCGGGCGTGCGACTGGCGATGGAGCGGGTAATCCTTCCCGAGCTGGGGCACCTGGTGCGCGAAGCGCGGCGGTAGGGATTGCTAGAAGCGTCGCGGAGCGCGCTGGCCGCAAGCGGTCGCGGAACACAGTGCGGTGTGGAACGCACTAGGCGGCGCGGCGTACGCTAGCAAATCGATGCCAGCGAGGCGCGCGTTCACTGAATTGCCCTGGAGCCGGCCGCGGCCATTCGGTACTCTCCCGCTTCCATCGAACCGCGATGGGGCGCAAGGCCGCGCCCGCGCGCGTTCTCGATACTTCTCTGCTGCCCACGGAGGGGCTCGTGCGCAAGTCGGTTGTCTTGTTTCTGGTGGTGGCGGCGCTGGCCGCCGGCGCCTGGTTCTTCTTTCAGAACTTCCGCATCGAGGGCATGCAGGGCCTGCGCCTGGTTCGGCGCGAGTCGGCTGGGACGCCGGACTCTCTCGGCGGCGCTCCGCCGGTGCAGCGCTCCGGCGACGCGGTCCGCATCGCCACGTTCAACATCCAGGTGTTCGGCACCAGCAAAGCGAGCAAGCCGCAGGTGATGGATGTGCTGGCCCGTGTCGTCCGCCGTTTCGACATCGTGGCCATTCAGGAAATCCGCACGAAGGATGAGGGCCTGCTGCCGCAATTCGTCGAGCTAGTGAACTCCGACGGCCGCCAATACGACTACGTGATCGGGGAGCGGCTGGGGCGCTCGTCAAGCAAGGAGCAGTACGCGTTCGTGTTCGACCGGGCCAGTGTCGAAGTCGATCGCCACCAGCTCTACACCGTCGCGGACCCCGACGACCGGCTGCATCGCGAACCGCTGGTGGCATGGTTCCGCGTACGCGGGCCGCCCGAAGATCAAGCATTTACGTTTTCGCTGGTCAACATTCACACCGACCCGGATGAAACGGATCAAGAGCTGGACGCCCTGGGCGACGTATTCCGCGCGGTTCGCGACGATGGCCGCGGCGAAGACGATGTGATCGTGCTGGGCGATCTGAACGTCGACGATCACCACCTGGGGCGGCTGGGGCAGATTCCTGGCATCACGTGGGTCATTTCCGGCGTTCCCACTAACACCCGCGGCACCGCGCAGTACGACAACATCGTTTTCCATCAGCAGGCGACCGCCGAATTCAACGGCAGGGCCGGCGTGTTCGACATCCTGCGCGAGTTCAATCTCACGGTCGACGAGGCCCTTGACGTTTCCGACCACCTCCCCGTGTGGGCCGAGTTCAGCGTGTACGAGGGGGGCCAACTGGGGCGCGTCGCCACGCGGCCCGAGCCATCCCAGAACTAGCCACCGGCATTAGGCCGACTTCTCACGGCGCCGCTATCCGCCGCCCTCTCAAGTGCCCGCGTCAAGACGCTGGCTTCGCGGCATCGGTCGAACCATCGACGCGCACGCATCGCCACCCGGCATTGTCGCGTTATTGACCCACACTTGGCGCAAAAATGTCATCTATTAGACTCCTATATTGAGTCTATGTGATGTCACTTATCCTTCGTGCGCCCTCCCCGCGCAGTGGTGGCAAACTTTCTTGGCAGCGCCGAAATAGCACTAACTATCTCTATAAAAACAACTTGCGACTCTCTTGATGACTTGCGGCACGGCATTTGGTACGGCGCTTGCCAATATCAAGCAAGCAGTATCAGTCATACCGCTCGCTTACGAGCAAACGCAGCATTCGGAGACAAATCATGTACAACCTGGCAAAAATGGCCTGTGGCACCCTGGCGGCCTCGCTTGTTCTTCTGGCCGCTCCGTCCGTTCAAGCCGCACACGAATCTGCCGAGACTCTGGCTCACCGCCTGCACAGCCAGACCCAAAGCCTGGCGGTCGAGATTCGCGACGGTTTCCGATTCTCGCCCGAGTACCGCCATCTGGTTTCAGACGCGATCGACGTTTTGCGATCGGCCGAGCATGTGCACGAACAAGCACATGAAGGGGCCAGCCCAGCGCACCTGCACCGCGATCTACACGAGTTCGAGCACGATCTGAACCACCTTCGCGGCGTACTTCGCGACGCCGAATTGCAAGCGGGCCCCCTTGGTCACATAGGCCATATCGATCTGGGGCGCGTGAATCTGAACGTGCGATTCGCCCCTGATACGCGGTCGGTTTACCGGATTCTGCACCAGGTCGAAGATAC
>CAYQAJ010000232.1:0-8502 GCA_964415245.1 uncultured Pirellulaceae bacterium | reverse complement strand
CGCTGGTCGCCGGCTGGATCGGCATGGTGGGCATCATCTTCACGCTGCACTTCGGACTCTTTCACTTGTTGTCGGCGATCTGGCGGCGGGCGGGAATCGACGCGCCCCCGATTATGGCCGGTCCTGTGCTGGCCACGTCGCTGGCCGACTTCTGGGGAAAGCGGTGGAACCTGGCCTTCCGCGACCTGGCCCATGCTTACGTCTTTCGACCGTCGGTCGGTCGCTGGGGAATCGCCGCGGCTACGTTGGCCGTGTTCCTGGTGTCGGGCATCGTCCACGATGCGGTGATCTCGATTCCCGCGCAGGCCGGTTACGGACTGCCGACGTTGTACTTCGCAATGCAAGGTATCAGCGTGCTCGTGGAGCGGAGCCGATTCGGCCGCCGCATCGGATTGAGGCGTGGCGCGCTCGGTCGGGCATTTTGCGCCGCAGTCACGCTCGCGCCGATTTGCTTATTGTTCCACGTGCCGTTTGTGGAGCGAGTGGTGGTGCCGATGCTCGTGGCACTGGGAAGCTAATGGTCGCGGGCACCTCGCAGTACCGAGATGCTACTGAGTCTGAGAGGAGCGTGAGGCAGCTATGTTCAATCTCGCGTGGCTGATATTTATCGGCGGGAATCTGCACTTCGGCATTTTGCTGGCCAGCGCGCTGGTTCCCAAAGTGCTCGACTGGAAGGGCTCTCTTGTCAGGCTCGACCCTCTGTCGCGGCAGCTCATCTGGGTGCACGGGGCGTTCATCGTGCTGGTGATTATCGCGTTCGGGCTGCTGTCGGTGATTTTCGCGCACGACCTGGCAGCCGGCACGCCGCTGGCGCGCGGCATGTGCCTGTTCATCGCGCTGTTCTGGGCAGCGCGGCTCGCGGTGCAGTTCTTCGTGTTCGACGCGAGGCCGCACCTCACCTCGGCCTATTTGAAAGTCGGCTACCACGGCCTGACGTTTGTCTTCCTGTACCAGACCATCGTCTTCGGCGCCGCGGCGCTGCTGCCAGACTAATCGTTCGTCATGCCGCGCGGGATTCAGGTTTGGCGGGTTGGCGGGCGAGGATTTGGCGGCAGGATTCGCAGACGGAATCGATGTCGATGGCCTGCATCGCGACGTTATCGGCCCGGCGGCGCTGGCGACTCGTGCCCGACTGGTAGTAGCGCTGCACGGCGATGTGGCGCGGGCCGTAGGGTCCGCTTTCCTCGGGGCGCGTGGTGCCGTGCAGCACCACGCAATCGGTGCCGACGGCCACGGCCAGGTGCATGGGGCCCGTGTCGGAGCCGACGAAGAGCCGCGCCCTCGCGAGCAAAGCCGCTAGCTCGCGCAGGTTCGTCCGCGGGGCCGCGATGGCGTGTCCCGCCGAGTGCTCAACGATGCGCTTTGCCCAGCCGTGCTCCTCGTCGCCGGCCCAGGCGACAATCGAAGGGAGATCCAGCTCGCGCCCCAGAAACTGCGCCACTTGTCCATATCGCTCGGCCGGCCAGAGTCGCGATCGCCAGCCGGCGCCGGGGTTGAGCACGGCGAAACCCTCGGCCAGACGCGAAGCCGCCAACAGCGCATCGACGGCCGTGGTGGCGGCCGCATCCTCGGGCATGTCGAACCGCACCTTCGGCCCGACGATGCCCAGCGGCACGAGCAGCTCAAGCGAGCGGTCGACCACGTGCCGCGCGGCGGCGCGAACCCGCTCGTTGTTGAGCCAGGGAGCCAGCTCGCGCCCCGACGGCCGCGCCAGGCCGATGCGCCGCGGCGCTCCCGACATCCATCCGAGCAGCGCACTCTTGGTCAAGCTCTGTGGGTCGATCACCATGTCACACCGCATGGCCCGCAGCTCGCGCCAAAGACGGCGAATAGCAGAAGGGCGCTTCAGCCAGCCGCGCCGCAACACGATCAAACGATCGAGGGCCGCGTGCCCGGCGAGCAACTGGTCCGACGGTTTTTCGACGACCCATGCCAGAAACGCGCCGGCGTAGCGGTCGCGCAGGGCATTCACCACCGGCAATGTGAGGATGCAATCGCCGATGTGGCTCAGTCGGGTAATGAGGATGCGCGGCGATCCGTCGCGGGGCATGATTCGCGTCCTTGCGATATCGGTATGTCTCGCCGATCGCTGCTCCCACATCGAAAGAACCGCGGGCGCTCAGCGCTTTATGCCGCCTGGAGCTGATCGGCCGAACCGAACTGCCGCTCGGCCGCTTCGGCTTCGGCCACGTCGGCGTCGACCATCATGGCCACAAGCTGCTCGAACGAAACGGTCGGCTCCCATCCCAACTCGTCGCGGGCCTTCGTCGCGTCGGCCAGCAGCAAGTCGACCTCGGCCGGCCGGTACAGCGCTTGATCGATCACCACGTGGTCGCGCCACTCCAACCCGGCGTGTCGGAACGCCGCGGCCACGAACTGCTCGACGCTGTGCGTCTTGCCGCTCCCCACCACGTAGTCGTCGGGTTTGTCCTGCTGCAGCATGAGCCACATGGCCCGCACGTAGTCGCCGGCAAAGCCCCAATCGCGTCGCGGCTTGAGATTGCCCAGACGCAGCTCGCGGGCCTGTCCCAGCTTGATCTGGGCAACCGCGCGGCTGATCTTGCGGGTGACAAACTCGGTGCCCCGCCGCGGCGACTCGTGGTTGAACAGGATGCCCGAGCAGGCGAACAACCCGTAGCTTTCGCGGTAATTGACGGTGATCCAATGGCCGTACACCTTCGATACCGCGTAGGGGCTGCGGGGCCAGAACGCGGTTCGCTCGTTTTGCGGCGACTCGCGCACGCGGCCGAACATTTCGCTCGAACTGGCCTGGTAGAAGCGGATCGAAGGGTCGATCAACCGCAGCGCCTCCAACAGCCGCGTCACGCCCAATGCCGTTACCTCGGAGGTCGCCAGCGGCTCCGACCAGCTCACCGGCACGAACGACTGCGCCGCCAAGTTGTACACTTCGCGCGGCCGCACGTCCGTGAGCATTCGCAGCAGCGATCCCTGGTCCAACAGATCGGCGTCGTGCAGCTTAAGCCGAGGCAGCAAGTGCCGGATGCGGCCGAGCCGGTCGCCGCTCGTGCGGCGGAGCACGCCATGCACCTCGTATCCTTGCTCAAGCAGGAACTCGGCCAGGTACGAGCCGTCCTGGCCCGTGACACCCGTGATCAGCGCTGTGGGCGGCATGACGCCTTCCCCTCCTTGGTTGGCGTAAGCGGCGTGCATCACAATTGTTGCGCGGCAACCGCATGGCAATCGCGCCGCGGCGACCGCGTGGCTTTCGGCGGCGTGGTTACCGCAGCAATGCGGCATCATAGCCGCGATGCAGAGAGTCGCCCAATAGCGATCGAGATCGCGTGCAAGTTCCAGTTTCGGCCTTCGCCAGTTCGTTGGCGACCGCCGCGTCGCCCCAACGGTCGAGCGAAGCAAGTGCCGCGAGAAGAGGCAAAGCCGCATTCTCATCCCAGAGATTCTCACTTGCGCAGAGTGCGCAGATTGTCTAAGATGTACGGCTAACCAATGGAGTTGTGTCTCGTGCGCCTCTCGCGTAAAACCTGAAAAAATGTCTGCATTCGCTGCCTGAATGGCACCGCAGGCGAAGGACGTTCATTAGAATGTTCAGCACATTGTCACGAACCCGAGGCCCGCGGAACTGGTTGGGAGCGCTGTTTATGAAGCAATGGATGTGCCTCATCACGGCGGCCGTCGAAACCACGATGGGAAGCTGCTTGGTCGGGTATTCACAGGAACCTACCGTGCGGCAGGGCGAAGTGCACTTTAGGCCGACCGAGGATGAACCCTCGGTCCCGGAGCACTGGCGCCTGGACGAACACACCTTTGAATACCGGGAGAAGCAGCTCGACGATTTCGCGCCGGGAATCAAGGTTTCGCAGCTCACTTTCCCCTCGCCGGTCACCACGCCCTTCGAGCGCAACAACACCGTACACTGCGAGTTCTATCTCCCCGCGCGCGACAACGGCGAAAAGGTGCCAGCCGTCATTGTGCTGCACATTCTCGGCGGCGATTTTCCGCTCGCGCGACTGTGCTGCGCCGCGCTGGCCGAGCGCGGCGTCGCCGCACTGTTTCTCAAGATGCCGCATTACGGGCCACGGCGCGAGCCGCGCAGCGGCCGCCGCATGGTGTCGAAGGATCCCCGCGAGACGGTCGAGAGCATGACCCAGGCGGTGCTCGACATCCGCCGCGCCGTCGCCTGGCTCCAGCAGAACGAACACGTCGACGGCGATCAGTTGGGCGTGCTGGGCATCAGCCTGGGGGGCATTACCGCCTCGCTGGCGGCCAGCGCCGATTCGCGATTGCAAAACGTTTGCCTGCTGTTGGCGGGCGGCGACATGCCCCGCCTCGGATGGGAATCGAAGGACCTGGAGGAAGTGCGCCGCCGCTGGATCGCCGAGGGCAAGACGCCCGAGGAATTCTTCGAGGTGGTCAAGCTGATCGATCCGGTCAACTATGCCGCCAACGTACGCGGGCGTCACATTTTGATGCTCAACGCCAAGGACGACGAGGTGATTCCGCGCCCCTGCACCGAAGCGCTGTGGCATGCCCTGGGGGAGCCGCCGATCATCTGGTACGACGGCAACCACTACACGGTGGCTCGCCACTTTGTCGAGCTCTTGAACCGCACGACCGACTTCTTCGCCCCGCCGCCGGAAGCGCCCGAGCTCGAAACAAACGAGGCGGAGAATGAGGCGCCCGCGCTCGATCGAGGCGACACGAAGCGCGAGGCGCTCCATCAGGAAGAGGCCGACCGCGAGGACCCCGGCGAGAAACCGAAGCCGCACTCCCCTCGCCGCCAACGCACTCGATCCGCCCAGCCGAGCAAGAGCCGGTAGTCCCAAGACCGCTGGTTGCTGGACGCGCGTTGAGCCAGGGGGACAGGCACCCTTTGCCTCGCGGACTCGGCAAAGTGAGCCAGTCCCCGACAGGTCGCCCCCTAGCCTCCAAATCCCTACTCCCACTGGCCCAGGGTCACTTTGGTGGTCTGCTTTTGGCCGTCGCGGAGAAACTGGATTGCAACTTCGTCGCCCGGGGCGTTATTCGAAATGAGCGCCGTGAGTGAATCGAAGTCGGTCACCTCGCGGTCGTCGTAGCGCACGATCGTGTCGCCGACCCGCAGGCCCGCCGCCTCGGCCGCGCTGCCCGGATGGACGATCCCGATCGTGCAGCCGCCGACAGCCGCCTGGCCGCCGACGCCCAGAAACGCCCCTTTGCGCCAGTCGACCTTGGCACTCGCCAGCGCCTTTTGCAGCCGCGCGGCCCCCGTTTGGGTGACGCGGGTCCCGTACAGCTTCACCACCGACAACCGCTTCAGCCGTGCCAGTCGGTCGACCGCGGCGTCGGTCACCGGGCAGTAAACGATGCTCACCTGCTGTAGATTTTCCAGCGACTCCAGACAGGCGAGGGCATCGTCGTCGATTTTGGCTCGCTTGATGACCACGTAGACGGCGCCTTCGAGCGCGGAAAGATGCGCCAGCGCCGCGGCGTCGATGTTGGGACTGTCGAACATCACCTGGCGAACGTCGGTAAGCCATTGGAGACGCACCAGATCGTCCGCCGTTCCCTGCCAGCGGGAATCGATCTCCAGCGTCCACACGCCCGGCACCAGGTGCAGCCGTATGTCGCTGTCAACCAGTCGAAATCGGGCGCCCAGTCGCTCCAGCTCGGCGATGGCCCGCTCGCGGTGAATGACGTCGATCTGCTCGAGCGTTTCGGCGGCGCGGCGGGCTGCGGCGGTTATTCGCAGGGCGGCCGTTTCTTGCAGCGCCGCAAGCGCGGCCCGCTCGGTGGCCGGGTCGTCGCACAGCGCCAGCTCGCGGAGCACGTGAACGCCGCGGGTGGCCACTTCCAAACCGCCGCCGCGCAGGGCCTTGGCAAGCGGCGCGATGGCCGGTGACCCGGCATCAATCAGGCTGTCGGTGGCCGTCTCGCGAACCACAAAGCGGTCGGAGTCGAGATCGGTGATCCAGGTGGCGATTTGTTCCGGCGTCGGAGGTTCGGCGGACACGGTGTCGCGCGACGGAGCAGCGGGCGTCGGCTCATCGGCTGGCGGCTGCGCGCAGAATGCCGCCTTCGCCAGCGCGGCGACGATCACGAGCGCGGCAATCGGCAGGCGCATCTGCATGGGCCGTTGGTCAGTCGCCCCGAGAGTGATTACTGAAAACCGAAAACTGAACACTTATAACCATACCGCGCCGGTAGGCGAACGAATACTGAGATGCCGACCGCCTCGCCAACAATCCAACTTACGGCGGCGAGAACGCGAACGAAAAGTGTCGCCGCGTGCGCCTTGATGCCGCTGGACGCGCCCCGGTGGCCTGTGCCAGGATACCGCACGGCAACGCGGAGAATCCCTGGCCCAGACGCAACCGTCGATCGAAGCCGCACCCCTGACGCTAGCTGTTTATGTTCGCCGCCGATCAGTATGAACTGCTCGATTTCGGCCAGGGCAGTAAGCTCGAACGATTTGGTGACTACGTGCTCGATCGCCCGGCTCCGGCGGCGGAGAATGTCGAATGCGCCAATCCGGCGCTGTGGAATTCGGCCCACGTGCGGTTCGACCGCGCGTCGGCACACGGTCGCAGTCGCCGCAAGACCGAGGCACGCGGAAGCTGGTCGCCGGCCGACGCGCTTCCGGACCGCTGGACCGTTTCGCACGGCAGCCTGGCCTTCGAGCTACAACCGACGCCGTTCGGCCACGTGGGTCTGTTTCCCGAGCAGGCCGAGAACTGGGACTGGCTGGCCGCCCGGGTCCGCCAGGCCGGCGCGCCGCTGAAAGTGCTGAACCTGTTCGCCTACACCGGAGGCGCGACTTTGGCCGCCGCTGCCGCAGGGGCAGAAGTAACGCACGTCGACGCGGCCCGCAACGTTGTCGCCTGGGCGCGGCGCAACGCGGAGCTATCCGGACTGGGCGACGCGCCGATCCGCTGGATTGCCGAGGACGCGTCCATCTACGCCCGGCGGCAACAGCGGCGCGGCGCGCGCTATGACGCAATTGTGCTCGATCCGCCCAGCTACGGTCATGGTCCCCAAGGGCAGCGGTGGAAACTTGCCGACGACCTGCCGGCGTTGTTTGCCGCTTGCGCCCGTTTGACGGCCGGCCAACCGCAATTCATGCTGCTGACGGCTCACACGCCCGAGTTCGACGCGCCGCGGCTGCGCGCGATGCTGAAGCCGCTCGTACCCCGAAGCGCCAAAATCACCGCGCGGCCACTTGTGCTGACCACGCGCGACGGCCGGAAGCTGGATAGCGGAGTCGTGGCGCGCTGGCTGGGGTGAGCGAGTCAAGAGCGTCGAGTCGAGAGTCCAGAGCCAGAAAGCGGTAAGCGGAGCTGGCGGACGACTGACAACCAACAACCAACAACCGACGACTAACAACCAACCTCCTCCGACTGAAAACTGAACACCGAAAACTGAAAACTAACTGCGCATGCCCGAATCCATCACGAGTCTGAAGAACCCCAAGGTTAAGGCTGCGATCCAGCTTCGCAACGGGCGCCATCGCCGCCGCCACGGGCGACTGCTCATCGACGGTGTGCGCGAGCTGCGCCGCGCCCTGGAAGGAGGAATCGAAATCGTCGAGCTGTTCGTGTGCCATGACTTGTGCCACGAGGGTGAAGCGATCGAAACAGTTCGCGAGGCTGCCCAGGTCGCCGCGCGGGTTTATGATGTGACGCCCGCCATCTGCGAGCGGATGGCATACGGACAGCGGGCCGAGGGCGTTGTGGCCGTGGCGATCGCACCGCAGCGAACACTGGCCAATTTGGCGCTTCCCGATGCGCCCCTGATCGCCGTGGTGGTGGGCATCGAAAAACCGGGCAATCTGGGGGCCATCGTTCGCACGGCCGACGGAGCGGGCCTCTCCGCCGTGGTCGCGGCCGACGGCGGCACCGACCTTTACAACCCCAACGCGATTCGCGCCAGTCTCGGCGCGATCTTCACGTTGCCGGTGTGCTCCGCCACCAGCCGAGAAACGATGGACTGGCTCGACGGGCTCAAGGTGAACGTGACGGCGGCGTGCGTCGAGGCCGATCGCGATTACTGGGAGATCGATTACACGCTCCCCACGGCCCTCGTTTTGGGCAGCGAAGACGAGGGCCTGCCCGCCGAGTGGCACGATCGGGCCATCGCGCGAGTGCGACTGCCGATGCATGGCCGGGTCGACAGCCTGAACGTGTCGGCCGCCGCTGCCGCGATGTTCTACGAAGCGTTGAGACAACGCTCTGCGGGGGCAAGCTCCAAATCACAAATCCCAAATCACAAACAATGACCAAATCTCAAATCTCAATATCCAAACCCAGCGCGGAGGGCGCTTGCCGTCGCTGGTCCGTTTGGAAGTTTGGGATTTAACCCTTTGGAATTTGTTTGTTATTTGTTATTTGTGATTTGTAATTTGGAATTTCAACCACCAGCCTACCTTTTCTTCGCCACACGCTTTCTCAGCGCCGCTACGGCCGATTGAAACTCGCGCCGCAATTCGGCGTACGTGGCCACGCTCTTTTCGCCCGGCGACTTGGCATAGCCGATGAGTATTTCCTCGGC
>CAYQAJ010000231.1:0-8515 GCA_964415245.1 uncultured Pirellulaceae bacterium | reverse complement strand
ATTCTGCAGGTGCTGCGGCAGTGTCACGGTGTGCAAACCAAGACGGCCACACGCCTGGGCATCAACCGCAACACCTTGCACAAGAAGATCGACGAATACGATCTGCAGAGCGAGGCGCGCTGACGGGGCCGCGAGGGGGTGCGGAAGTAGGTCTTCGGCGTCGTCGGACCCGAAGTGATGTGATTCCATCGCAAAGTCCGAGTGACCGCTGAGCGCTTGGGATTCGCACTGCGTGCGCGTGTATAATCTCAAAAGCACCTTTCGGTTGTGTGCGAAGCTGATGCCATGCTGAGCAACGTCACGCTGTTTTGTTTCTTCGCCAGCTATCTCTGTGCTCTCGCGCTAGAGACGACGCGTTTGTGGGTGAAAAGCGGGGTCGTTCGCTGGTGCGCGATCGGTTTTGCGGCGGCGGGGTTTGTGGCTCATATGGCGTACCTGTTCGCGCGGGCCCGCGAAATGCCCGTCGACGTCACCTTCCTGCGTACCGACGACATCCCCGTGCTCTGCGCCGAGGGTGCCATCGACATGGGCATCACGGGCAGCGACCTGGTGGGCGAATCGCAGGCTGAAGTCCACACTCGACTGGCGCTGGGCATGGGCAAGTGTCGGCTGGCCGTCTGCGTGCCCGACGAAAGCGATCTGCACACGCCGCAAGCTCTCGACGGCTGCCGCGTGGCGACCAGCTTTCCCAATCTCACGCAGAGCTTTCTGCGGCAGCACGATGCGCACGTTCACCTGGTGCCGCTGTCGGGCTCGGTCGAGGTGATGATCTCGCTGGGGGTTGCCGATGCCATCGTCGACCTGGTCGAAACCGGCAGCACCTTGGCGGCCAACCGGCTCCGCGTGCTGGATGAGATCGGTCGCTACGAGGCCGTACTCATTCAGAACCGCCAGCAGCGCCGGGGCGACCTGGCCGACCGCGTGGTGCGGCGGCTCGAAGGCGTCGTCATCGCCCGCAGCTATTCGCTGCTCGAATACAACATTCGGCGGGAAAAGCTGGCCGACGCGGAGAGTATTACGCCGGGTTTCGATTCGCCTACCGTCAACGCGTTGGAAGACCCAGACTGGTGCGCCGTGCGGGTGATGGTCCGCCGCGACGACGTGATCCCCGTGATGGAGAAGCTCGAAACGCTGGGCGCTTCGGCGATTCTTGAAACGCAAATCACCAACTGTCGACTGTGACGGCCGCTTCGTCGTCGACCAGCAATTCGTGCGGATCGTCGGCCTCGCGCTGGGGCAGGCGCACGATAGCCAAATCGGCCCACTTGCCCAATTCGAGGCTTCCCGTTTCGTCGGCGAATCCCAGCGCTCGGGCTCCGGCCAGCGTGCTCATCTCCAATAGCGCGGCCGGCGAAACTCCCGTATCTCGTCCGGCGAGCCAGCGGAACTCGTTGAACAAGCTCAGATCGGGGTTCGACGCCCGCGAGTCGGTACCGAGCGCGACGGCGACACCGCGCTCGACCATTTTGGCCAACGGGTATTTTCCGCCCGCGAGTCGCGCGTGCGTCCGCGGGCAATAAACCACCGACATTGTGTCGGCGTGTTGTGCGAGAAGCCCGTACGCCTCGGCGTCGAGAAACGTGCCATGGATTACCAGCACGCGCGGCGCGGCCGAGAGGATTCTTAGGTAGTCGGTGGGGCCAATGCCGCGCGGTACGGCCGACGCGTTCCAGAATTCCAGCTCGCGGAGCAGTTCCACCAGCGGGCCGCTGTGCGAGCTCAATAGTTCCAGTTCGTCGAGCGACTCGGCCAGGTGCATGGCCAGCGGCGCGTTGCGCTCCGAGGCGAGTGCCACTACGCGCTCCAGCAGATCGAAGTGAACCGAGTAGGGCGCGTGCGGGCTCAGACCGGCTCGCCAGCGACCCGACGTGAACATGCCGAGACCCAGGTGCTCGACTGCCATCGCCATGAGCGGATCGATTCGCTGCGGGTCGAGCGTGAGCAACTCCAGAAACACTGTGCCGGAAACAGGGCTGACCTCGAACGGCTCACGG
Organism: uncultured Pirellulaceae bacterium; assembly: GCA_964415245.1. Lineage (GTDB taxonomy): Bacteria > Planctomycetota > Planctomycetia > Pirellulales > Pirellulaceae > CAYQAJ01. The sequence goes on along the minus strand of CAYQAJ010000231.1, from coordinate 6,521 downwards.
GGCCAGCCCGGTGTTGCGATCTCGCCCAGCGTGGCGACGCCGTGCCCGGCGATTTCGGCTAGCCCCGATTCGACGGCGCGACGGCGGGCGGCGTCGACAGGTTCCTCGGTTTGATTGTCGTCCGTACGCTGCCGGCGACTGCGGCGATGTTCGACGACCGTTCGGATCCATGTCGCGAAACCGCAAGCGTCAGGGGCGAGCGGCTCGGCAAGGTCGCTGAATTCGAGGTGCGTATGAGCGTTGACGAATGCGGGCAGAATCGCGGCGCCGCCCAAGTCGACGATGGGACGCACCGCCGTTTCACTTGGATCGGCAATGACCGCGGCGATCCGCCCCTGGTCGATGACCACGACTCCGCCAGGAATCGGAGGCCTTGCCATCGGGAAAACGTATCGCGCCCGCAAAGCGATCGGACCGGGCGACGAGTTCCGGTGTACTGTCGTCATCGCGTGGTCGCGCGGGCCGCCTGGTGGTCGAGTGCCGCCTGCAACGTCTCTTCCGCGTACGGCTGATAGGGAATGCGGTGGAACCACCACAATAGCCCAGCCGCTACCGCTCCGCACACCACGACCAGCGGCCAGTGGTAGACAAATTCCCCCTGGCCTGTCGTGTATGCAAGCCAACGCAGCGGCGACTGGTCGCTCATTTGCTCGGGCACCAGCCGGGCGGCGGTCAGAAACAAGGCGTTGTGGGTCATGTGAAACACCATGCCCGTCAGCAAACTGCCCGACTGAATCACGATATAGCCGATGACGACGCCCACCACGCAGGTAACCAGCGCTTGTTGCAGGATGACGTGGGTGACGCCAAAGAACACGGCGCTGACGACAATGGCGGCCCACTTGCGCCCCGTGTGGCGCAGACCCGACAGGATAAACCCGCGAAAAGCCAACTCCTCGCAGATCGCCGGCAGCACCGCCATCAACAGCAACACTTGCCACAAGGGAGCCTGCTGAACGATCGCCATCAGGCTGTCGAGACTTTGGCGAGTCGCCTCGCTCTTGGGGTAAAGAATCTCGATTCCGCTTCCCAGCAACATCACCAGCGGATGCAGCGCCACGGCCAACACCAGCGCCGCCGGAAACGCCAGCGGACGCCGGGCCGATAGCATCAGCGTCTTCTTGGGGCTGCGGGTGAGCATGATCGTCATTAGCAGAGCCGGCGTGGCAATCAGCGCCACCTGGCCGATCAAATTGAGGACGACGAACGACGACCACGTTTCTGGCGACTTGGCCACAAATCCGGCAAAGAAGCGGATCAAGAGCAGCAGAAACCCGCACAGAATGGCCTCGTGGGCGGTCGGCGTATCGCCCCGATCGCGCACCAGGTGTCGCAGCCACAACCCCAGTCCCCACCGCTCGCTTTCGCGGAACAGAACCGATTCGTCGTTGAACTGGTGGACGGCCCAGCGAATGGCCAACAGGCAACAGAGCAGCGTGACCCCCACCACCGGCACCACAAACCGCAGCGCCTCGAGGTACTGCCCCTCGATCAAATCGCGTAACAGCAGCATGACCCCGGTCACCGGAATCAGGCTCGTGCCCAACTCCAGCCGCGTCGCCGGCAACATGGGAAGCATGATCAGCGGCAACGTGATCAACAGCAGCGGCATCAGGTAATACTGCCCTTCTTTCGAGCTGCGGGCGAAGGCAGCCACGGCCAACGACAGCGCGCTGAACAGGGCCGCAATCGGCACCAGCGCCAGCACCAACCAGAACATGGCGGCCATCGGCGGCGGACCGAATGGCACAATGCCGCTCTCGCTCAACTGGCCAAGCTGCCGCGCGATCAACAGTCCCGTCGCGCCCATGCTCGCCATGTTCAACAGCGACGTGGCCATGCTGAACGTCATTACGGTCAGCAGCTTGCCCCACACAATCTCGGTGCGGCGGGCCGGGCTGCTGAGAAGCGTTTCCAGCGTGCCGCGCTCCTTCTCGCCGGCACACAAGTCGACGGCCGGGTAGAAAGCCCCGGTCAGCGCCCAGATCAGTACCACGAAGGGAAGAATCTTCGACCAGATCGCCGCACGCAGACGTACCTCTTCGGCCACGTCGGTGCTGTCGAGCTGAAACGGCTGCGTCGCCGTGACGGGCAGCCGGCTCTCGCGCAGATTCTCCCGCACGATCTCGTCCCGCCAGGAGCGCAACACCGCGTCGACTCGGTCACCGGCGATGCGCGAGGTGTCGCGGGCCATGTCAACAAAGACGCGCGGCTGCGGAATTCTGTCACTCTTGTTGCCCGCCGCAGCCCCCTTGTTGCTCGCCACGTCGTTGGAGTCTGCCTCACCGCTTGCGGTTTCGCGCTCCGGTTTCTCGCCTGTAGTATCGCCCGATTCGCCGTTGCCCTCGCGTCGCTGCATCCGCTTGCGCGAAGCCTCGAGCTTCTCGGCGAATTCGGGTGGAAAGTACACCACCGCGTCGTACTCGCCGGCTCGAATCTGCCGTTGTGCCTCCTCGCGAAGATTTTCGGGATCGATGTCCGGCGGGAGAACCGGCTCGATCGAGAGCTCGAGCAGATCGGCCGTTTCCCTGGTCAAAAGCGACGCCGCAAATCGATCGCCCTCGATCAGCGGAGGCGACTCCGGCAGGCTCGCGGTGCCGATCACCCGAACGCGAGACGGGTGCTCCTTGAGAAACTGGGCCACCTGCAGGAATACGATTCCCAGCACGGGATACAAGAGTAGCGGCAGCACCGCAATCGTGAACAGAGTGCGGCGGTCGCGCAACTGGTCGCGCACCTCGCGAAGGAAGATCAACTTGACGTTCGACCATTTCATGCGTTGGTCAGTGGTCCGTGGTCCGTGGTCCGTTGTAGGGGAGAATTTCGATCACGTCGGCACTTCGGCGCGGCGTCCATTCACTTGATCCGCGCGTGTTGGCTTGCCTCCGAAACAACGGACTACTGACAACGGACAACGGACGTCCTCCGACTGAAAACTGAAAACTGAAAACTCACGGTCATTGGTCATTGGGATATTGGGCATTGGTCATTTGGTGGCGTCTGCCGTCCGGGCCTCTTCGTACCGCGAAATCAACTGGAAAAACAGCTCTTCCAGGTCGTGCTGACCGTATCGATCCCGCAGTTCGTCGAGTGAGCCCGAGGCCAGAATCTCCCCACGGTGCACGATGGCCAGCGAGTCGCACAGTCGCTCGGCCTCGCGCATGATGTGCGTCGAGAACACGATGCACTTGCCGTGTTCGCGAAGCTCCGCCACCGTGGCCAACATCGCTCGCGCCACCAGCACATCGAGGCCGACCGTCGCCTCGTCGAAGATGAGCACGGGGGGATCGTGCACCAGCGCCCGGGCGATGGAAACCTTCTGCTTCATGCCGCTGGACATCTTGGCCCCCAGCATGTCGCGGATTTCGTTCATCTTGAGGCGGGTAAAAATCTCCTCCATCCGCGGGCGGAGCACGCTCTTGTCCATTCCGTACAGGCGGCCGAAGTACTCAACCATCTCCCAGGCGGTCATGCGGTCGTAGACCGCGGTGCTGTTCGAGACAAACCCGATTTGGTGCCGCACCAGGGCCGGCTGCGTAAGCACATCGTAGCCGTTAACGCTCGCCGTTCCGCCGCTGGGGCGGAGCACGGTGCTCAGAATCCGCAAGGCCGTCGTCTTGCCCGCGCCGTTGGGACCCAGAAGCCCGAAGATCTGACCGGGCAAAGCGTCGAAGTCGATACCCGACAGCGCCACCAGCGGTCCGCGGCGCAGATCGAAGTAGACCTTGGTGAGTCCTCGAACGTGGATCATGAGCCGCGCGAGTGATAGCGGAGTGCCCGGCCGGCGAATCGTCGGCAGCCGCCGGCCAGGGACGCATGCGATGCGGAAGCGACGGACCTTATAACACAGCTTACTCCACCTGACGAGCCGCCCGCTCCCATCGCCCGCCGCAAGTCAAACGATTTGCGACACCGGCGCGATCGGTCGCGCGGGCCAGTGCGCGGATTGCGCCGACGGTGCGTATTGTGCGGACCGCGCCCAGCCGACCTCGTGCGACGATCGGCGACGATTGCCGCCGTGTACAAACCGCCGCGGCCTACAGTTCAGTAGCGCAATACCGGCCGATACGCCCCGTGTGTTTCGGCGCCATGGCGCGAAATGCGACGCGCAACGCCACCGGCTGCGCGGTGACGGTAACTCGGTGCTGATACTTGACCCATCGGGAGTGCCCCTCGTGAGCCAAACATTCGACGATACGCCGTTTTCGCTGCCGGTCGAAACCGACGAATTTCCGACCTTCGCCTTCGGCCAACCGCCGGCCGGCGGCTGGGCCAGCGCGCCGGACGCTCCCGATCCCAGCGCGCTAAATATCGCCGCCGAAGCGGACAGTTTTGCAACGGCAGCGGGCCGACTCGCATCGAGTGACGAAATGCCGGCAGCCGGCGACACGTTCTTCCCGCGAGAGCCCAATACGCTGGAGGAGGCGGGACTGAGCCAGGGCGAGGTTGAGGCCCTGATTCTCAAGTACCTGCTCGACGCCAACGCGGCCACGGGACGCCGCATCGCCGACCAATTGAAGCTCCCCTATGTCGTGGTCAAGGACGTGCTCGTGGGGCTGCGGTCGCAGATGCTGGTGGGCTACAAGGCCTCGGCCCCCATGAGCGACTACGAATACGAGCTGTGCGGGGCGGGAATCGAGCGAGCGCGGTGGCTCTCGCAACGGTGTACTTATTACGGCGCCGCGCCCGTTTCACTCGAAGACTATACCCGCAGCGTGCGGTGGCAGTCGCTGCGTCGCGCCCCCGCCACTTTGGCCGATTTTCGGCGAGCGCTGAGCGACTTGTACATTGCCCCGGCGTTGCTCAGCCAGCTCGGGCAGGCAGTTCGCACCAGCCACGGTCTCCTGTTGTACGGGGCCAGCGGAAACGGAAAGACGAGCATTGCCGAGCGGCTGCTACGGGCGATCGAAACGCCGATCTGGATTCCCCGCACTGTTTCGGTGGGTGGGGAGATCGTTCGCGTATTCGATCCGAGCTACCACGTGCCGGTGGGCGACGCAGGCGACGACGCATCGCGGAAGGCCGACCAGGCCGACAAGCGATGGATTCTCGTCCGCCGCCCCACGATCATCGTCGGCGCCGAGCTGACGCCCGAACAGCTTGAGTTCACCACGCACGAAGCGACCGGCATCAACGAATCGGCCTTGCAGATCAAGAGCAATTGCGGCGTGCTGGTGATCGACGATCTCGGCCGGCACCGGGTGGGCACCGACGAGCTGCTCAATCGCTGCGTCATGCCGCTGGAAAAAGGTTACGACTACATGCGTCTGCCGTCGGGTCGCAAAGTCCCCTTCCCCTTCGATCAGTTGTTGGTGCTGGCCACGAACCGGGAACCTGCGCGGCTGCTCGACGACGCATTCCTGCGCCGTATCGCTTTCAAGATCGAAGTGTTCGACCCCACGATCGACGAGTTCGTCGATTCTCTACAGCGGCTCAGCGCGCAAATGGGCCTGGCGTATCGCGAGGAGGTGGCCCGCCGCCTGGTGGCCAATCACTTCGTGCGAGCCGAAAGGCCGCTGCGATTTGGCTATGCCGGCACACTCTTGCGGCAGGTACAAAGCTACTGCCTGTTCCACGATCGCCCGCTCGAGCTAACGGAGGAGACGCTCGACGTGGCGGTGAAGAACTACTTCGGCAGCCTGTAGCGCTCCACCGGCACGATGCATCCGAATCGTTTCGCCGGAAGCCATCGGCGACCGCGTCGGCATGCACCGCAAACTGAACGCGGCCGTCCGTCGGCGAAACCGCAAGCGACCGCTCTCGGCAACTCGCCGTACCTCGATCGCGCCCGCTTCGCTGCTACCGCACCAGCCACACGTTTGAATACACGTACTGGCTCTGGTAGCCGCCTGTCGTGGAGGGGATGCCCCCCTTGGTGACGACCTTGGCCGGCTGGATCGTCACCCGCTTCGAGTTCATGCTGCCGGTGAGCTTCACGTCGAGGATGCGAATCCCCACGAAGGCAACGATGGTATAGGTGGCGTTGTTTCCGGGCCCGACCACCGTACTGAAGATGGGAATGATTCGCGGCTTGCCTTTGATCGAGAGCAGCTCGTCTTTGATGCCCGCGCTGATGCCCGTATCGCCGTTCAGAAACAGCAGTCCGTCGGAGTTGAGCTCCAGCTTTCCTCCGTGGTAGGCCAGGTCCTGGGCACTCACGCCGTGCAGAATCTGCCTGGCGATGTCGGAGGTGCTGTTGTTGTTGCTGCCGATGTCGACCGTTCCGCGGTTTCCCGGCGCACCGGTTCCCTGGGGGTAGAGGTTGATCTCTCGCACGCCGTCGCTGCCCGAGACGATGGACTTCGTTTCCGGGTCCCAATACCAGTCGTCGTCGCCGCCGCCGGCCATCATGTTGTCCCACGTCTCCTTGTCGAGGGCGAACGGCAGAAAGCCGAGGTTTTCGCCCGACTCGGGCGCCTGGAAACCTTGAAACGCAGTGAGCACGGCCGCCGTGGCCCACGCCTCGGTGCCTTGACTATCGCTGCCCATTACGGGCGCGAAGAAAAAGGGCACGTTTCCGT
>CAYQAJ010000230.1:0-8520 GCA_964415245.1 uncultured Pirellulaceae bacterium | reverse complement strand
CCGGCGCCGGAAGCGGAGCAGAGGTAGATGGCGAGGACGGGTGCACTGCTGCCGCGCGGGAGGGGATGTCGCGCTCCGCCGCGCGTCGCGGCTAACCGAGAGTCTGGCGATTCGCGCGCGGGCAGCAATGACACATTGCCGGCCTAGTCCATAAAAATGCGGCTGCCGAATTCCTTCAGCTTGGGAATCTGCTCGTTGTTGGCCGCGTCGCTCAGCGGGTTCCCTTTCAGATACAGCCGCCAGAAGGGCGCGAATCGCTTCTGCCCCTCGAAATCCTTTTTGGCCATTTCGACCAGCACGCCCAGGTCGGTGATCTTATTGTCCTGCAGGAACAGGAAAGTGAGGTCGGTGTAGCCGGCCAGCGGCGAGATGTCGCTGATGCCGTTGCCGCGCACGTCGAGCCGTTCGAGCGTGGTGAGGCCGGCCAGCGGCTTGATGTCGGAGACCTGGTTGTTATCGAGATAGAGCGAAACCATTTTGGTCAGACCGGCCAGCGGCGTAACGTCTTTCACTTGATTGTTCGCGAGATAGAGGTTGCGCAGGTTTTCGAGCTTGGCCACCGGCGCGAGGTCGGTGACCTGGTTGTTCTCAAGCTGCACGTACTGCAGCGCTGCGAGCCCTTCCAGCGCCGTGATGTCCTTGATCTTGTTGTGCGACAGGTCGAGCGACTGGATGTTTTTGAGGTCCTTGATGGGGGTAATGTCCTCGATCTCGTTCCCGGCGAGGTCCAGCAAAGCCAGGCTGCGGCACTTTTCCAGGCCGGCCAGGTTGGTGATTCCTTTCTTCTTGCCCTCAATCGTCGAGATGTTCTCGACGTCGGCCTCGACCAGCGGCTCCTCGTTGTTGCGCTTTTCGAACACGTACTTGCGGACGACGGCTTCCAGGTTCTTGTCGGGGAAGAGATCGTCGGCGCGGGCGCTGCCCATCGGCGGGATGGTGAATAGGGCAGCGGTGGCCAGCAGACACAGGGCGGGAGTTCTCATGAGTCGCTTTCCTCGGGCGGGCGGGAACATGGGACGAACATTCGGTAGGGAGCGCGATGCGTGTTTCGGGGTGATCGCGACCAGGCCGGGTGCAGGAAAAGGCCCCGCACGGCCCCTATTAGCGTAGTGTGGCTGGAGTCGATATTCCAGCCCCGACCGGCGGTCGAATGCGGCGATCGCAGGGGCCGATGGTGCCGGCATTTATGGTCAAAATCGTTGCCACACGGGGCCGCGGCACGTAACATTGTCGGCACTGCATAGGTAGGCAGTCGGCAACGTGCGCGTGAGCCGCGCTGCGCTGATTACTCGGGGAGCCTGGCGCGTCGGATGGAATTACGGAACCGCCCTTGATGACTCGCGTCCTCGTAACCGCCTTTGAGCCCTACGGCCGGTGGAAGGAAAACGCCAGTTGGCTTGCGCTGGTTGAGCTGACGCGCTCCCTGCCGACCGCGCCGCGCGTTACGACGCGGCGGTATCCCGTGTCATTCTCCGACGTGCGCTCGATGCTGGCCGACGACCTTGCCGCCGATTACGACTACGCGCTGCACCTGGGACAGTCGCCGGGCAGCGCGCTCGTGCGGCTGGAGGCGATCGCGGTGAACATGGGAGGCGCCTCATCGCAGCCACCCGAGCAATTCCAGCCCTTGGTGGACGACGGCCCCGTGGCGTATCGGAGCGAATTGCCGTTGGCCGATTGGGCCGTGGACTTGAAGCAAGCGGGGATTCCGGCCGAAGTGTCGTATCACGCGGGCACGTTCTTGTGCAATGCGACAATGTACCTGTCGCATCACCTGGCGTGCCAACAGCGGCTCAAGACGCGGGTAGCATTCGTGCACCTTCCGCTCGATCCCAGCCAGGTCGAGGGAAGTGCGGCGGAAACGCCCGCGCTGCCGGCCCACGTTTCGGCCGCTGCCGTGCGGTTTCTGCTCGGGCGGTTGGATGGGGCAGGTTTGCCGCCCAAGCAGGAATGACGCGCTCCGCCGTGCGTCGCGGCTAACCGGGTATCGTGAATTCCCCACCTCTCCGGCCGCAGCCATACGCCTCGGGCACGACGCTCCACATTACGAGCCGCGGCGGGCAATGAGCAGTTCTTCGAGGCTCCTTTTCAACTCCTTCAGCTCCTGGTCGTCCTTGTACGGCCCGGTATCGATGCACTCGACGGCCAGCGTTACCAGATCTACCGTCTTGTCGTTGTGCGGGTTGTCGGCGGTGGGAACGGGCTGCTGCTGACCTTCGGCCGCCATCCGCAGAATCAGTTCTTTGGCGTCGGCGCCCCCGGCGCTCGTCTTGAATAGCAGCACCTCTTTCCACGCTACGTTGGAAAGGGGAACCGTCTTCCAATCGATGTCGTCACAGCGCGATGCGTAATACTCGAGGAACTGCATGTGCCGGAACTCGTACTGATCTTCCTCGCGCGACACGATAATGCCCGCCTTGCGGACGAGATCGAGCAGCTTTTGGATGGCCTGCTTTTTGACGTTTGGGCTGATCTCGCCGGCGGAACCCTTGTACGCCTTCTTGGCGTGGTCGAAAGTGAATTTCGCGTTCGTTCCCGGTTCCGACTCCGAGATAAGAATGCCGGCGATATCGGCCAGCAAATCCTCGGCCCGCGACGGCTGCTCCACATCGGCATTCAACTCCTCGCGAACGCGCTCCAGCCGGTTGGTAATGTACTGTTTGAACAGTTCGGTACGGATAGCCTGTTGCAATTGCAGAGTTTCTTGCTCCGCGACCTCTTTCGCGAAATTGAAATTCGACGGCAGGCGAAAGAACTGCATCCACACCGGCCGGCTCGGGGTGTCCGAGAGCACTTCCAGCAGCCTCCCGCGCGGGAACTCTTCGCAGGCCAGCACGCGCCTTTCCACCGACGAGAAGTCCTGGCCGTAGAGCAGCGCCATGCGGTAACCGTGCTGCGTGAGGGCCTTATCTCCCTTGTGCAGCAGCACGCTGTAGTTGCTAATCCGCGAAGTGACAATCACGCGATCTACTCGCTCGTCGTTGATGATGATCTCGTTGGCGGCCAGCGCGGCGTCGTCCGGACGGGCGACTTCGTCCAAGGCATCCAACAACAACAGGTAGCGGCGATCGGGGGGGAGCTGCAGCGGGCCGGCCTCGGGGTCCTTCGGATCCGTCGTCAACTCGTCGACCTTCTCCCAGATTGCCTCCTTCGTGATGGGCTTCGATTTGTCCAGATCGTCCAGATCGACCCGCACGGGGATCGGAGCGTCGGCGTCGGCCAACGCGCGGCGCGCCGCCTCCAACCGAAGATAATTCAGCAGCCACGACTTGCCGGCGGCCGGCTCCCCCAGCACGAGAATGCCTTTCTGACCTTCGCCTCGGAAATCAAGCTTGCAGTCGAGCAAGTCGCGATCGTACAAAAGCTGATCGACGTGCGTATGAACGTACTCGGCGGCAGAGGTACCACCCCAGGGTTCGGCATCGTACGCGTAACCGGTGAGCGAAAGAAGCACTTCATCCTGCGGGTCAAGATCCTGGGCGGCAACATCTTGGGCGCCACGCAGGTCGACGCCCAACCTCCAACGGACGATGCGACCGTAGACTTCGGTGGGACTGCTATACTTGTCGGCCACGTCGGTGGCCTTGAGCAGGTAGAGCGTCGCCCGCGCGTAATTGGCCTCGAATCCTTCCCACTTTCCTTTCGTGGTACTGTCGGCGACGACGCGGCGCAGATAACCTTCGACGACGTCGAATTTGGCCGATTTCTGCAATTCCGTTAGTTGCTCACCGAATCTGTCGCGTTCAGCCGTAACGGTCACGAGACCAGTTTTGACGTTCTTGAGCTCATCAGAGTGAGTCTTCTCGAGATTAAATTCGTGCAACCTGGCGCTGTAGTCGCTCACCGCGAAGCCGGCGCCGAAGATACTCGCCGCCCCGGCAATGATGCCGACCACCTGCGCCAGGAACGTATAGTGGGGATGCTTGTGCTTGGGCTCGACCGGAGGCGTATTTTCGGTCGCGGTTGCGGCTTTGCTAGCGCTCTTCATCGCGGCGTCTTTTGCCGCCTTGCTGGTGGAGCGACGCCGGCTGCTCGTTGTGCTGTTGTTGGCTGCGTCGCGAGCGGCGGCCGCCGTCTGGCTGCTAATCCGCTTCGTCGCAGTGCCGGGTTTCTTCTTGCGCCCCTTGCTTACGGAGCCGCCATCGTCCGGAGCGTTGGAGTCGTTTGCCATCGCCGCACCTCTCTCACTCGCCTTCGCGTTCGATCGAAGGAACAGACCGGCGCGCATCGCGAGCGCGCATACACTCCAGCGATTCTACTAGGCCAAGGAACGCGCGTCGACAATTCCCAGCAGAAATGGCAAGCAGAACCGGAATCGGCCTGGACGGTGGAATGGTCGGCCCACCACAGCCGCGTACCGGCCGCCTTGGAAAGAGCACCGATTGCGCCGGTTGTGCGGCGGGCGAGGCAGTTTGCCCTGTCTGCTACGTTACGCCGGCACCGCCTGCCGCTCGGCGGCCAACGCCTTGCGAACTCCGACCAGAGCCGCATGCGCCTTCTGGCACGTATGCCGAAACGCCTCGGGACGGGAAACGCCCGATAGACGGAACGACTCGACGTTGCCCTTGTGAAACACCAGGTCGCCCGCGTCGAACCATTCCTGCCCCGGCCGCCGCACCAGTTGGACGGTGTCGAACTGATCCAAGCCGATCGAGCGCACTTCCGCCGCAAAGCGGAACCGAGGGAAGGGAATCGGAAGGCCGAACACCCGCACGAAGAAGTGCAAATACATTTCATTACGCAGCTCGATCACGCGGCGGTTGGTGAGCTGGATGCACGTGCCGTAAAACGGAATTCCGTATGCCCGCTGCGGCCGGTCGGGGTTGTCGCGATCCTGGCCGAACGAGATGCCAAACTGCGGCTTCAGCCGGAAGAAGTAAAGCGCCAGTGCCAGCGGGATCGATAGCAGGGCCAGCAGGTTGCCCAAACGGAAGATGTAAACGTCGGGCCACCGCAACGCGCACAGCCGACCGATCACGCGGCCCGGTGCGTAGGCCGCGATCGATGGCCAGACAACCATCGAGGTGACTTCTTGCACGTCGGCGGGGACGACGCCGGCAATCGCCTGCTTCATCGGTGTTCGATCCTGGTCGGTTATGCGGGCGGGGCAATGCAACCGGCGGCTCGGCGCTGGTGAGCTGCAGGAAAGCGTGCCGAATTCGCGCTTAACGGGCGACACGATCTTCAAAGAACGACGCACCGGCGTCAAGAGGGTTGCTCTACCCGTACTCCAACCGCTTGGGCAACTGTCGCTGGATCGGCACGTCGATCAGCAGCGGCCGATCGGAGCCTAGCGACTCCGCCACGCGGCGCGTCAGTTCGTCCGGCTCTGTGATACGGCACGCATCGACGCCCAGCGATTGGGCCAGCGCCACAAAGTCGATCTCCGGCTCGACCAGGTCCATGCCCAGGAAGCGATTCTGCTCGGCGCGAGGCAATTGCAGCCCGCGTGCGCCGACTTTCAGAATCTCGTACTGGGCGTTGTTGGCGATGACGAACGTGACCGAAATGCGGTGATGGGCCGCCGACCATAGCCCCTGAATCCCGTACATGGCCGCCCCGTCGCCGAGAATCGCCAGCACCGGTCGATCGGGCCATGCCAGCTTCACACCCAGCGCGACGCCCAGTCCCCACCCCAGCGCCCAGCCGCGATGCCCGAAATAGCCCGATGGTTCGCCGATCGCCCCGAGGCGTTCGAGCGTCGTGTTGGTGGTGGTAACCGCTTCTTCAACGATCGCGGTGTTCGGTGTGACCGCGTGGGCCAAAGCGCCCATCAAGGTAAGCGGCGTCATGGGGCGCACGTCGCGCTGCTGGGCAATGCGCTGTTTGAGCGCCTCGCGCGACGCGGCGTGTTGCTCGCTCCAACGCGCCGCGCGGCGAGCGGCGCGCTGCGTTTGCTCGCGCGTCGCCGTCGCCGAAAGCAGTTCGGCCAACTCCGCCAGCGAGGTTTTCGAGTCGCCAATCACCCCCACTTCAACCTGGTAGTTCTTGCCAAGCTGCCAGGGGTCTTCGTCGATCTGCACCAGCTTCACGTGCTTGGGAACGGCCCGCGACGGCTCGTGATACAAATACTGCCTGAGCAGGTCCATGCCCACGACCAGCACCACGTCGAACTCATCGAGCCGCGCTCGCACCTCGGGCGACCACAGCGGCAAACCTGGTCCGCTCAGCGGGTGATGGCAAGGGAACGGCAGCCGGCCGTGCGTGGTGCCCGACTCGCAGTAGACCGGCGCACCCAGCCGTTCGGCCACGGCGACCAGCTCAAGGACGCCCCCTGCCTCGGTCACGCGACTGCCGGCGAGAATAGCCGGGTTCTCAGCTTCCAACAGCAGTGACGCAGCCCGGCGAATGGCCTCGACCGGCGGACGCACGTGGCGATCGGGCAGACGAATCGGCGAAAGGTCGAGCTTGTCGCTCGTCGCCATCTGCACATCGAGCGGCAGCGCCAGAAACACGGGACCCGTAGGTGGCGTGAGCGCAGTCTGCACACCGCGACGCAGCGCGGCAGGAAGGTCTTCGACCCGTTCCACCTCGGCCGACCATTTGGTCCACGGCCGGGCGACTGCCGCCAGGTCGGCCCCCAGAATCGGCTCCTCGAACTTGAGCCTGCGATCCTGCTGCCCCGCCGTGAGCAACAGCGGCGTGCCCTCGCGATAGGCGTTGTAGAGCATGCCCATCGCGTTGCCCAAACCGCACGCGATGTGCACGTTCACCACCCCCAGCGAGCCCGACGCCATCGCGTAACCGTCGGCCATGGCCATGACGGGCACTTCTTGCAGGCCGAGGACATAGTGAAACCGCTCGTCGCCGACCAACGCGTCGCTCAGCGGCAGCTCGGTGGTACCGGGATTGCCGAACACGTGGCGCACGCCGAACTCGGCCAGCATGTCGAGAAAGACGGCGATGCCCGTGCGTGCCATGCCCGCCAGTTTACGCGATGTTGGGCGCGAAGCAACGCGGTGGCGCGAGGCGGCAAGGAAACCTGGAAGCGGCCGGACGCCGCACAGTGCGCGATCTCAGCGAATCGGCTTCATGGCCGAGTTCTCTTGCTCGCGGTCGTAATAGGGAATGGTTCGCGGCTGCTGGGGAGGTGCTTTCTTTTGCACGGGCGCGGTACGCGGAGCCGGGAGCGTCTGGGGCACGGCTTCGTACCCGTACATCGGGCCTTCTTCGTACACGACCCCCTCGACTGGCACGCTGTCGTCGCAGCCACACGTTGCACACGACGAACCGTACCCGTGCTTCCCGCAGTTGTGCAGTCCCAGCAATTGCAACCAGCCACTGCGGATCGGGCCTGCGCACGGTTGGTGGCCGATCCAGTTGCCGCAGTCGTCGCACGGGTCGACGCAATCAGGCGGATCGCTGACCCACTCGTCCCAATACACTTCGTCGCAGCCGGCGCCGCACGTCGCGGCGGTGCGCAGATGATCGATCGGCCCTTGTGGTACGCACTGGTCGCCGCACGACCCACCACACTCGCTGCCACACACCTTGCGACAGGTAGCGCCGCACGCGCCGCCGCAGGTCGCGCACGGTCCGCCCGCCATGGCCCGCAACAAGGGCCGCTCGCCGGGTGAGTGGAGGCAATCGGCACATCACCCTCCGCCCGTTACGACTCCGGCCACGAGCGCGACGAGTGCGATGGTACGTGTCATGGAAATCCCTTTCGCGAACGATCCTTTGCCGGACATGGAGGCTGCGAGCGGCTGCGCCCAAGGCGAAATGACAGCACTGCTGCCGCGACCCTGTCAGCACGTGCCACGATCGAACGCAACGGCGCCCTCTCGCGGAGCGAGAGGCGACTCGCGCCGGCGCGCGGGTGCTCACGGTGCGCAGCGCGGCACAGAGACAGATATCGGCCGAAAGGTCTGCCGAATCCATACAATCGGCAAACCCGACGTCGTTTCTCACGTGAACGGAAGAGAGCGGGTGAGGTGCAACGCGCGACAGATGCCGCGCCGCATCTGCCAATTGACCAAGGACCAATCCCCAATAACCAATTCCCCAAAACCGCGCTCACACCCGAAATCCCCCCGTGCGAGGATTCAGATGTTCGGGATTTGTTTGGTCATTGTGATTTGCGATTTGGTGCTTTCCCCTCGCTACCACGGCCGCGTCGAGATCACGCCCTCGCGCGGGCTGCTCGCGGTGGCGTAGAGCCGCTTGGGAATGCGGCCCGACAGGTACGCCAGCCTTCCCGCAATCGTCGCGTGCTTCATGGCTCGCGCCATGCCGACTGCATCGCGGGCATGGGCGATTCCCGTGTTCAACAGCACGCCGTCGACCCCCAGCTCCATGGCCACCGCCACGTCGCTGGCGGTGCCGACACCGGCATCGACAATCACCGGGTAATCCGCGTCCTCTTCCTTGAGGTACTCCAAGCAGATGCGGATATTGTTCGGGTTGAGCACCCCCTGCCCCGAGCCGATCGGGCTGCCCGCCGGCATCACCGCCGTGGCACCGGCCTGCTTCAGGCGTCGAGCCGTCACCGGATCGTCGTTGGTGTAGCAGAGTACGTCG